>NC_008268.1:3678000-3982000 GCF_000014565.1 Rhodococcus jostii RHA1 | reverse complement strand
AACTATCCCGATCCTGCCTACGGTGCCGACGACTTCCTTTCTCCCCCAGACATTTCCGCAGCCTCCGACATCGCGGAGAGGGCGTTACTGCTCGCACCCGCCGGCCAATAGGCCACCGGCGCGATGTGGCAGCACTATGCCCGTAATCCTCATGCGCACGCACCCACTACGCGGGTAGTCACCCGTTTCGGGGGATGTGACCGGCGCTGCGGGTGTCGAGGCTGGAAGCCGGACACAATGCGAGGCGCTACGGCATGCCCAACCGGATCGAGGTGTCGTCAATCGATATCCGCGATCGGTTGGAGCCATGCCGCACGAAGGCCAACTGCCGGCCGAGCCGGTCGACCCTACCGGCCGGGTGGCCGACCTAGCCCGAGCTTTCACTGACCCACCGAATCCACATCACATGGAGGAAACCATGGCCCTCGATACATTCGCTCTCCTGGCGGCGACCTACGACTCGCAGGACGCCGCGATCGCCGACTACGACGCCGTGCACGATCTCTACGTCGAGACGGGCCTCGTCGATACCTACGATGCCGCCGTCATCACCAGAACGGACAATGGCAAGATCAAGATCGTCAAGAAGCATGAGCAGCCGACCCGGCAGGGCGCCTGGGGCGGACTCGGCATCGGCCTGGTCGGGGGTGCGCTCGTTGCCCTGTTCCCCGCCGTCGGGCTCGGGGCCGGGCTGTTGTTGGGCGGCGCCGGCGGAGCCGGTCTCGGGGCCCTCGGCGGGCACGTCGCCGCCGGGATGAGCCGCTCCGACCTGAAGGAAGTGGGCGAGCTGCTCGACGACGGTGACAGCGGACTGATCGTCGTTGCGGCGACGGACCTCGAGGCGCGCGTCGAGAAGGCACTCGAACGCGCATCCAAGGTGACCAAGAAGCAACTCGAGGCGGACACCGAGCAGGTCAGCAAGGAGATCGACGAGGCCTCCAAATCCTGAGAACGGCACCGACATGACGGTCCGACGCCTCGCGCCTCCGGTCGCACGACGTCGAGGGCGAGCCCGATTCTTCTAGACGGGGTCCGTGGGCTCTCGGCGCTTTGTCAGTGTCGGACGCGCAATCGCTCCGCGCAGCTGTGCACGCCGACTCGTGCGTGTCGGCGCCGGTGAGTGGTCGGGCATCAGGTCGCCTCCCTGGGACACTCGCGGAAGACTTCCCTCCCGCGTTACTGCACCCGCTCGATTTCGCTCGGTCGCCAAGTCTTGTCGAAGAAGGATCGCAGCGGGCTGTACAACCGAAGGATGCGTCGAACATCAACGACCGCCCCTTGGAAGGCGTTGAGGAAGACGTTCACTCCGTGCCGGAAGTCCATATGGTCGTACGTCTTCTCCACGGTGTCCCTGGCCAGTGCACCGTCGGTGAACTCCACAGTGCCGAGGCGGATTTCCATCCGGTCCGGCGCGGAGAACAGTTCCAGGGTTTCTCGGTCGACAGTCATCTGAGAGGTTCCTTCCAGTCTTGACGCCGGCGACACGCGACCACGGTTGCGCGCACCGCGCGCCAATCTGGGTTCGTCGGTGCGGACTTCGATTGTTCGGTGCCCGGCGGTCAGGTCGAGGGTGTCGCTTCCTGGGCGGGTTGTTCCTCGCCGCGGGGGTTGTTGCGGAACCAGGTGGCGTAGCGGTTGGCCAGCGGGGCGGCGCTGAGCCCGTGAGCGAGGACCGAGAGGCCGATCGTGATGATCGCGGTGGTCAGGAGCAGTTCCTCGTGGGGTAGTTCGCCGGGCTCTTCGAGGATGAGAATCGCGAAGACGATGGTGGCGAGCCCGCGGGGGCCGAACCAGCCGATGAAGCCGACGGTAGGGGCGCGAGCGTGCATCCCGATCATCGACAACGCCACCGGGATCATGCGGACGACGGTCAGGCTCACCACCGCGTAGCCGAGCACCGCCCAGGACAGGTGGCCGAGGGCGGGGCCGAGCAGGATGGCGCCGAAGACGATGAAGGTCACGGCATTGAACAGGTCCCCGGACTCGTCGAGGAGGCCCGCACCGTCACTGCCGGCCGCCTTGCGGCGGCGGATCGTCCCGTAGGTCAGTCCACCGACGAACGCGGCGATGAAGCCCGACCCGCCCAGCGGCACGGCGACGGTGTAGGCGAGGACAGCAGCGGCGACGGGAACGATCTGCGCCCACAACGGGTCGATCGTTCCGCGCCGTTGGGCGGTGATCAGGATCGCGGCCGCGATCACCCCGGCGGCGAGGCCGGCCACGATGCCGTACCCGATCTGTTCGGCGACCAACCGGACGGCGGCGCCGTGCCCGATCGCCCCCGACTCGGCCTGGGCAATCGCCAGCACGATCAGAAACAGTGGCACGCAGATTCCGTCGTTGAGACCGCTTTCGACGTTCAAGCCCTGCCGCACCCGGGACGGGAGAAGCGGGAGCGTGACCACGGCCTGCCCGAGCGCGGCATCGGTGGGGGCGAGGATCACCGCGAGGAGCAGCGCCTCGGGCCAGGCGAAGTCACCGAGCATCACCACCGCGGCGCCGAAACCCACCGCGATCGTCAACGGCAGCCCGATGCCGAGCAGACGTGCCGGCAAGGAGATCTCGGCGCGCAGCGCGGGCAGGTCCACGTGGGAGGCATCGGAGAACAGCACCAGCGCCAGCGTCACCTCGGCGAGGAGCTTGATGATCTCGGCAGTGGACTCGATGTCGATCAGCCCCACCGATATGCCCCCGAGTAGGAGGCCACTGCCGGTGAAGACGATCGGGGCGGTGATCGGTGTGCCCTCGATGCGGCCGGAGATCGCGGCGAAGACGAGCAACACTCCGGCGATTGCGGGCAATGCCCACGTCACGATGTCACCGCCTCACCGCACCCGGTCGACCTCGCTGGGTCTCCAGGTCTTGTCGAAGAACGATTGCAGCGGGCTGAAGAAGCGCAGGATGACAAACCAGCCCTTGCCCGGATCGCTCTGGATCCAGTTGCCGTCAGCAACCCCGTCCGGCTTTTCGGGGGCGAAGTGGATTGTGGTCGACCCGTCGGCATCGGCCTCCGCGGCCGGGGTGGGGTAGCTCTGGCTGCCGGAGCGGGGGAAGCGTTGCGGTCCACGGCGTGCTCCGGACGGCCGGAGGGTGCGGCGTCGAGGACTTCGAGGGCCGCCCGGGTGTCGGCGTGCGCGAGGTGGGCGCAGGATGCGGCGATGACCAATTCATCCGCCGCCCACTGAGGCGGGGGGTGAACCAGGGCTGTTTCCGCGGTGCGCAGGATCTCGAGGGCGCCGCGCCAATCACCGTCGGCGGTGGCGAGCCGGGAGCAGATGACGGCGGCCGTTGCCGTCGTCATGGGGGCGGGCCGGGGTCCGGCGGGCTCGATTGCCAGGTCGAGATGGGTGTGGGCGGCCGCCCGGTCGTCGTGTTCGGCCGCGACTCCGGCCAGGACGAGGTGACTGAGCCCGACCAGGTCGTCCGGTGGCACCGCGGAGCGCTCGGCGACGGCGAGCGCTCGGCGCGAGTGTGCCAGGGCTTGTCTCAGACGTCCCTGCAGCAGCTCGACCAGGGCGAGGGAGCCCAGCGAATCCCGCAGCGGCTGTTGGGTTCCGGGTCGCTCGCTCGCGGTGACCGCGTCGGTGAGTATCTGTTCGGCGCGGTCGAGATGGCCGGCGCCGAGTTCGGCCGAGCCGAGCCCACCCAGCACCATCGCGGGGATCTCGGGGTGTTGCCCGCGCAGGGGCTGCGGCACCGTGTGGAGCAGCCGGTCGGCGGTGGTCGCCGCCTGCCGGGTGGCGGCCAGATCGCCGGCGGCCCGTCCCGCGAGCACCCCGACCATCGAACGGACCAGCTGGGGTTCCGGGGCAACGGGCCCGGCGCGCAGGAACTCGTCGGCCCGGGTCAGCGCGGCCGTGCAACCGGTCAGGTCACCATCGGCGAGTCGGAGAGCGGCGTCCACCAGCGCCGGGGCCGCGCCGGGCAGGTCCGCCGGCATGGCGGCGAACGCCTGAGCGAGTCGTGCGGTGTCGAGTCCGGTGAGGAGCCGGCCGACGGCAAGGTTGTCGACCAGCTGCCCGGCCGCGAACTGCCAGTCATCGGCGGCGGCGGCCTGTGCGACGGCATCGGTGACGCGCCCGGTGTCGGCGAACCAGCGCGCCGCTTGGGCTCGCAGCCGGGGTTCGAGGCCGGGGTATCGCTGCGAGAGGTGCGCGCGGAGCACCTCGGCGAACAGCGGATGCAGCCGGTACCAGGCCGATCCCTCGACGCGTTCGAGGAAGGCGTGGGCGCGGGCGAGGCGGGCCAGGGTCCAGTCGGCGTCGCGGCGGCCGGTGAGAAGGTCCGCCAGTTCGGGATGGATCCGGTCGGTGATGCAGGCACACAGCAGCAGCTCCTGCGCCGCGGGCGGCTGTGCGGCGAACACCTCCGAGAGGAGGTAGTCGGCGATCGTGGTGCGGTCGGCGGCGAATGCGCCGATGAACGCCTCCGGGTCGGTGCTGCGCTGCATCGCCAACGCGGACAGTCGCAGCCCGGCAGCCCAGCCGGCGGTGCGTTCGGCCAGCAGTGCAACACCCGCCCGCGAGATCTCCAGCCCGTGCGAGTGCAGCAGCAGTTCGCCTTCCGCAGGGGTGAACATCAGGTCGGCGTTGCGGATCTCGGTGATATCGCCGTGCGCCCGGTAGCGGTGCAGCGGCAGCAGAGGCTCGGTCCGGGTAGTGAGCACGAGCCGCAGCCCGCCGGCGGCGTGCGTGACGACGAAGTGCAGGCTGGCGGCGATCTCGGGTGCGGACGCCGCGTCGAACTGGTCGAGTACCAGGATCGCCGGCTGCCGGGAGGCGGCCAACGCGTCGGCGAGCCGCACCAGCAGTGGGTGGTCGACCTCCTCTGCCCGCTCCGGCCGCCCGACCCCGACCGGCAGTACCCCGCCCCGGTGCAACGCCTCGAGCACATAGGCCCAGAACAGTCCCGGGGCGTCGCCGGGTTCCACGGTCAGCCATACCGGGGGTGGGAGTGCCGTGTGCTCCCGGGCCCACTGGGCGGCGAGCACCGTCTTGCCGGCGCCGGCCGGTCCGGCGACGAGGGTCGCCGGACCGCGCGTTCCGGCGGTCAGCCGGTCGAGCAGCCCCGGCCGGCGGACGAGGATCTTGGGGGCCGCCGGGACCGCGAACCGGGCCGCGAGCAGCGGGTCGATTGACCCGGGACCCGCGCGATCGGGAACCGCGGGATCGGGTACTGCGGGATCGGGCACTGCAGGGTTCTGCATGGGGGCACCGGCGTCCGTCCGAAGCGATTCTGCGTGATCCGCTCGACCCCTCCATTGAACTCCGATGCTTCCCAGGTCGTCACCCGTTTCGGGGGATGCGACCAGCGGCCGGGCTGCGAAAGCTGGGAACCAGACCACATGTGAGGGTGCCCGACCTCGTGACCTGGTGGCCCTCCTCGCGGCGGAACCCCCAGCTCGGCCCGAGCCCACCGCACGCGATCCCAACCAGAGGGAAGGAGGCGCAAGAGATGCACTCCGACGAATCCGCCCCGCACCCGGCGGTGCCCCCAGCGCCGTGGACGATTCCCCGCGGCCTCATCGCGCTACCGGCGACAACCTACATCGGCGCGCCAACACCGAGTGGGCGAGACCGTTCACGCATGACCAAGACCACGGATCACCTGATCGCCGAGATCGACAGTGAATCGATCGTCACACGCGACACTCTTCGACGAGAGAAGTAGCGATGCGCCCAGCATCTGCGTCACCGGCGACCGTGCCGAATTGGGCAATGCCCCGCGGAGTCATCGTCCTGGTCGGCGGGGCGAGCCTGGTCGTCGCCCTCGGGGCGTTGAAGGCGTTCGCCGACATCGTCGGACCGGTGTTTCTCGCGCTGATACTCACCGTTGCGGTGCAACCGATCCCCAACGCGTTGCGGCGCAGGGGTTGGCCGGGGTGGCTCGTGATGATCGTGGCGATCCTGGCCGTGTGGGGGATTCTGCTGTTCCTCGTCCTGGCCCTGGTGTTCTCGATTGCGCAACTGTCCACCCTGCTCCCGGAATACTCCGACAAGTTCGACGAAATGGTCGGCAACGTGCAGTCCGGGCTGCAATCGCACGGTATCGGCTCGGACCAGGTGCAGCAGATGATCGCGGGCATCGACATGTCCAAGGTGACCGACCTGGTCGGCGATATTCTCGCGGGCACGCTCGCGGTGTTCTCGAACCTGCTGTTCGTGTTCGCCCTGCTGTTGTTCATGTCCGCCGACGCCGCCACCTACACGTGGCGGCTGAACACACTGAATCGGCTGCGCCCCGACCTCGCTTCGGCGTTCACCAACTTCGCCGCCGGCACGCTCATCTACCTTTTCGTCTCGACCTTCTTCGGTCTGATCGTCGCGGTGCTCGACGCGCGCGCACTGTGGCTGATGGGCATCCCGCTGCCGATCCTGTGGGGGCTGCTCTCGTTCATCACCAACTACATTCCGAACATAGGCTTCATCATCGGCCTCATCCCACCGGCGCTGCTGGCCCTGCTCGACGGTGGCCCGGTGCTGATGCTGTGGGTGATCGTCGTATACAGCGCGCTCAACGTGCTCATCCAGTCGGTGATTCAACCCAAGTTCGTCGGCGACGCGGTCGGCCTGACGGTGACGTTCACGTTCCTCTCGCTCGTGTTATGGTCGTGGGTGCTCGGACCTCTCGGGGCGATCCTGGCGATCCCGTTGACACCGTTCGCCGAGGCAATGCTGGTGGACATCGATCCGTCGACGCGATGGGTGCAGGTCATGCTCGCCAGCACGGTGACACCCGATGACGGCACACCGGAAGAAGACGAACCGGACGACACCGTCGCCGCGAAGCCAGGGACTACGCCATGACAACACCAGACGCTCCCCCCGCACCGCGACCCACCGACCATCCGACCCGGGCCGCTCGCACCGAGCACGGCGAAACGGTTCGGCACCGAATCCCGTTCGGCGCCATCGCCGAACACGATCGAACCCGTGATCGTGACCCCGTCGGCCTGCTCGAGTCCCAGGCGACCACCCGGGTCCCCGACCTCGTCCCCATCCGGTACGGGCGGATGGCCGAGTCACCGTTCGCGTTCTATCGCGGCGCCGCCCTGGTGATGGCTGACGACCTCGCGCACGCCCCGACCACCGGTCTGCACACCCAGCTGTGCGGGGACGCCCACCTGAGCAACTTCGGGCTCTTCGCCACACCGGAACGCGACCTCGCCTTCGATGTCAACGACTTCGACGAAACCTATCCCGGCCCCTTCGAATGGGACGTCAAACGACTCGTCGCGAGCCTCGCCGTCGCCGGCCGCGGCAACGGGTTCCGTGGCAAAGAACGTAAGCGCATCGCCCGCGCCTGCGCGGCCGAATACCGCGAAACGATGACCCGCCAGGCCGAGTGCGGCGAGCTCGCGGTCTGGTACTCCCACATCGACGCCGCCGCCGAGTTGGACGAGCTCCGCGACGCCCTGGACTCCTCGGCACGCAAACGCGTGAAGAAGACGATCCGCAAATCCTGGGGCCGCGACAGCATGCAGGCGCTGTCCAAACTGACCACCCTCGTGGACGGCACCCCGCGGATCGTGAGCACACCGCCGCTGGTCGTTCCCATCGAGGAGATCTTCACCGACACCGAAGCCGAACAGATCAACCGGGAGCTGATCCAGCGACTGCGCGAATACCGCGACACCCTGCAACCCGCCCGACGTGTCCTGTTCGATCGATTCGAATACGTCCAGACGGCACGGAAAGTCGTCGGCGTGGGCAGCGTCGGCACCCGGGCCTGGATCATCCTGCTCCGCGGCACCGGCGGTGACCCCCTGTTCCTACAGGCCAAGGAGGCACAGCCGTCGGTCCTCGCGGAATACCTCGACGGCCCCACGGTCACCAACCAGGGCGAACGCGTCGTCACCGGGCAACGCCTCATCCAGGCCGCCAGCGACATCCTCCTCGGCTGGCAACAGGGACCCGACCCGGACGGGACGGTCCGGGACTACTACGTCCGCCAGCTGCGTGACGGCAAGGGCTCGGCCGTCATCGAGACCATGTCCGCCCACCTGATGACCCTCTACGGCCGGCTGTGCGCCCGCGTGCTCGCGTATGCGCACGCCCGCGCCGGCGACCGGTTCGCCATCGCCGGGTACCTGGGCTCGGACGACGACTTCGATAAAGCGCTGGCCTCCTTCGCCGAGGCCTACGCCGACCAGAACGCCCGCGACCACGCCGCGCTGCGCCAGGCCATCGACGACGGCCGGATCACCGCACACCCGGGGACCGGGCGATGAGCGACAACCGATCCGGCTCCCCCGACACCGCGACCCGATCCCGGCGCTGGTGGGCGCGGGCGGCGTTCGCACTGGCGATCCTCGCAGTGGCGGTGCCGCTGGTGTCCGCCGGCCTGCTCAGCTCCCTCGGGGTCCTCGTCGTCGGAGTCGGTGGCGTCGTCGTCATGGTCGCCGCACTGTACTGGTTCCTCGCCACTCGCGGTGTCCTGCGCTGGATTTCGCTGACCATCGCGATACTGTCACCGATCGTCGTGCTGGTCTTGTTCATTCGCGCCCACCTGCTCGCCGAGGTCGTCGCCGCCGCCATTCTCGCGATCCTCGCCGTGCTCTGCGCCCGCGCCGCCCTGAGCGGACGAACCACGGACACCGCCGTGCGCGAGGTGCCCGCCCCACCGGCGCGGCATCCGGTGCTGATCATGAACCCGCACTCCGGTGGTGGCAAGGTCGCGAAATTCGACCTCCAGCGCAAGGCCGAGGAACTCGGCGCCGAGGTGGTCCTGCTCGAAGGCCCGGGCACCGTCGACGTCACCGAACTGGCCCGGCGGGCGGTCGCCCGCGGCGCCGACCTGCTCGGTGTGGCCGGCGGCGACGGGACCCAAGCCCTCGTCGCCGGGGTCGCAGCCGAGAACGATCTGCCGTTCCTGGTGATCAGCGCCGGGACCCGCAACCACTTCGCGATGGACCTCGGACTCGACCGCGCCGATCCCAGCCGGTGTCTCGACGCCCTGCGCGACGGGGTCGAGCTCGCCGTCGACCTCGGCCGGATCAACGGCCGTCCGTTCGTCAACAACGCCTCCTTCGGGGTCTACGCCGAGGTGGTCCGCAGTCCCGCCTACCGCAACGACAAGACCGGGACTGTGCTCGAGATGCTCCCGGACCTGCTCACCGGGCACGCCGCCGCCCCACTCGTCACCCGGATCGGCGACGTCACCGTGCGGAACCCGCAAGCGGTGCTGGTGAGCAACAACCCCTACGGCAGCAGCGATCTCGCCGGCCTGAACCGACGCGACCGGCTCGACCGCGGCGTCCTCGGCGCCGTGACCGTGTCGGTGGCCAACACCCGTCAAGCGGTCGGCCTCCTCGGCCGGGTCAACGCCCACGGCCTGACCCAACACACAACGGGCGAGGTGGTCGTCGACGCCCACACACGCCAGACCCCCGTCGGCGTCGACGGAGAATCGCTGCTCCTCGACACCCCGGTGCGCTGCACGATCGAGCCCGGCGCCCTGCGCGTGCGGGTCCCCCGCGATCGCCCCGGCGTGCGTCCCGCAAAAGCGGCAGTCGACTGGGTCCGGCTCCGCGAACTGGCATGGCACCGTCAGAGCGCACCACCACCAGATGCGCACACCGTCGCCGCGAAGAATGCCGACGACCCGGCTCCCGACAGCTGAGGCCAGGCCGAGACCGAGCCCACGTCAACATTACGGAGCCGAGCAAACCTGTTGCGGGACAGAGATACGCCCCGGCAGAGTAGAGGTCCGGGTGCGAGTTCGATTTCGTCCCCAGTGACAGCATGGCGTGCCGCCGCCGCCTCCATCAGATCCCGAGGCCGACACCTCAAATCCTGACAACTCTGAAACGCAAAAGGATTCACGGTCCGACTACATAAGTCGTTCGGATCCGTCCTGCAGCCGGAGATCGATATCGTCCTACGTCAGCCGAGAGCCACCGGCCACCGGGTGCGCAGCACCCATCGAACGCGGCCATGGACAGAAGTCGCCGAACTCGAAATCCTTTCTACGCCAGTGTCTTCGTTTTGATCGCCTGAAACTCCGCGTCGGAGATCGCGCCGGAATCGAGCAGCGCCTTGGCTTCCGTGATCTGCTGAGCCGGGGACTTCCCGGCGACGTCGCGGATGTAGGAGTCCTGGGCCTGCTTGACCTGATGAGCGGCGGCCATCGACCGCTTCGCCATGCCGTCGCCGCGGGCGATCACGTACACCAGTGCAGACAGGAAGGGAATGACGAACAATAAGATGATCCAGATCGCCTTGACCCACCCCGACGTCTCGCGGTCCCGGAACAGGTCAGTGATGATCGAGAACAACACGGACAAATAGGCCGCGAAGGCGAAACAGACGAAGATGAACCAGAAGAACTCCCAGAAACCTTCCATTTTCGACGCTCCGTCCACTCGGTGTTCCGGTCAGCAGGCCAGGATTCCGGCCTCCTCGAATCTCAATTGGTGGTGTCGAGCGTGTCGAGCGCCGCCAGGATGCCCTGGACGGGGATTCGGCCGGAGGCCACCAGTTGCGCGCCCTCCCGCCGGAGGGCGGAGGCGAACGGTGCGGCCCAGCAGTTCTCGTAGACGAGGATCGCTCCGGAGCACCCGGGGGCCAGGACGGCAGCCGCATCCTCGAGGTCTGTTCGGTCGATCAGACCCGTTGCCGCCTCGGCGAACAGCGTCACGTCCACACCGCCGTCGAGCCCGAGGTCCTCGATGGCGACACCGGCGAGCGATCCGTCGGCTTCCTTGCGGACGAAGATCAGGTCGAGCACGCGGATGATGTTTCGTTCTACCAGGTCGATCAGAAGGGGCAACGCCGATCCGTCCGGTCTCCGGTCGGCGGGGAACTCCACGACGAGATAGTCGATGGGCCCGAGTTCGTCGAAATCGGTGTCGTTCACTGCGAGACCTCTCTTCCGAAGACAGCAGCGACAGCCACACACAGCTTCTTCATCAGTATTCACCCTTGGGGGGCGCGGCGACTAGAGAACAAGGTCACCAGTCGCTTCGGCCGCTGCGCGGTCCGACAGTTCACGCCGTGCCGCCTTCTCGACGAGGAGGGGTACGAAATCACGGATCCTGCACTCCGCGAGGCGCTTGTGGACAGTACGCACGATGTGCTCGACGTCCACGGGTGAGGCGGCCGGATACCGAGTGGTCAGGCGTTCGATGACCCGCTCGATCTGAAGCAGTTCGTCATCGCCGGTCATCGACTCATCGTCGTCCCGCCGCGGAACCACCGTCAAGACACGAAACGGCCTCTCGAACAACTCGGTTCGGTGTCAGACCGTGAAAAACCCTGAGTCTGGGATGAATCAAATATCCGGAGTATGCCCGGAAATACAGTTTCCCGACTACCACCAGGTGAAACGGCGGACAATGGAGATACCGGGCCGCCCGGCTCGCGGTAAGGAAAGGGACGGTCATGTCCGAGACAACGTCGGTCAAGCAGGGCGTCGCGGCAGGCACTTCGATCGGGGCGGCCATCATCATGGTGACCGTCGGCATCATCCACCTCTTCCAAGGAATCGCCGCGGTTGCCGAGAACGAAGTATTCGTGGCGGGGCTGAACTACATCTACAAGTTCGACCTGACCACTTGGGGCTGGATCCACATCGTGCTGGGTGTGCTCGTCGCAGGCGTCGGCCTCGCGCTGTTCACCGGCGCGGGATGGGCGCGGGTGTCCGCGATCGTGATCGCGGCCGTCTCCATACTCGCCAACTTCCTGTGGCTTCCGTACTACCCGTGGTGGTCGGTGCTCATCATCGCCCTCGACGTCGTGGTGATCTGGGCCGTGTCGACCTGGAATCCGGATCGGGTCTGAGCAGGCGGCCGGGGTAGAAGCCGTGGGAAAGAAGTCGAAGCACGAGAAATCCGGCCTCGACCTGCCCCGGCCGGACGGTGCCGAGCCCGCCGCACCGATGAAGAACAAGGAGTACCGCCGCCTACTCCGTCCGCTCCACGGCGAACTCGTCGCATTGCAGGAATGGGTGAAATCGTCGGATGCGCGGATCTGCATCGTCTTCGAGGGCCGCGACACCGCCGGGAAAGGGGGCGTGATCAAGGCGATCACCGAGCGGGTCAGTCCGCGCGTGTTCCGTGTCGTCGCCTTGCCGGCCCCGACCGATCGCGAGAAGTCGCAGATGTACGTGCAGCGGTACCTGCCCCATCTCCCGGCCGGCGGAGAGGTCGTCATCTTCGACCGTAGTTGGTACAACCGGGCGGGCGTCGAACGGGTGATGGGATTCTGCACCGAGGAGGAAGCGCAGCAGTTCCTCCAACTCGTCCCGACGGTCGAACGCGCGATCGTCGACTCGGGCGTCATCCTGCTGAAGTACTGGCTGGAGGTGAGCGAGGAACAACAGACGCTGCGACTGCAGAGCAGGATCGACGACCCGCGGAAGGTCTGGAAGCTGTCGGACCTGGACCTGAAGTCGTACACCCATTGGTACGACTACTCACGGGCGCGGGACGAGATGTTCCACTTCACCGACACCGGCTGGGCGCCCTGGTACGTCGCGGTCAACGACGACAAGAAACGCGGTCGGCTCAACATCATCAGCCACCTGCTGAGCCAGATCCCCTACGAACCCCTCGAACGCCCCGACATCACCTTGCCGGAGCGGCGGGGCCCGCACGGCTACGAGGCGCCGAGGCAACCACTGCACTGGATTCCCACCCCCTACTGAGAATCCGAGCGGAAAGGACGAGCGGTCATGGTCTCGACGGAACCCGCGCAAACGCAGACGGCCTGGCATGCCCAGGACGCCGACGCCGTCGTGTCCGCACTGGCCTCCAATCGGCAGGCGGGGCTGACGGCCGGCGAAGTAGACGAACGTCGCCGACGGCACGGTCCGAACGAGATCGCCTCCGAGCCGGCGCCGTCGACGTGGTCGATCGCGTTGCTGCAGTTGAAGGACCCTATGAACCTGATGCTGGTCGCGGTGGCCGTGGTCAGCATCGTCATCGGCGAAATCCCGACGGCGATCGTGGTCGCGGTTCTCGTCGGGCTCAACATCGTGCTGGGCACACGGCAGGAAGTGAAGGCGCGCGCCAGCGTCGACGCGCTGGCGAAGATGCAGACACCGCAGGCGCGGGTGGTCCGCGACGGCACACTGATCCAGCTCGACGCCACCGTACTCGTGCCGGGCGACGTCGTGCAGCTCGAGGCGGGTGACATCGTCCCCGCGGACGGCCGCCTGCTCGCGACGGCCACCTTGGAGACCCAGGAGGCGGCGCTGACGGGTGAGAGTGCACCCGTCGCGAAGGACCCCCAGACGCTCGGCAACCTCGACATTTCTCTCGGCGACCGCAGCAACATGGTCTTCCAGAACACCTCCGTCACCCGCGGCACCGCCACCATGGTGGTCACCGAAACGGGGATGCACACCCAGATGGGCCAGATCGCGTCGATGCTGTCTGCGGTCGCACCGAGCAAGTCCCCGCTGCAGCGCGAACTGGACTCGCTCACCAAAGTGCTCGGCATCATCGCGTGGACGGCGGTGGCGATCATCGTCATCATCGGGGTGATTCGCGGACAGGACGTGACGACGCTTCTGCTGCTCGGCATTTCCATGGGGGTCTCCGCGATCCCGACCGGTCTGCCGACGTTCGTCCAGGCGATGCTGGCCTACGGCGCGCGGCAGCTGGCCGACGCCAAGGCCATCGTGAAAAACCTTACGGACGTCGAGACCCTCGGCGCCACCAGCGTGATCAACTCGGACAAGACCGGCACGCTGACGATGAACCAGATGACTGTGCGGTCGCTGTACTTCCACTGCCGGTGGTACACCGTCGATGGTGAGGGTTACGCCAAGTCGGGGAAGATCACCCACGTCGCGGGCGAGGCCGTCCCGGATTTCACGCTGCTCGCGTACGGATTGTGCCTCGACAGCGACGCCACGGTCTCCGGCACCGGAGAGGTCGTCGGCGACCCGACGGAAGCCGCGCTGGTGGTGCTCGCGGCGAAGATCGGTGTCGACGCCCCACTGACCCGGCGAACATATCCGCGCGTCGCCGCCGTGCCGTTCGACTCCGCGTACAAGTTCATGGCGACGTTCCACCATCTCCAGGTCGATGGCAGAACCCAATTCGTGGAACTGGTCAAGGGCGGCCCCGACGTGGTCCTGGCGCGGTGCGCGACCGCCTTCCGGCCGGGCAGGCAGGAGGTGCCGCTCGACGAGGTCCGGGAGGAACTGACGGCAGCGAATCGGACCATGTCCGAGAAGGGGCTTCGCGTGCTGGCCTTCGCGGTCCGCCGCCTCGACGGGCAGGAGGAGGCCGCGGTGGCCGACCCCATGTCGTTCGTCGAGGACCTCATATTCGTCGGCATGGTCGGCATCATCGACCCGCTTCGGCCGGAGGCGATCGAATCGGTGCGCACCGCCCACGAGGCCGGCATCGACGTCCGCATGATCACCGGCGACCACGCGATCACGGCATCCGCGATCGGCGCCGAACTCGGGCTCGGACCGGGCGCGATCGGTGGTGCGGAACTCCAGGCCATGACCGATGACGACCTGTCGGCCGCGCTCCCGAACCTGCACGTGTTCGGCCGCGTCACCCCCCAGGACAAACTGCGCCTTGCCGACATCATGCAGAAGAACGGTGCGGTCGTGGCGATGACCGGGGACGCCGTCAACGACGCGGCCGCGCTGAAGAAGGCCGACATCGGCGTCGCCATGGGCTCGGGCAGCGAAGTCACCAAACAGGCGGGCAAGATGGTGCTCACCGACGACAATTTCGGCACCCTGATCACCGCGATCCGCTTGGGCCGCAACATCTACGAAAAGATTGTGTCGTACATCCGCTACCAGATGTCGAAACTGTTCTCGCTGGTGCTGCTGTTTCTCGTCGCGAGCATTTTCGACATCAACGACGGGGTCGCGCTCACCCCGCTGATGGTGCTGTTCCAGCACTTCTTCATCACGCTGTTCCCGGTCGCCGTCATCATGCTCGACCCTCCGCCACCGGATCTGATGAACAAGCCGCCCCGCGACCCGCAGATGCCGATAGCCAACCGGAGGGCGTTCGTGCAGTGGCTGGCATACGGCGTCCTGCAGTTCGCCGTCACGCTCGCCGCGATGCTCCTCGCGCCGGGCGAGATGAGCACGACCGAGGCGAACGTTCCCATGACGACGGCGTTCGTGGTGCTGTCGTTCGGTTCCATCCTCGCCGGGCTCGTCATGCGGCGCGACCCGGAGTCCGGGCTCACCCCACCGATCCTCGGCGCACTGAAGATCCTGTCCATCCCGATCATCGTGACGGTGTTCGCGGTCGAGGCGGGGTTCCTCCAAGACCTCCTCATGACCACATCGCTGACCGGCGGCCAGTGGCTCGCCTGCCTCGGGTGGTCACTGATCATCCCGATCGTCGTCGAAGCGGAGAAGGCGTTCCGGCGCCGGCGCCACCTCCGCTCGGCGCCGCCCGCACCGATGACCGCCGCCGCCGCGGTCGACCCGCAACGCGCGCGCTGAGGCCCGGACCATGTCCTGGACAGGTAGCCTCGCGCAGTTACCCGGCATCGCGACGGCCCGGGCGTACCGCCGCGAATGGCTGCGCCCCGACATCACCGCCGGACTCGTCCTCACCGCCCTGCTCATTCCCGCCGGGATGGGGTACGCCGAGGCCGCCGGGTTGCCCGCCTACGCCGGCCTCTACGCCACGATCATCCCGCTCCTCGCCTATGCCCTGGTGGGACCGTCGAAAATCCTCGTGCTCGGCCCGGACTCGTCGCTGGCACCGCTCATCGCCGCGGCGGTTCTGCCTCTCGCCGTGGCCGGCGACCCGGAGAGTGCGCTCGCCCTCGCCGGAGTCCTCGGCGTCCTCGTCGGCCTCATTCTCCTCGTCGGCGGATTCCTGCATCTCGGCTTCGTGACCGAACTGCTGTCGAAGCCCATCCGGCTCGGCTACCTCAATGCGATCGCGCTCATCGTCGTCGTCGGCCAACTGCCCAAGCTGCTCGGGTTCTCCGTCGACGCATCCGGCCTCATCGGAGAGATCGGGGAAATCGGACAGTCCGTCATACAGGGCAACATCGACCCCGTCGCCGCCGCCATGGGGATCGGTTCCCTCGCCGTCATCGTCGGGTTCCGCATCTGGTTGCCCCGCATCCCCGGCGTACTCGTGGCCGTGGTCGGCGCGATAATCCTGTCCGCCGCACTCGGACTCACCGACGACATCGGGATGGTCGGCGCCCTGCCCGCCGGCCTGCCGCTGCCGTCGTTCGGCGGTGTCGACTGGGGAGACGTGGGGAACCTCGTCGGCCCCGCGGCCGGCATCGCGCTGATCGCGTTCGCCGACACAGGGGTGCTGTCCCGCACGTTCGCCGCCCGGCACGGCGAAGACGTGAACGGCAGCACGGAGATGAAGGCGGTCGGCGTGGCCAACATCGCCGGCGGGCTGTTCGGCGGGTTCCCCGTCTCCGCCAGCGGGTCGCGGACCCCGGTGGCCGAACAGAGCGGCGCCCGCACCCAACTGGCATGCGTCGTCGGAGCACTCGCCGTGCTGGTCTTCGTCCTCGTCGCCCCCGGGGTCACCACCTATCTCCCCGACGCGACACTCGGGGCCGTGGTGATCGTCGCCGCCACCGCGCTGGTCGATGTCGGTGGAATGGTCCGGATGTGGCGCATGAGCACCGTGGAGTTCGGGCTCGCCGTTGCGGCATTCCTCGGGGTGGCCCTGGTGGGCGTGCTGCAGGGAATCCTCGTCGCGATCGGGTTGTCCTTCGTCGCGGTGGTCGCGCAGGCGTGGCAGCCGTACCGCACGGAACTCGTCCGGACGCCCGACCGCCCCGGCTTCCACGACGTCCAACGCCACCCCGGCGGCCTCCGCATCCCCGGACTGGTGCTGGTGCGCTTCGACGCTCCCCTCTTCTTCGCCAACGGCGAGATCTTCGACGAATACGTGCGCTCGGTGGTGGCGGCCGCGCCGACCCCGGTCGAGTGGGTGGTCGTGGCCTCCGAGCCGATCACCGGTCTCGACACCACCGCCGTCGACGAACTCGTCGACCTCGACACGTATCTCGAAGGGAAAGAGATCCGGTTGGTGTTCGCGGAGATGAAGGGTCCGATCAAGGATCGGCTCATCCGGTTCGGGGTGGGCGACAGGTTCGATTCGTCGCACTTCTATCCGACCATCGAGTCCGCTGTCACCGCATTCCACAGTCGAGCCGACCACACCGGAGATCCTTCCGGCGGCTGAACCCTCAACTGCGGGGCGCCGCCCCGGTCGCAGTGTGAGTGCCGTACGCCGCCCGCCACAGTCGCACCCAATCGAACGCAGGCGCAGCCGGACGCACCCCTGGCCTCGTCCTGGGCACCCGCACCCGCAGGGCGTCCGGTTCGATGGTGCACCGCACCGGAGTGCGGAGCAGGAGGGATTCACCGTCGACTCCCACCGGGATTTCCGGGGTGTCGGCGTCCACGACCACCTCGATCGCCGTTTCCTGCGTCAAGCCGTGAACGTTGGTGCGGCGCAGCAGACCGACCGCCTGCCGGGTGTTCGCCACCGACACGGTGACCGCGCCGAGGACGCCGCGATCGAGACGGTCCCGGCGGCTCAGACCGGCCAGATCACTGTTGCCGTAGGGATTGTTGCTCACCAGGACCGCCTGCGGTCCCTCCACGGCCGTGTCACCGATCCGCGCGACCAATCGTGGCCCGGCGTGCCCGGTGAGCAGATCGGGGAGCAGCGTCAGCACTGTTCCGGCCTTGTCGTCGCGGTAGGCGGGACTGCGCACGATTTCGGCGTAGACCCCGAACGACGCGTTGTTGACGAAGGGTCGGCCGTTGATGGTGCCGAGGTCGACACGCAGCTCGACACCGTCCCGGAGTGCGTCCAGCGATCGGGACGGATCGGTGCGGTCGAGTCCGAGATCCATCGCGAAATGGTTGCGGGTTCCGGCACTGATCACGAGGAACGGCAGGTGGTGTTCGGCCGCGACCGCCGCGACGAGCGCCTGAGTCCCGTCTCCGCCCGCCACCCCCAGCAGATCGGCCCCTTGCGCGACCGCCCGCCGGGCCAGTGCGGTGACGTCGATGGTGGTCGGCCCTTCGAGCAGCTCGACGTCGGCGCCGAGCTCTTCGGCTCTGCGCTTCAGGTCGAATTTCGCGACCTTCCCGCCGCCCGAATGCGGATTCATGATCAGGAACGGGTGCTCCGGTGGCGGGGCAGGGTTATCCGGCATGGTCGTCTCCGCCCGTCTTCCACGCAGTGCGACGCGGGCGCAGACGACGGCCAGCAGCGCCAGCGCGTACGCGAGCAGCACCACCCACAGCAGCTGCGCGCGGACGAACAGTGTCAGCACGATGATCGGCGCGACGATCGCCACTCCCAGGGAGATCCACCTGAGCACTCCGCGCCGGGTGAGGAACCAGTACAACGCCGCCACCGTGACCACGACGCCACCGGTCCCCACGATGAGCAACGCCACGGTGCCCAGCACCCCGGCGAACAGCACGGGCACCGCCGCCGCACCGACGGCGAACACGAACGCCACACGCGCCCACCAACGTCGGCCACGGTTGCTGGTATCGGCGGTGCCTGATCTGTTCACGTGACTGCCCCTCACCGGCGGCGTGTATTTTCCTCGCGACGGTGCGACTTCCCGTCGTATGTCCATCTTCCGCCGTACGCGGAGGCGATCGCAGCACATTGCACGCCTCGGACTGCGGCAGCGGTCCGCCCGGTCGGGCGCGTCGACGTCCGGGACTCAGCCGCGAGCGGTCAAGCGCCAGTTCCCGATAGGTCGCCCGCGCGCGGTTTCGTCGAAAGGTCGCGCCATCCGGCGAGCACCCTGTGCACGGCCTCGGCGCCGTGCAACGGGTCGGGCGGTGCGGGCAGGTCGGCGGGGTAGATGAGAAAGGGGGTGCTCTGCGGTCCGCCCATACCGCCGTGCGAGCCGACCTGCTCCTCGAACGCCGCGACCTCGTCGGTGTCGGGCCAGTACGCGCCACCGACCATGATGTCGGCGACGTTGTCGAAGGTGTCGGTGCGTCGCACCTTCGCCAGCGCGTCGGGGCCCATCGCCGCGAGCGGGTTCTCACCGGTGACCTCGCCGGTTGTCACGTCGACCTGGCCGTGGGGCCCGAGCACCACGGATCCGCCCGGGGCGGCAACGAGCAGGAAGCCGACCCCGGGATGCTCGCGCAGCCCGGTGAGCAGCCCGGGATGGGCAGCCTCGATGGCGTCGGCATCGGCGCGTCCGGGCAGGTGCGGGAAGTAGATCAGACCGAGATTGCCCGAGCCGAGCACGATCGGCTCACCCGTGGAGGCGTGCGCCTCCTCGCCGGCCGTCGGCGAGTGCACGCTGGCCGCCGCGTAGCCGCGCCCCTCCGCCCCGGGCTGTCGGGAGGCTTCGGATGCGCGCTCGTACCAGTGGCGCTGCACCGCGGCCGGTTCGCGCTGTGCGGCAAGCCGGATGACCAACTGCCCCAAAGTTTCCCCGTAGCGTTGCAGGAAGGTCGCGCCCTGACTCTGCCCGTGGTCGGACAGCACGACGACGCGGTAGGGCCGATCGGCCTGCGCCACCACGGCGAGCAGCATCTCGATGACGTCGTCGAGTTTGGTCAGCACCGCGAGGGTCTCGGGACGGGAGATGCCGGAATGGTGCGACACCTCGTCGTAACCGATCAGGTCGACGTAGACGACGCTGCGCCCCTTGATCAGATCGCCGACCACCGCGGCGGCGGCGACGTCGGTGGCGAGCACGGTCGCGAACGCCCGCACGAACGGATAGACCCCGCCCCGCGGCACCCGCGGCTGGATGTCCTTTCGCTTCTGCCGCAGTGACTGGCGTAGTTCCCGTTGCAGTTCCGCGACCATCCGGATGGACGTGCGCAGCGCGCTCGCCGGGTCCGCGAAATAGTCGCTGTAACCGGCACCGCCGCCGAGGCGGGCACCGCGCATGCGGCTGACGACGAGCACGTTGTCGTGCGCGCCGCCGGTGAACAGATTGCCGCGGCTCGCACCGTCGTGCGCCAGCAGGCCGGGGATGCCGGTTCGCTCGAGTTCGCGCTGCTCGTTGTCGGCCGGGTTGCTGAACACCGAAATGCGCTCGGTCGTCTTGTCGTACCAGCGAAACGCCGGCACGTTGTGGTTGGAACCGTGCAGCACGCCCAGCTGGGTCGCACCCGTCTGACTGCTCCAGTCGGTGTGCCACGGCACCAGCCGGTGGGTCTCGCGCACCAACTTCGCCAGACCGGGCGTCACGCCGTCGGCGATCGCACGACGCAGCACGTCGTACCCGAGGCCGTCGATCTGGATACACAACAGTCCCGGTGACGCGTCCACGAGCGCGGCGTTGCGACGCAACCGGAACCGCTGTCGGCGCACCTGCATCAGTCGGTACGCGGTATCGGAGCGGGACGCGATCGCTCCCGAAACCACGGAGGTGAACAGCGAGAGCAGCGCCGCGAGAACGAATGCGTCGCTCAACTGGTCCACCGACGCGACCGGCACCAGGTACAGCGTCAACAGCATCATCACGCCGCCGGCGAGGAACACCCCGACGAACAGCAGCACCGGGCCGATCCACGACATGAACCGCATGATCACCGGCCACAGCGCGGCGTTGAGCAGGCCGAACACCAACGCGAGCACCAGCGCTGCCGGGAGTGTCGGGATCGGAGTGAAGCTCGACCGGTCCAGGGTGATGCCGCCGAGGATGCGGTCGAGCACGATGAGCGCGAGCGCCGACGACCCCCAGAGCACGAAGAACTCGACGAGCACCCGCACCACGCCGCCCACCGTGCGCATCGCACCGCCTTTCGTCATCTGGAATCGTAAGGGTGTGAGCGCAACGCCGGGTCCAGTTGCCGCCGCACCCGGTGTGCGCTGGCTCGGACATTCCAGCGCGCTGATCGTGGACCGCGGGACGGTCGTCCTGACCGATCCGGTGCTGACCGACCACGTCGCGCACCTACGCCGCCGCCGAGGGCCCGCACCGATCGGGCCGCACGTGCGCAACCCGGACGCCGTCCTGCTCTCGCACCTGCACGCGGACCATGCGCACCTGCCGTCGCTGCGGCTGCTCGATCCCGACGTCCCGATCGTGGCCCCGTGGCGGGCGGTCGACGGCCTGCCCGCGCTGCGCCAGTTCGCCGACCGCCTGGTGCTGCTGAGGCCGGGCGACGAGACAAGGATCGGCAACGTCGCCGTGCGCGCCGTGCCCGCCCTACACGACGGCAGGCGCTGGCCGCGCGGCCCGCAGATCGCGCCCGCGGTCGGGTACGTCGTCGAGGGTGACCGGCGGACCTACTTTGCCGGCGACACCGACCTGTACCCCGACCTCGCCGACCACGTCGGCCCTGTCGACCTCGCGCTGCTACCCGTCGGCGGCTGGGGTCCGACCCTCGGCAAGGGTCACCTCGACCCGACTCGCGCCGCGGTCGTCGCACGCCTGGTGGAGGCGGGCCTGGCGGTGCCGATCCACTACGGCACACTGTGGCCGATCGGCCTCGACGCCGTGCGACCCCGGTTGTTCTTCGGCCCGGGCGGGGAGTTCGTCCACCACGCCGAGCGGGCGGGTGTCGTTGCGGTGGAGTTGCACCCGGGTAGCGAACTCGGGGTGTGAATCCGGTTGCTCCGAAACCGTGTCGATCGACGCGTGGGTGCGCTCCGAGGCGCAAAGACGGCCAAAGCGCTCTGGTCGGCTCCTCGATCGGCGGAAACTGGAGGTGGCAATTTCAAGTCGCACCATCGCCGAGAAGGTGGTGATCCGGGCGGTGTCGATGGACGAGGACGGCGTGCGAAGTCTCTCCCGACATGCGCGGGCGCGTGTGCTGGTTCCGGCGATCCTGCGCCCGGTGTGCGCCACGGCAGTGCTGGTGAGCGCATACTTCCTGCTGCCCTTCACCACGGTCGACAACCTGCGCACCGTGTCCCTGGTGGTCGGGGGTCTCGCTGTGGTCTGCGCGGTGTATGTCTGGCAGATCCGCAGGGTGCTGCGTGCCGAGTACCCGGTCGCGCAGGCGGTCGAGGCGTTGGCCGTCACCGTGGGGGTCTACCTCGTCGCCTACGCGACGACGTACTTTCTGCTCTCGCAATCGGGGCCGGACAACTTCAGCGAAGTATTGACCCGCCTCGACGCCCTCTATTTCACCCTGACGGTATTCACCACAGTCGGATTCGGTGACATCGTGGCCTCCACGGAGACCGCGAGGGCGGTGGTGTCGGCACAACTCATCGGCAACCTGATCCTGATCTCGTTGGGCATCCGGGTGCTGACCGCGTCGGTTCGCTGGCGGCGAAAGCCCGGGATCGCCCGTGACTCGGCGGCGCCCTGACAACCGGTACTCGACGGGTTCGCGACCTAGAGCCGCTCCTCATAGCCCGGCTTCCATGTCGCGACAGCCCAGATCACGAACACGTCCAGCACGATCATGACCACCGACCACCACGGGTAGTGGGGCAGCCACAGAAAATTGGCGAGGAGCGAGAGAGCACAGATCACCATGGCGCCGACACGGGCCCACGTCGCCCCGGTGAACAACATGACACCGACGGCCGCAACGATCACACCGAGCACCAGGTGAATCCAACCCCACGCGGTCGTGTCGAACTGGTAGATGTACTCGGGGCCCGCCACGACGAGGTCGTCCTGCATGAGTGCCGAGATTCCCGACAGCACATGGAGAATTCCGATAGTGAGCAAAACTATCGCCGCCACCATGGACGTCGCGGCCGCGACCCCCTGCTTGACCAACGACTCGTCGGACATGGCGATCCCCTTCCCGGACAAACCTTGGCCTGCAAATATTTTCCGTCGCCGCGTCGAGCAAGGTCAATACGCGCCCGTCCGGTCATCTTCCTGACAAGGGGTGATCCGGCGGAGGATACTTACTTTCGCCAGTTCATTTCGTACGTTGACGAAAGAGGAATGGTCATGTCCGATGAATCGCTGGTCAAGCAAGGTGTGGCAAAGGGAACGTCGATGGGCGGGGCGGTTCTTCTCGTCACCGTCGGCGTGCTCGAATTCCTGCAGGGGATCTCCGCGGTAGCCAAGGACGACGTGATCGTCGTCGGCATCGAGTACACCTACCAATTCGACGTCACTACCTGGGGTTGGATCCATCTCGTGCTCGGCGTGATCGTCGCGGCCGTCGGCGCGGCACTGTTCACCGGGGCTACCTGGGCGCGTGTCGGCGCGATGGTGCTGTGCGCCCTGTCGATCTTCGTCAACTTCCTGTGGCTGCCCTACTACCCCCTGTGGGCGATCACGATCATCGCGCTGAACGCCGTCGTGATCTGGGCGGTCGCCACCTGGAACCCCGAAGTGATCTGATCCGCAATGGAAGACGGCACGAGCACCGGCTCACTCGACAAGGACGAACGCGCCGAACTCCTCCGGTTGCGCGACGAGGTGGCGACGCTGCGCGGACAGGCCGCGGGCGCCGCCGCGGGTGTTCCGGCAGAACCGGTCTCCCGCCCACCCCGGAACGGATTGCGCTGGACGGCGGTGGCGATCCTTCTGGTGCTGGTCGCCGTTCTCGCGCTCGCGTCGGTCACCGCGCGCTTCACGAGAAGTCAGATCCTCGACACCGACCGCTACGTGAGCACGGTGGCCCCCCTGGGTTCGAATCCGGCCCTCCAGGCAGACATCACGAACCAGATCACCGACGAGATCTTCGCCCGAGTCGATGTCGAAGGGCTCACCAAGGAAGCACTGACGGCACTGACCGACGTCTCGAATCTCGCTGCGAACGCGCCCCGGCTGGACGCGGCCGTCGTCGGCCTCGCACCGGTCATCACCAGCCAGGCAAAGAATTTCGTCCACGACACCGTCAGCTCACTCGTGCAGTCCCAGCAGTTCGAGGACCTGTGGATCCAGGCGAACCGTTCGGCGCACAACGCACTCGTGGCGGTGATGACGGGCAACTACGGCCTCAGCTCGGTGGAGGTCGACCAGAGCGGCACCGTCAGCATCTCCCTCGGCACCGTCATCGACAGGGTCAAGGCCGCGCTGACCGAGCGTGGTTTCGCGTTCGCCGACAAGATCCCCTCCGTGGACAAACAATTCGTGCTGTTCCAATCACCCGAACTGGTGAAGGCGCAGCGAGCCGTCAACGCCCTCGACAAGGCCTCGGCGATCCTGCCGTGGCTGGGCATCGCGTGCGCCGCCGCCGCGGTCGCCGTCGCCCCCAGAGGCCGTCGGCTGCGCGCCCTCTCCCTCGCCGGCCTGGCGATCGCACTGGGAATGCTCGTCCTCGCAATCGGGATACTCATCGGACGCGCGATCTACCTCGACAGTGTCCCACCGGACATCCTGTCGCCCGACGCGGCGACGGCGGTCATCGACACCGTCCTGGTGCCGTTGCGGACGAGCCTGCGCGCGGTCGCGGTCCTCGGTCTGGTGATCGCGATCGGAGCCTTCCTCACCGGCGGCTCGTCGTCCGCGACCGCCGTGCGTCGCGGCTATGGTCAGGCACTGGACTTCGTCCGCAAATCCGGCGCGGGCCGACCGCCGAACGAAGTGGAACGGTGGGCCAACCAGCTTCGAGTTCCACTGCGCTGCACCATCATCGGTATAGCGGCTCTGCTTCTGGTGTTCTGGCGCTACCCCACCGGACTGGTCGTGCTGTGGATCGTCTTCATCGCGCTACTCGCGCTCGCGGCCCTCGAACTGCTCATCCGCCCGGCCCGCACAGCCACCGAACAGGACTCGGGATCTACGCCGATGCCTTCGTCGTGAGCGCCCGGCCCCGAAACGTTCTGCGATACGCCGACGGGGGGACGCCGAGCACGGAGCCCATGTGCTGACGCAGGGACACCGCAGTCCCGAAACCGACCTCGCGGGCGATGACGTCGACGGACAGGTCGGTGGTCTCGAGGAGTTGTCGCGCGCGGTCGACCCGGTGGGTGATCAGCCAGCGGTTCGGGGTGGTGCCGACCTCTTCACCGAACCGCCGCGTGAACGTGCGGACGCTCATGTTCGCGTGCGCGGCCAGCCGGCTCAGCGTCAGCGACTCACCCAGCCGATCCAGCGCCCAGTCCCGGGTGGTCGCGGTGGACTCCGCCGTGGTCTCCGGAATCGGCCGCTCGATGTACTGCGCCTGCCCGCCGTCGCGCCACGGTGGGACGACGCAGCGGCGCGCCACCTGATTGGCGACGTCGGAGCCGTGGTCGCGGCGCACGATGTGGAGGCAGAGGTCGAGTCCGGCCGCGACACCTGCCGAGGTGAGGATGTGCCCCTCGTCCACGAACAGCACGTCGGGATCGACCCGGACCCGCGGATAGGTGCGTTGGAAGTGTTCGGCGTTCCGCCAGTGCGTGGTCGCGCGCAATCCGTCGAGCAGCCCGGCCGCGGCGAGGATGTAGGAGCCGGTGCAGATGGAGACGTAGCGCGTGCCGGGCCGGACGAAGGCGAGAGCCGCCTCGAGGTTCGGGGGCAGATGCCCGTCGTCGTAGGCCGGGCCGAGTTCGTAGGACGCCGGGATCACCACCGTGTCGGCCTCGGCCAGCAATTCGGGCCCGTGATCGACGGACACCGAGAAATCGGCGTCCGAACGCACGGGCCGTCCGTCGGCCGTGCAGGTCTGCACCTCGTACAGCGGATTCCCGTCGGCGTCCTGCGCCCGTCCGAAAACTCGCGACGGAATGCCGAGTTCGAACGGGATCACACCGTCCAGGGCGAGCACAACCACACGATGACGTTCGACCATGGCCAGATTCTTTCACATGTTGTCATTCCGGCAACTGTTCCGGCGAGACGACGTCCCGCAGACTTACCGTCGTGACGTCCGAAATCGCGCCCCCGGCACCTCCTGCCCGAACCGCCCCGCCGCGCCTCCACTACGCCTGGCTGGTCGCCGCCGTCGCGTTCCTCGCCCTCGTGGGGGCCGCCAGCTTCCGGGCGGCGCCTTCCATCCTGATCGACCCACTCCACGAGGACTTCGGCTGGTCGCGGGCGAGCATCTCCTCCGCGGTGTCGATCAACCTGGTGCTGTACGGGCTGACCTCGCCGTTCGCGGCGGCGCTCATGGAACGCTTCGGCATGCGGCGGGTGGTCACCGCGGCGCTGGTCCTGGTGTCCGCCGGCAGCGGACTGACCGTCTTCATGACCGCCACCTGGCAACTCGTACTGCTGTGGGGCGTACTCGTCGGGCTGGGCACCGGCTCGATGGCGCTCGCCTTCGTGGCCACCGTCGTCGACCGCTGGTTCGTCGCCCGCCGCGGCCTCGTCACCGGCATCCTCACCGCGGGCAGCGCCGCCGGACAGCTGGTGTTCCTGCCGGTCCTCGCGATGGTCGCCGAGCACTACAACTGGCAGGCCGTGGCGCTGACGGTGTCGTTCGCGGCCCTCGCCGTCGTACCGCTGGTGCTCGTGTTCCTGCGCAACCGGCCGTCCGACGTCGGGACGGTGCCGTACGGCGCCGGACCCGACTACGTCGCGGAACCACCCGCCCCGACCGGTCGCGGCGGTGCCGCGGGCCGGGCCGTGACCGTGCTGGTGTCGGCGGCGCGGACCCGGGTGTTCTGGCTGCTGGCCGGCACGTTCGCCATCTGTGGGGCGAGCACCAACGGACTCGTCGGAACCCACTTCGTCCCGGCCGCGCACGACCACGGCATGCCGGTGACGGCGGCGGCGGGCCTGCTCGCGGTGATCGGGATCTTCGACGTGATCGGCACCATCGCGTCGGGGTGGTTCACCGACCGATTCGATTCACGCAAGCTCCTCGGCATCTACTACCTGCTGCGCGGGATCTCGCTGATGCTGCTGCCGATCCTGTTCGCGAACACCGTGCACCCGCCGATGATCGCGTTCGTCATCTTCTACGGACTCGACTGGGTGGCGACAGTACCCCCGACGGTTGCACTGTGCCGCAAGCACTTCGGTGGGGACGCACCCATCGTGTTCGGCTGGGTGCTGGCGTCGCACCAGATCGGCGCCGGCATCGTGGCGTTCCTCGCGGGACTGGTGCGCGACCAGTTCGGCGGCTACGACTCCGCGTTCTACGTCGCGGGCGGACTGTGCGCGATCGCCGCCGTCATGTCTCTGGCCATCGTCGCGAAACCCCGCAAGATGGCGTCCGAGATGAGTTGACCTGCGCCGAAACCACTCCCCCGGGCGGCCCCGGTTCCTAAGATCGATACATGGCAGCTCAGCGTGCGTCGGACGAGGTCATTGACCGCTCCAAGATCGAGAATCGGGCTCCGTCGGTAGCCGCATTGTTCGTGGATCGGGTGGCCCACTCACCCAACCGCGAGGCGTTCCGATACGTCGACGCGGCGGACCCGAAGCAGTGGTCCAGCGTCACCTGGTCCGAGGCGGGCGACCGTGTACGCAACCTCGCGGCCGGTCTCATCGTCCTCGGTGTGCAGGCCGAGCAGCGGGTGGCACTCGCATCCGCCACCCGCTACGAGTGGGTGCTGGCAGACCTCGCCGTCATGTGCGCGGGCGCCGCCACCACCACGGTCTATCCCACCACCACGGCCGGCGACGTCGCCTACATCGTCGCCAACTCCGGCAGCCGCGTCGTCTTCGCCGAGGACGACGCGCAGCTGGCCAAGCTGCGCGAGAACCGCGGCGAACTCGGCGACGTCGAAAAGGTCGTTCTGATCGACGGCGACCCCGGAGACGACGACTGGGTGATCACGTTCGACCAGCTAAACGACCTCGGCGAAGAATTGCTCGCCGAGACACCCGACGCCGTGCACGACCGGATCGAGGCGATCGCCCCCGACGACCTCGCCACCCTCATCTACACGTCCGGCACCACCGGCAGACCCAAAGGTGTGCGGCTGTCGCACTCGGCGTGGACGTACGAGGCGGCCGCGATCGACGCCACCGGCATCCTCGACGCCGACGACCTGCAATACCTCTGGCTCCCCCTGTCCCATGTGTTCGGGAAGGTCCTGCTCACCCTGCCGCTGCAGATCGGTTTCGCGACGGCGGTCGACGGTCGCGTCGACAAGATCGTGGAGAATCTCGCGGTCGTCAAACCCACGTTCATGGGCGCGGCCCCCCGCATCTTCGAGAAGGCGTATGCGCGGATCGTCTCCACCGTGCGCGAGGAGGGCGGGCTGAAGGAGAAGATCTTCGACTGGGCCGTCGGCGTCGGGCTGCGGGTGTCGAAGGCCAAGCAGGCGGGCAAGAGTCCGTCGCTGCTCGACTCGGTTCAACACGCCGTCGCGGATCGGCTGGTGTACAGCAAGATTCGCGAACGGTTCGGCGGCCGCCTGAAGTTCTTCATCTCCGGTTCCGCGGCGCTCAATCGTGATGTCGCGCAATGGTTCGACGCCGTCGGCATCGTCGTCCTCGAAGGGTACGGGCTGTCCGAGACCAGTGCCGCATCATTCGTCAACCGGCCGTCCGCGTACCGGTTCGGTACCGTCGGCTGGCCCATCCCGGGCACCGAGACCCGGATCGGCGACGACGGTGAAATCCTCATCAAGGGCCCCGGCGTCATGAGCGGATACCACGAGAACCCCGACGCCACCGCCGAAGCGCTCACCGACGACGGCTGGTTCCACACCGGCGACATCGGCGAAATGGACGACAACGGCTACCTGCGGATCACCGACCGCAAGAAGGACATGTTCAAGACGTCCAACGGCAAATACGTCGCACCGTCCGCCGTGGCAGCCACGTTCAAGGGCATCTGCCCGTACGTCGGCGAACTCATCGTCGACGGCGAAGGGAAGTCGTACTGCGTCGCCCTGATCTCCCTCGACGCCGAATCGATCGGCGAATGGGCACAGAATCACGGCCTGGGCGGCAAGTCTCTCGCCGAGATCGCCAACGCCCAGGAGACCCGGAACCTGATCGGCGGATACGTCGAGGAACTCAACGCCGGACTGAACCGGTGGGAGCAGATCAAGAAGTTCCGCATCCTCGACCGGGAACTCACCGTCGAGAACGGCGAGATCACACCGAGCATGAAGCTCAAACGCAAGGTCGTGATGACCAACTTCTCCGACGAACTCCACGATCTCTACAACTGAGTTGACCCTCACGCGACGTCAGGCTGCACGGTAGAGGACGTGAGCGAGAAACACACGGTCGGCGTGGTCGCCAGGCTGGTCGGAGTGAGTGTGCGCACCCTGCACCACTACGACGAGATCGGTCTGGTGACACCGTCCGACCGCACACCCGGTGGGTACCGCAGCTATTCGGACGCCGACGTGGAACGTCTGCACCGCGTGCTGACGTACCGCGAACTGGGTTTCCCCCTCGAGGAGATCGCAGCCCTCCTCGACGACCCGGACGTCGATGCCCTCGCGCATCTACGGCGACAGCACGCGTTGCTGAGCGAACGGATCGATCGCTTACACGAGATGGCTGCAGCCGTGGAGAAGATGATGGAGGCGAGAAGCATGGGCATTCAGCTCACCCCCGAAGAGCAGAACGAAATCTTCGGCGACAACTGGCCGGGCGAGGAGTACGCCGCCGAGGCCGAAGAGCGCTGGGGCGACACCGACGCGTGGAAGCAGTCCCAGCAGCGGTCCGCGAAGATGAGCAAAGAGGACTGGAAGCGAATCAAGGCCGAGGGAGACGCATTCGAGGCGTCGCTCGCGCAGGCGATGGCCGACGGCGTCGAACCCGGTTCCGATCGGGCCAACGCACTCGCCGAGGAACACCGCGCCGGCATCGAACGGTTCTACGACTGCGATTACGCAATGCAGGTGAACCTCGCCGAGATGTATCTCGCCGACGACCGCTTTCGCCGGCACTACGACGACGTCGCCCCCGGTCTCGCGCAGTACGTCCGGGACGTCATCGTCGCGAATGCCGAGCAGCGGTAACGGGAACAGCGCGGACTCGATGACGCACCGTCGTCGAGTTCGCTCCGTTTTTCAGCACTATCCTGGGACCCATGTCCGATGCGCAGCGTCCCAGCCCCCGTCAGTACGTCGGGTATCTGTTCGGTCGCACGCTGCCGGATTCGATGCAGGACTGGGTCCGCAACGACCTCGTCGGGCCGGGAGCCTCGGTGCGGTACGTCCTCCGCTTCATGCTTCCCGTCGCCGCGGTGCTGGCGTTGTTCCTCCTCATCCCCGGTCCCATCTGGATCCCGCTGGCGATGATGGCCCTCCTGCTGCTCCCCCTGCTCTACTTTGCGGTCGCGCTGATGAACATCTACCGTCGCCACCGTCTGCTCAGCCACGGCCTCGATCCGGACCTCGTGGGCGAGAAGGCGCAGCGCCGCGCCGACCGCACGCGCGAGGACTACGAGCGCCGCCACGGCCGCACCGAGGACCAGTAGCGGCAGCATGATGCATCACACTCTCACCTCGACAGTGACGCAGCGCACGTGAACGATCGATAAGTAATGCGTTAAAGTGGCGGCGTCCGAGTGGGTAATCCCACGAACCGCGTACCCCACAGGGTGCAGCGCAGGTTCCGACAGCCTCGACGGGAAGAGCAGTCATAGATGACAGTCACAGATTCGGCGGTCACGCCCGATATTCACACGACGGCGGGAAAGCTCGCCGACCTGCGTAATCGTCAGGCCGAGGCGCAGCACCCGAGCGGTGAAGCCGCGGTCGAAAAGGTCCACGCCAAGGGCAAGCTCACCGCCCGCGAACGCATCACCGCCCTGCTCGACGAGGGCAGCTTCGTCGAACTCGACGCCCTCGCCCGGCACCGCTCGGTGAACTTCGGCCTCGCCGACAACCGCCCCGTCGGCGATGGCGTCGTCACCGGCTACGGCACCGTCGACGGCCGCGACGTCTGCGTGTTCTCCCAGGACGCCACCGTCTTCGGCGGCTCCCTCGGCGAAATCTACGGCGAAAAAATCGTCAAGGTCATGGACCTGGCCCTCAAGACCGGGCGCCCCCTGATCGGCATCAACGAAGGCGCCGGCGCCCGCATCCAGGAAGGCGTCGTCTCCCTCGGCCTCTACGGCGAAATCTTCCACCGCAACGTCCAGGCCTCCGGGGTCATCCCGCAGATCTCCCTGATCATGGGCCCCGCCGCCGGCGGCCACGTCTACTCCCCCGCCCTGACCGACTTCGTCGTCATGGTCGACCAGACCTCCCAGATGTTCGTCACCGGCCCCGACGTCATCAAAACCGTCACCGGCGAAGACGTCACCATGGAAGATCTGGGCGGCGCGCACACCCACATGGTCAAGTCCGGCGTCGCCCACTACGTCGCCTCCGGCGAACAAGACGCCCTCGACTACGTCAAGGACCTGCTGTCCTACCTGCCGTCCAACAATCAGGCCGCGGCCCCCCGGATGCTGCCCACCGACCCGATCACCGGCTCCATCGACGACTCGCTGACCGCCGAGGACCTCGAACTCGACACCCTCATCCCGGACTCGGCGAACCAGCCCTACGACATGCACGAGGTCATCCGCCGCATCCTCGACGACGACGAATTCCTCGAGGTCCAGGCCGAACGCGCCGGCAACATCGTCGTCGGCTTCGGCCGCGTCGACGGCCGTAGCGTCGGGATCGTCGCCAACCAGCCCACCGTCTTCGCCGGCTGCCTCGACATCGACGCCTCCGAAAAAGCCGCCCGCTTCGTGCGCACCTGCGACGCGTTCAACGTCCCCATCATCACCCTCGTCGACGTCCCCGGCTTCCTGCCCGGCACCGACCAGGAATACAACGGCATCATCCGCCGCGGCGCGAAACTGCTCTACGCCTACGGCGAGGCCACCGTCGGGAAGATCACCGTCATCACCCGCAAGGCCTACGGCGGCGCCTACGACGTGATGGGCTCCAAGCACATGGGCGCCGACGTCAACCTCGCCTGGCCCACCGCCCAGATCGCCGTCATGGGCGCCTCCGGCGCCGTCGGCTTCGTCTACCGCAAACGCCTCCTCGAGGCCGCCCGCAACGGCGACGACGTCGACGCCCTGCGCCTGCAACTGCAACAGGAATACGAGGACACCCTCGTCAACCCGTACGTCGCCGCCGAACGCGGCTACGTCGACGCCGTCATCCCCCCGTCCCACACCCGCGGACAGATCGTGGCCGCCCTGCGCCTCCTCGAACGCAAGATGGTCACCCTCCCGCCCAAGAAGCATGGGAACATCCCCCTATGAGCGGCGGCGAATCGTTTGGCACCTTGACCGCAGAATTGGCGGTTGACGAGGTGCTCGACGAGATCGCGCTGGACGCCGACATCGCTGAAGAGCCGCCGGCGGCGCCGGCCGTGACGTTCACGGGCAACCCGAGCGACACCGACATCGCCGCGGTGCTCGCAGTGTTCGCTGCGATCGCCTCGTCCGGTTCCGCGGCGGAAGCGCCCGCGTCCGATAACGATTCGTGGGGCACTCCCGCCCTCATTCTGCGTCGGCAAGTAGCCGCCGCTGCCGTCCTGGTCAACGCAGGCTACTGAAACTGTAGAAAAGGGAAGACATTTCGATGAGTAGTGCACGTATTTCCAAGGTGCTCGTCGCGAACCGCGGTGAGATTGCAGTGCGGGTGATCCGGGCCGCCGCCGATGCCGGCCTGGCCAGCGTCGCCGTCTACGCCGAACCCGACGCCGACGCCCCGTTCGTGCGCCTGGCCGACGAAGCATTCGCCCTCGGCGGGCAGACCTCCGCCGAGTCCTACCTGGTGTTCGACAAAATCTTGGACGCTGCCGCCAAGTCCGGCGCCGACGCCATCCACCCCGGCTACGGTTTCCTCTCCGAGAACGCCGACTTCGCGCAGGCCGTGATCGACGCCGGCCTGATCTGGATCGGCCCCTCCCCGCAATCGATCCGCGACCTCGGCGACAAGGTCACCGCCCGGCACATCGCCGAAAAAGCCAAGGCCCCGATGGCCGCCGGCACCAAGGACCCCGTCAAGAACGCCGACGAGGTCATCGCCTTCGCCCAGGAATACGGGGTCCCCGTCGCCATCAAGGCCGCGTTCGGCGGCGGCGGCCGCGGCATGAAGGTCGCCCACACCATCGAGGAAATCCCCGAACTGTTCGACTCCGCCACCCGCGAGGCCGTCGCCGCGTTCGGCCGCGGCGAATGCTTCGTCGAACAGTATCTGGACAAGGCCCGCCACGTCGAAGCCCAGGTCATCGCCGACCAGCACGGCAACGTCATCGTCGCCGGCACCCGCGACTGCTCCCTGCAACGCCGCTTCCAGAAACTCGTCGAGGAGGCCCCCGCCCCGTTCCTCACCGACGACCAACGCCACCGCATCCACACCTCCGCCAAGGCCATCTGCAAAGAGGCCGGCTACTACGGCGCCGGCACCGTCGAATACCTCGTCCAGGGCGACACCGTCTCCTTCCTCGAGGTCAACACCCGCCTGCAGGTCGAACACCCCGTCACCGAGGAAACCGCCGGCATCGACCTGGTCCTGCAACAGTTCAAGATCGCCAACGGTGAACGCCTCGACCTCACCGAGGACCCCACCCCCCGCGGCCACGCCTTCGAATTCCGCATCAACGGCGAGGACGCCGGCCGCGGCTTCCTGCCCGCCCCCGGCCCGGTCACCAAGTTCGTGCCCCCCACCGGCCCCGGCGTCCGGATGGACTCCGGCGTCGAAACCGGCTCGGTGATCGGCGGCCAGTTCGACTCCATGCTCGCCAAACTCATCGTCACCGGCGCCACCCGCGACGAGGCCCTGGCCCGCGCCCGCCGCGCCCTCGCCGAATTCCAGGTCGAAGGCCTGGCCACCGTCATCCCGTTCCACCGGGCCGTCGTCTCCGACCCCGCCTTCATCGGCGACGGCACCTCCTTCGACGTCTACACCAAGTGGATCGAAACCGAATGGGACAACCAGATCGAACCGTTCACCGGCACCCAGCCGATCGACGAGGACGACACCCTGCCCCGGCAGAACGTCGTCGTCGAGGTCGGCGGCCGCCGCGTCGAGGTGTCCCTGCCCGGCCAGTTCACCCTCGGCACCGGCGGCGGTGCCGCACCCGGGGCGGTCCGCAAGAAGCCCAAGGCCCGCACCCGCGGCGGCGCCCACGGCGGCGCCGCCTCCGGTGACGCCGTCACCGCCCCGATGCAGGGCACCGTCGTCAAGGTCGCCGTCGAAGAAGGCCAACAAGTCGCCGAGGGCGACCTCATCGCCGTCCTCGAGGCCATGAAGATGGAAAACCCCGTCAACGCCCACAAGGCCGGCGTCGTCACCGGCCTCGCCGTCGAACCCGGCGCCGCCATCACCCAGGGCACCGTCCTCGCCGAACTGAAATAGCTTGTGAGTACTTGTCAACCGCCCGCGGTTGGCAAGTACTCACGGGTGGCGGCCGTGCATGGCGGCCGTCACCCGCGCCGCGGCGTCGCGGACCATTTCACCGATCTCCGCCGTGCGCACACCCGACATCGGCCGGGACGCGTCGGCGACGCACAGCACGACCGCGGGTTCACTGTCACGGTTGAATGCCGCCGCATTGATCGACAGCGGTTGGTAGCTGCCCTCCGGGTCGATGTCACCGACCACCGCATCCGCCGACAACAATTTGCGCGCCTCCCGCAACGCGACGGTCGAGCGGTGCCCGCCCACACCGCGACCGCGGAGTTCCGACACGGCATCCGCGAGCGAATGCTGTTGCTGCTCCATGCATTCCATCGCGTATCCGCGCTCCCGGACGAGCGCGAGGGCCGGCTCGTATGTTGCCCGCAGCACGTCCACGTCGACTCCGAGATTCTGCCCGCCGAGGGCATACCATTCCTCGCGCCGTTCCGGCGGATACCAGGCCGCGATCCCCGAACCGATGGGCGGCGCGAGCAGCACCTTGTCGCCGAGCCGCAGACCCAGGGTTCCGCGGCGTCCCCCGACCGGCTGCACCACCTCCGCGACCACCACGTCGCTGCCCGATTGTACGAACGCGATGGACGCCATGTCGGACGCGTCGGCCAGTTCGTGCATCACCGACCGCGCGAGGTCGACGACGTCCGTGGCCGTCTCGGCGGCGCGCCCGACCGGGATCAGCGCCGGCCCGAGACGGTAGGTCTTGCGGCTGGGGTGCCGGATGAGCCAACCGGCCTCGGTCAGGGCCACGACCATCGGATAGCAGGTGGCCTTCGCGACGCCGAGGTGCCGGGCGATGTCGGCGAGGCTGCGGGGCGTCTCCGGCTCGTCTGCCAGGAGTTCCGTGAGCATCACGATACGTTCGGTCTGCGGTGAATTTCGTGCCATGTGTTTGCATAATGCCACTCTGGCGGCGCACTGTGACGAGGGATACAGTCGAGCTGTCTGAACGATCGCTAAATTGCCTGGCCATCCGTCACAGCCGCTGCAGGAAGTGAAACTCATGAAACGCTTCGATCTACGTCGCCGGACCGACCGACTCGATCCCGAGACGCAGCACGAAGAGATGTACCGGATTCTCGCCACTCAGGAATTTCCCTGGGACATCAACCAAGCCCTCAGCTTCGCGCTGTTCCGGACGTACGCCGTGCCCACCATCGGCCGGTTGCTGTTCGAGACCGGCGAGTTCACCGAACGCGTGCAGAAGCGCTACGACGACACCGGACTGATCCTCGACGCCGTTCTCGAACACGGCTTCACCAGCGATCCCGGTCGCGTCGCCATCCGCCGGATGAACCAGATGCACGGCTCCTACGACATCTCCAACGACGACATGCGGTACGTGCTGTCGACGTTCGTGGTGACCCCGGTGCGCTGGATCGACGACTTCGGCTGGCGGAAACTCACCCGCAACGAGATCGTCGGGTCCACCAACTATTACCGTGCGCTCGGCAAGTACATGGGCATCAAGCAGATTCCCGAGACCTTCGAGGCGTTCGAGAAATTCCTCGACGACTACGAGCGTGACCACTTTCTCTTCGACCGGGGTGGCCGCGCCGTCGCCGACTCGACGCTCGAACTCCTCTGCACGTTCCCGCCGAACAACCTCGCGCCCGCCGCCCTGATCAAGCGCTTCTCCTGGGCACTCATGGACGATCCGCTTCTCGACGCGTTCGCCTACCGCAGACCGTCCCGCCTCGCGCGGACTTTGTCGCGGGGTGCGTTGAAGGCCCGCGCCCGCCTCGTCCGGTTCTACCCCGTGCGCACCGAGCCCAAGTTCGCCCGCGACCTTCCCAACATTCGCAGCTACCCGACCGGGTACGAAGTGGAGAAACTGGGCACCTTCCCCAGAACCTGCCCCGTGCAGCACACCAACGGTACGGTCGCGCGGGAAAACACCGCATCCTGAACCGCTTTGGAAGCGTGATCGACGGAAAGCCGTGTGTTCGAACTATTTTCGGACACACGGTGAATGGGGGCGGATACCACCGGGTTCTGCCGTAACGTGGCTGCGCGTAGAGACCGTCGACAGGAAGGGATTTTGTGCACTTCTCGCGAGGGACCCTGACCATTGCCGCACTGGCAGGAGCGGCCTCACTCGCTCTGGCCCCCATGGCAACCGCCGCCACCACCTATCAGATCAACGTCGTCCCACCGATCGGAACCGTCTACGCCAACAACCTGGTGACGCTCGGTGCGCTCGTCACCCCCACCCCGACGGGGACGGACGGCACCACCCCGGTCGAGCTGGAACTCACCGACCCCTCCGGCGACGTGACCGCGCGGTCGATCCCCCTCACCCTGGGCGCCGGGACGGCCGCGATCCGGACCCACGAGGCCGGCCGCTACACCGCCGTCTTCACGTTCGCGCCACCGAACGGCGAGCCGACCGAGACGACGACGGAATTCGATGCCGTCGCGTCACCGGGGCTGGGCCTGGGGAGCTGACAACCGAAACTGCCGAGACGCATCGCCGGTCAGACGCCGGCGGTGCGCCTCTTCTTCGGCTTGACGGGAGCTTCGATGGACCCCACGGTCTTCATCGCGATCTCGACGTACTTGCGGGCCACCGCGTCCGGGGTCAGCTTGCCCTCGGCGTGATACCAGCGCGGAATCGACTGGCACATACCGAGGAGCGCCCGCGTCGTCTCCGCCGCATCCGACACGTCGAAGAGCTCCCGCTTCTTGCCTTCCTTGACTATCTCGAGGACCAGTTCCTCCACACCCTTGCGGACCGTGCGGTAACGCTGCCGGTTCTCCGGGCTCAGGTAGCGCACCTCGCTCTCGAGCGCCGCAAGACGGGATCGCATGGTCATCCGCAGCACGATCGCCTCGATGACGTTGGCGAGTCGCTGCACCGGATCGTCGCCGCCATCGGCGCTCGCGGCGTGGGCACGCTCGAGGACGTCGCTGGTGGAGAGCTCCAGGAGCGCCAGGAGAACGGCCTCCTTGTTCTCGTGGTGGTAATAGAGAGCGGGTACCGTGACACCGACTCGGCGGGCGATGTCGCGCACCGAGGTGCCGTGGAAACCGTGCTCGTAGAACGCGTCGAGGGAGGCGCTGAGGATCGGCGTCAACTTCGTGGGTTCGAGGCGGCGCCAGTCCGCTGCGTTGCCGACCTCGGTGGGCGTCGCACCCTTGGATGAGCTGACCATCGAAGACCTATCTACCGCTCGCTATGCCAGGACGGGTCAAGTGTAGCTGTTCAGATAGTCGGCGAAGGTCTGCGGCGGCCGTCCGGTGAGCGTCTCGACATCCCCCGTCACGACCGCCAACTCACCGGCCGCGATCGCTGCGTACGAGGTCACCCACCCTGCGACCTCGAAATCCGGCGCCCCGAAGTGGGCGCGGGACGCGTACGCCTCGTCCAGCGTCTCGTCCTCGAACCGCACCGAACGTCCGGTCACCCTCGTGATCGTCTCGGCGGCCTCGGTGAGGGTGAACGCCTCCGGCCCGGTCAGCCGGTAGGTGACGCCGTCGTGGTCGCCGTTGCCGGTGGTGAGGACCGCCGTCACCGCATCGGCGACGTCGTCGGGCGCGACCGCGCTCACCCGGCCGTCCCCGGCGGGACCCCGGATGACGCCCTGATCGTCGGCCATCAGCGGGATCATCGACTGGTACCAGCTGTCCTGCAGGAACGTGTACTTCAGCCCGGACTCCCGGATGTGCTGCTCCGTGAAGTAGTGGTCGCGCCCGAACGTGAACGTGCACTCGGGCGCCGCGCCCAGAAACGACAGGTAGACGATCCGCTCCACCCCGGCGGCACGGGCGGCGTCCACGGCGGTGCGGTGCTCCTCGCGGCGGGTGGCGCTCTCGTGTCCCGAGACCAGGAACAGCAACCGGACGCCGTCCAGCGCGGCGGTCATCGCCGGACCGTCGGCATACGTGGCCACCGCGAACGCGGAGTCGTAATGCTCGGCCAGCGGCTCGAGCCGCTGCGCGTTCCGCCCGATCAGCCGGACCCCGGCGCCGCCGCCGAGCCGCTCGAGCACCTTGCCGCCGATCGACCCCGTGGCTCCTGTCACTGCAATGGTCATGCCCCGCATTCTCCCAGCGCCGGCCCTCTATCCTGACGCGTATGACTGAACCCGTGGCAACCGCTGACCTGGCAGACGAGATCGGACCCGACATCCGGAGCTGCGACACGCAGTTCATCCAGTTCGGCGGCCGTGAAGTGTTCTCCGGCCCCATCACGACCATCAAGTGCTTCCAGGACAACCTGCTGGTCAAGCAGACCCTCGGCGAACCCGGCAACGGCGGCGTCCTGGTGGTCGACGGTGACGCCAGCATCCACACCGCCCTGGTCGGCGACATCATCGCCGGACGCGGCGTCGACAACGGCTGGGCCGGTGTGATCGTCAACGGCGCGGTCCGCGACTCGGCGATCCTGAAGACCCTCGACATCGGTGTCAAGGCACTGGGCACCAACCCCCGCAAGAGCACCCAGACCGGCTCCGGCGAGAAGAACGTCCCGATCGAGATCGGCGGCGTCACGTTCAATCCCGGCGAGACCGTCTACAGCGATCAGGACGGCGTCGTCGTCCGCTGACCCGACGAGAACCGCGCGAACCCCGAGGAGGCGTCGATGTCCGACGAAATCCGTTCCAAGGTAGCCGGGCTGATGCCCGCGGCCCGTGACGAACTCGCCGAACTGGTGGCGATGCGGTCGGTGGCCGATCCGCGGCAGTTCCCACCGGAGGAATGCGTTCGCGCCGCCGAATGGGTCCGGGACGCCTTCCTCGGGGCCGGAATCGGACAAGTCGAACTGCTCGAGACATCCGACGGGTCACACGCCGTCGTCGGACATCAGCCCGCGCCCGCCGGGGCCCCGACGGTACTGCTGTACTGCCACTACGACGTTCAACCGCCCGGCGACGAGAAACTCTGGCACACCGACCCCTTCACCCTCACCGAGCGAGACGGCCGCTGGTACGGGCGCGGCGCTGCCGACTGCAAGGGCAACATCGTGATGCACCTGCTGGCGCTGCGCGCACTCGGCACCCCGTTCCCCGTCGGCATCAGAATCGTCGCCGAAGGATCCGAGGAGATGGGCACCGGCGGGCTCGAGAACCTCGTCGAGGCCAGGCCCGAACTCTTCGACGCCGACATGATCCTCGTCGTCGACACCGGAAACGCCGCGGTCGGCAGCCCGACCGTCACCACGACGCTGCGCGGCATCGCGAACGTCGTGGTCCACGTCGAGACCCTGGCCGGGGAGGTGCATTCGGGCATGTTCGGCGGGCCCGCCCCCGACGCGCTGGCCGCCCTCGTCCAGATGCTCGCCACCCTGCGTGACGCGGACGGCAACACCGTCGTCGACGGGCTCGAGTCGGACCAGAAGTGGACGGGCGTCGACTACCCCGAGGCGCAGTTCCGCACCGACGCCGGCGTGCTCGACGGTGTGCGTCTCGCCGGTTCGAGTTCCGTCGCCGACGCCGTGTGGGCACGGCCGGCGCTGACGATCCTCGGCATCGACTGCCCGCCGGTGGTCGGCTCTGCCGCCGCCATCCCGCCGCGCGCATCGGCGCGCCTCAACCTGCGGGTGCCACCCGGAATGGACCCGCGGAACGCGCAGGACGCGCTCGCCGCGCACCTCGAGAACGCCGCCCCGTGGGATGCGCGGGTGACGGTGGAACGCGAAGCGGTGGGCTCCCCGTTCCGCGCCACCACCGACGGTCCCGGCTACGCGGCCCTCGGTGCGGCGATGGAGGAGGCGTTCGGGAAGGAACTCGGAACCGCCGGGCAGGGCGGCTCCATCCCACTGTGCAACGTCTTCTCCGCCGTCCTCCCGACAGCGGAGATCGCCCTGATCGGGGTGGAGGAACCGCGCTGCCTCATCCACGCCCCCAACGAAAGTGTGGATCCCGGCGAAATCGAGAACCTCGCCGTCGCCGAAGCGCTGTTCCTGCAGAGATTCGCGACCGCCGGCCGTCAGGACTGAGAACTCACCCGAGCCGTCATCCCACCGATCTCCACGACGTCCCCGTCCCGTAACTGCCGCCCCCGCCGCACCTCGACCTCTCCGTTCACCGACACGAGTCCGTCGGCGATCACTTCCTTCGCCTCGGCACCCGACTCGATGAGGTTGGCGAGCTTGAGGAATTGGCCGAGTCGGATGGATTCGTCGCGGATCGGGACGGCGTCGTGGATGTCGGACATGCCTCTATCTTCCCTCTCGACCCAAATCGCGGCCCGACGGCTCACACTGAACACTGGAACACCTGTCTCCCGTGATCGGTACGTATCTCTCGCCGGGAAGGAAACGCTCGATGTCAGCTAGCACCGAGACACACCACGCGTCCGAGGCGGCCGTCCCCACCGCACCACGGCCCCGACCCGGCCTCGGCACGAAGAACGGGCGCCTGCACCAGGTTCCCCACATCGCGGGACTGATCCTGGGCGTCTTCTCGGTGCTCGTGTTCCTGTGGAGCATTTCGCCGGTGCTGCGCTACTACGTGCACGTGCCGCGGGAGTACGTCGACACCTACTACTTCGACGCCCCCGACACCAGCCTGTCGTGGGCTCTGGTGGTCGCGCTGCTCGCGGCGGCGCTGGCGAGTCGCAAGCGGATCGCCTGGTGGCTGCTCACGATCTACCTGGTTCTGTTCCTGATCACCAACGTGATCGTGAGCATCACGGACAAGAACGTGAATGCGATGGCCGCCGCCGTGGTCCAGGTGGTGCTGATCGGCATCCTCATCGCGGCCCGCCCGGAGTTCTACACCCGAGTCCGGCGCGGCGCCGGCTGGAAAGCCCTCGGCGTACTCATCGTCGGGCTCGCCATCGGCACGCTCCTCGGCTGGGGCCTCGTCGAACTGTTCCCCGGCACCCTGCCGCAGAATGAACGTTTCCTGTGGGCGCTGAATCGCGTGACCGCGCTCGCCGCCGCCGACAACGAACAATTCACCGGGCGCCCACACGGATTCGTCAACACCCTCCTCGGCCTGTTCGGTGCGATCGCACTTCTCGCCGCCGTCATCACTCTGTTCCGTGCCCAACGCTCCCACAACGCGCTCACCGGCAACGACGAATCGGCGTTGCGCGGGCTCCTGCTGCAGTACGGCGCGGACGACTCCCTCGGCTACTTCGCCACCCGCCGCGACAAGGCCGTCGTGTTCGCACCCAGCGGGAAGGCGGCCATCACCTACCGCGTCGAGCTCGGCGTGTGCCTGGCGAGCGGCGACCCGATCGGCGACCCGGAGGCGTGGCCCCACGCGATCGAGGAGTGGCAGGCACTCGCGTCCCAATACGGCTGGGCCACCGCCGTGATGGGCGCCAGCGAAACCGGCGCCACCGCGTACAACAAGGCCGGTCTCACCGTGCTCCAGCTGGGCGACGAAGCCATCCTCCGCACCCGCGAATTCAACCTCAGCGGGCGCGACATGCGGCAGGTCCGCCAGGCCGTCACCCGTGTCCGGCGTCAGGGCGTCACCGTCCGGATCCGCAGACACCGGGACGTCCCGGCGGAGGAGATGGCCGAGACCATCCGGCTCGCGGACGCGTGGCGCGACACCGAGACCGAGCGCGGTTTCTCCATGGCCCTCGGCCGGCTCGGTGACCGCCTCGACGGCGACTGCCTGCTGGTGGAGGCGGTCGCCGAGGACGGCGAGATCGACGGCATCCTGTCGTTGGTGCCGTGGGGGCCGACCGGTGTCTCCCTCGACCTGATGCGACGCAAGCCGACGTCCCCCAACGGGGTGGTGGAGCTGATGGTGTCCGAACTGGCCACCACCTCGGATCAATTCGGCATCACCAAGGTGTCACTGAACTTCGCGGTGTTCCGCTCCGTCTTCGAGGAAGGCTCCCGCATCGGGGCCGGACCCATCCTGCGGATCTGGCGTTCGATCCTCGTCTTCTTCTCCCGCTGGTGGCAGCTCGAGGCGCTGTACCGGTCGAACGTGAAGTACCAGCCGGAATGGGTGCCGCGGTTCCTCTGCTTCGAGGACAACCGGGAACTGCTGCGCGTCGGATTCGCGTCGGCCGTCGCGGAAGGATTCGTGACCCTGCCCCGCTTCGGCCGCTCCGGAACCCGGGACGCCCTCGAGCACACCGGCACCCACGCCGCGGTCCCCGCCGCACTCGTCGCCGCCGAAGGACTGCACTCCGACGGCAGCGCACCCGGCGAAGGCCTCGCACCGACGGCGACCGGCCCGAAGCGTCCCGAGCAGGTCCGCGTCCGGCTCGACAAACTGGCCGGCCTCGCCGAACAGGGCATCGATCCCTATCCCGTCGCGTATCCGCCCAGCCACACGGTGACCGAGGCCGTGGAGTCGCCGGAGGGAACGACGGTCCGCATCGCGGGCCGCCTGCTCCGGATCCGCGACTACGGCGGCGTCGTGTTCGCGGTGGTCCGGGACTGGTCCGGCGACATCCAGATCCTCGTCGACGAGGCCCGGGTGGGTACCGACCGCATCCGGGCGTTCGCCGCCGAGTTCGACCTCGGTGACCTCGTCGAGGTCGCCGGCGTCATCGGATACAGCCGCCGCGGCGCGCTGTCGCTGCTCGCGAACGAATGGCGCATGACCGGCAAGTGCCTGCACCCCCTGCCGGACAAGTGGAAGGGCCTGTCCGATCCGGAGACCCGCGTCCGGCAGCGGTACGTCGACCTGGCCATCAACTCCGATGCCCGCCGACTGCTCGAGGCCCGCAGCGCCGTCGTGAAGTCGCTGCGCGATTCGCTCGGCGGGCGCGGCTTCCTCGAGGTGGAGACACCGATCCTGCAGCAGGTGCACGGCGGCGCCAACGCGGCCCCGTTCCTCACCCACATCAACGCCTACAACCTGGACCTGTACCTGCGGATCGCGCCGGAGCTGTACCTCAAGCGGCTGTGCGTCGCCGGCATGGAGAAGGTGTTCGAGATCGGCCGCGTCTTCCGCAACGAGGGCGTCGATTTCAAACACAATCCCGAGTTCACGATCCTCGAGGCGTACGAGGCGCACAGCGACTACGAGAAGATGATGGTGCTGTGCCGGGAGCTCATCCAGACCGCGGCGATCGCGGCGTACGGACGCGAGATCATCATGCGGCCCGGCCCCGACGGCGCGCTGGTGGAGGTCGACATCTCCGGCGAATGGCCCGTCAAGACGATGCACCAGGCGGTCGCCGAGAAGCTCGGCGTCGACGTCTCACCGGAAACGCCGCTAACGGAACTGCAACGGCTCTGCGACGAGCACGAGATCCCGTACCAGTCCACCTGGGACGCCGGCGCCGTCGCGCAGGAAATGTACGAGCACCTGGTGGAGGACTACACCGAGTTCCCCACCTTCTACACCAACTTCCCGACGTCGATGTCACCGCTCACCCGGCCGCACCCCACGATTCCCGGGGTCGCCGCGAAGTGGGACCTCGTCGCGTGGGGCGTCGAACTCGGCACCGCGTACAGCGAACTCACCGACCCGGTGGATCAGCGGAACCGGCTCACCGAGCAGTCGATGCTCGCGGCCGGCGGTGACGAGGAGGCGATGGAACTCGACGAGGACTTCCTGCAGGCCCTCGAGCACGCCATGCCCCCGACCGGCGGGCTCGGCATGGGCGTCGACCGGGTGGTCATGCTCATCACCGGCGGCAGCATCCGTGAAACCCTCGCGTTCCCCCTGGCCAAGCCGAGGCAATGACCTCCCGTGGCCGGGTGGCCGTCGCGGCACTGCTGATCCTCGGCGCCATCGGCTACGCGTCGTGGCTACTCGAATTCGTCCTCGACACCGGCATCGATCCGCTGCGGGGGTACGCGAGCGAACTCGCCGCCGCGGACCAGCCGTACGGAATCTGGTTCCGGACCGGCGACCTGCTGACCGGATGCATCGTCGCCGTGGCCGGGGTGCTCGGACTGTCGCGGTACTCGCAGGGCTGGGTGACGGCAGTCGGGTGGCTCGCGCTGATCGTGTTCGCGGTCGCGACCATCACGGATTCGCGCCTGCCGATGAGTTGCGCGGCGACCAACGACCCCGTCTGCGCCGCGCGTGAGGCCGCCGGACACCTGCCGCTCACCCATGATCTGCACGCCGTGACCAGCGCGTCCGCCTCGACGGGTGGCGTGGTGTCGTCCCTCGCGTTCCTGTTGGCCGCGTTCCGCTACGGCTGGCCGGCCTGGTTGAAAATTACCGGCGTGGCCGTGGCAACCGTGTTCGTCGGGGGCACGATATGGACGCTGACCGCCGCGGGACTGCGCGGCGACCAGGACGCCTGGCTCGGGCTCGGCCAGCGCGTCCAGCTGCTCGCCTTCTGCGGATGGCTGATCTTCGTGGCGCTCAGCGTGATTCACGTCACCCCGGAAAGGGATGGTTCCACGTGAAACGTCCTGGGGAAATGGTCGCGGGAGTGCACGTGGTGGTCGACGGCGAGGGCCCACCCGTCGTCCTCTACGGCGGCCTGGGCGGGAACTGGTTCGACTGGGACGAGGTGACCGAGCTGCTGTCCGGGAGCTGCCTCGTGGTGCGGATCGATCGTCCAGGGTACGGCTTCAGTCCCCCGTCCGCCGAGCGGCCGTCCGCCCTCGGCGAGGCCGGAAGAATCGCCGACGTCCTCGACGCGCTGTCCGTGACCACCCCCGCGGTGCTCGTCGGCCACTCGCTCGGCGGCATCTACGTCGAGGCCTTCGCCCGGCTGTACCCCGACCGAACCGGCGGCGTGATCCTGCTGGACGCCACCGTCACGGCCCATCCGCACCGCGTGATCCCGACCCGATGGCGCGTCACGATCGGCAGGCGGGTGGCCCGAACGGCCACCAGGGTGGGTCTGCAACGCCTCCTCGGGCCCACGGTCCGCCGGATCCTGAACCACTCGACACCCCCCGACGGAATCGCGCCGGGCACCCGTCGATGGGTCGAGCGGATCTACCGCGAGCCGGCGTATCTCGAATCCTCGATCGTCGAGAACGCGTCGTACCCGGCGCTGGCGCAGGAGCTGGCCGCGCTGCGCGAGACCACGACGATGACGGCACCCGTCGTCGTGGCCGCCGCCCACACCGGACGTCCGACACCGTGGGGGTCGGCGTGGATCCGCATGCAGAGACAGTTCGCTGACTTCCTCGGTGCCGCGTTCCGCGTCGTGCGTCCCGCGCACCACCACGCCATGATCGATCAGCCCGGCCAGATCGCGGCACTGGTACGGGAGCTGGCAAGCTGATCGACGTGCAACTGCTACTGATCCGCCACGCGCTGCCCGAGCTCGTCACCGCGTCCGACGGGCGCGCGGACCCCGCACTGACCGAGGAAGGTCACGCCCAGGCCAAGCGGCTGCCTGCCGCGCTGGCCCCGTACCGCATCGCCCGGATCGTGAGCAGCCCGCAGCGACGGGCACTCGAGACGGCGGCACCGGTCGCCGAGGCCCTCAACCTGCCCGTCACCGAGTACGTCGGCCTCGCGGAATACGACTACGACCTCGACCACTACATCCCGTTCCACGAGGCGGAGGCGCGGGCGCCCGAGGCCTTCGCCCGGATTCGGGCCGGCGAGTTCCCGAAGTCCGTCGACGCCGACGCATTCCGGACACGGGTCTTCGAGTCCCTCGGCCGCATCGTCGACGAGTCCGGCCACGAGGACACCGTCGCCGTATTCACCCACGGCGGCGTCATCAACGTGTTCCTGCAGGACCTGCTCGGGCTCGACCGGCCCCTCGTGTTCCCGATCGAGTACGTCTCCGTGACCCGGGTGCTCGTCTCCCGCAGCGGTGAGCGGCGAGTGGCGTCGGTCAACGAGACCGGTCACGTCAGGGACATGCTGCGCCGATGAGCGGTCGCTAGAGGCCCGGGATCCGGGGCAGCGGAGGGAGCGGAGGCGGCGGCGGGAGGGTCGGCAGCTGAATCTGCGGTAGACCCGGAATGAGGGGACGCGGGGCGGGGGCAGGCGCGGGAGCAGGCTCCGGCACGCTCGCCTCCTCCTCGACCGGGCCCGGAACCGACACCGCGGCCGACGGCGGTGGCGTCGACACCGGTGCCGGTGCGGGCGACGGAGAGACGTCCACGTCACTCGGCTGAGTGGCGACCGGACGTGCGTCACCGTCGGAGCTCTGCAGGTGGCTGCCACCGACGCCGAGACCGAGACCGATCACGGCGACGACGGCCAGCGCACCGCCCACCAGCGCGCCACCACGGATCACCGGTCTTGCGAATCTCTCGGCACCGATGCGATCCGAAGTATCCGAGCGTTCCTGCGCCAGCAGCGCAGCGCCCTCCGCGGCCACCAGTTCCGGCTGCGCCGGCACGATCACCGGGAGCGCGAGCCACGATTCCATCAGAGACGCGACCAGCGGAATATGCGCGCCGCCCCCGATCAGAACCACCGCGTCCGCAGCACGCCCGGACGATTCGATCACCTCGCGCGCCAGACGCGCCGACGCCTCGACGTGGCGCACGATCAGCGAGTCGAGAATGTCCTGCGAGAGCAGGAGCAGACCGCCGTCGCCGGGCACACACACCGCGGTGTTGGTGGACAGCTCTTCCTTGGCGCGGCGGCAACGGGCGTCGAGCGCCGACTCCGCGGCCTCGTCGGCCGGTGGCGCGATGCGCTTCTCGCCCAGCTGATGGTCGCGGATCAACCGGTCGACGAGATCACCGCTGATCTCGTCGGTGCGCGCCGTCCCGAGCACCGCGCCGGTGAATCGGTCGACGACGTTGACGGTGAGGCCGGAGCTGCCGAGGTCGTAGAACACGAGCGTCGCATGGTCGCCGAGCTGCCCCGACTGCTCGAGCATCCGGAGCGCGGCCGTCACTTCCGGTACCAGCCGGCAGTCGATTGCGGCCTGCACGGCAGCGGCCTGCGCCTCGTCCCGGTACGCGACACCGAAGACCTGCACGTCGTCGACGGGCCGCTCGGCCATCACCGTTCCGATGGCATCGGCAACCACGTGTTCCGGGTGCTCGCGGGCGGCGTCCACCGGAAACGACCGGAAGACGGCCCCCTCGTCGTCCGGATACGCCACGCGTACCGCGCTGGCACCCACCGATACACCGAGAACTGAAACCATGGAAAGACTATAACGGTTTGATCACGGAACGCGTGTCGGAGCCTCGCTGCCGCCGGCTTCGTTATACGGGCTCAGAGCCCGGGGATCCGGGGAAACTCCGGCATGGGGAGCGGTGCCGGCGGCGGAATGGTCGGCAGCTGAATCTGCGGCAGACCCGGAATGAGCGGAGCAGGTTCCGGTGCGGTCGGCGGAGCCGACGTGTCGGACGGCACGACACTCTGACCCTCGGGGGCGGCCGGTGCCTGAGTCGAACTCTGCGCCTGCGGCTGGTACGTGGTGCGCACCTCGGTCTGCGGCGGGATCACCGGCTGCTCGTCGACCACCGATGGGGCGGCCTCCGAATGTGGGGCCACATCCGTGGTCGTCGCGGGCTGCGGCGGTATCACTTGCCTCGCTTCCGGTGCCTGCGTGTTCGACTGCGTGGCGGCGGGCTGTGGGTCCTGCTCCGAACCCTGCAGGAGGTCGGTGCCGACGCCGAGTCCGAGACCCACCACGGCGACCACGGCCACCACACTGCCGGCGAGGACGAGGCCACGACGCTTCCGGACCGGCGCGTACTCCTCGACCTGTGTCTCGGGCTCGGGCTCCAGCTCCAGCTCCAGCTCCAGCTCGGACTCGAGCTCCAACTCCGGCTCGGGCTCGAACCGGTGCTCCGGCGCCGCCGCCCCGACGAACTCGTCGGACGTCGGGCGCGCCAGCAGGGCAGCACCCTCGGCCGCCACCAGCTCGGGCTGCGCGGGGACGATCACCGGAAGGTCGAGCCAGGACTCCATCACGGATGTGACCAACGGAATGTGCGCGCCGCCGCCGATCAGCACCGCAGCGTCGGGAAGGCGACCCGAGCGGCGAATGACCTCGCGGGTCAGGCGCGCCGACGTCTCGACCGGGCCCACGATGAGCGAATCGAAACTGTCCTGCGACAGGAGAAGAAGCCCGCCCTCGCCCGGCATGCACACGGCGCCGTTCGTGGACAGCTGCTCCTTCGCATCCCGGCACCGCGCGGCCAGCGCGAGCGCGGCCGCCGCGTCGGCAGGGTGCGCGAAGCGGTGCAGTTCGAGTTGGTTGTCACAGATCAGCCGGTCGACGAGGTCGCCGCTGATCTGGTCCGAACGCGCACTGCTCAGCACCAAGCCGGTGTCTCGGTCGACCACGGTGACGGTGAGACCCGAACTGCCGAGGTCATAGAACACGAGCGTCGAGTGGTCGGCGAGTTCTCCGGACATCTCCAGCATCTGGAGCGCGGCCGTCACTTCGGGGACCAATTGGAAGTTGCCGATCTGCAGCCTCGACATCGCAGCCTGCACGGCACCGGCCTGCGCCTCGTCCTGGTATGCGACACCGATGGCCTGCACCTCGTCGGCTTCGTCGCGCTCGGCGAGGACCGTCCCGATGGACTCGGCAGCCAGTTCCTCCGGCCGTTCGAGTGTTGCGGTCACCGAGCGCGATTGGAAGATCGGCGTTTCGAGAGTCACGGCGTCGTGGCACGCGAAGCGCACCGCGCTGGCGCCTACCGATACACCGAGAACTGAAGTCATGACGCCGACTATAACGGTTCGGTCACGGGTCTCGCGCATGAAGCAGACCGGACGGCACGTCAGGCGCTTTTTGCCGTACCCCCGTGACGCACATCGGGTCCCCGTTCGCGGCATCGACGCCGAAAGCTGCGGAAACGCAGGCCCGCGTGGCGGTATCCGCAACACGCCGCGACTTGTCACGGTCGTGTACGGATGCAGCGCCGGCGTACAAACACACGACCGCCCGGTCGCGGTGATCCGGCCGCGGTCAGTCGGTTCCGGCGGCAACGTCGACGTGGGCGCCGAACCACTGCAGCGTGCGAGCCCAACCGTCCCGGGCGGCCGCCTCGTTGAACACGGCAGGACGGTCGTCGCAGTGGAAGCCGTGTTCGGCCTCGGCGTAGCGGACGATCTCGGTGTCCACCGGGGCGTGCGCGACCGCGTCACGCAACTCCTCGACATCCTCGGTCGGAATCCCCTTGTCGCGGTCGCCGAACAGGCCGAGCCACGGCGTTCGGAGCTGCCCGGCGACGTCGAGTTGCGACGGATATCCGAATCGTCCCTTCGCGACGCCACCGCCGTAGAAACTCACCGCCGCCCCGAGTTCGAGGCGCGCCGCCGTGTGGAACGCGACCGTTCCGCCCATGCAGAATCCGACGATCGCGGTGTTCCGCGGGTCGATCGAGGCCGCCGACAGAGCCGCGACGGCCCCGTCGACGTCCTCGTCGATGTGCGCAGCGGTGAGCTCACCGATCAACGACATCGCCGACGTCATGTCGTCGTACTCCAGCACCGGATCGCCGCTCCGGTGGAACAGGTGCGGCGCGACCGCGTGGTATCCGGCGTCGGCGAAACGACGGCAGACGTCGACGATGTGCCCGGTGACGCCGAACGCCTCCTGGATCACGACTACACCGCCGCGGACGGGACCTTCGGGGGTGATGCTGGTGAGTGGTGTGGTCACGAATTACGACTCTAGGAAACCGGCTTCAGCGGGTGGATCGCCGGTGCCCCGGCGAGGTGCTCACCGAACGTCCCGAGCGCGGCCTGGAAGTGCGGCGACTTCATGTGCGCGTCGACCGCCTCCTGACCGGTCCACACCTCGACGGTGACGAAGGTTCCCGCGACCGCGGCTGATTCGAACACCTCGTACGAGATGCAGCCCTCTTCCTTGCGGCTCTCCGCGGCCAGCGCGGACAGTCCGCCGCGGACGGTGTCCTCGGAACCGGGCTTGGCAGGAATGGTCGCTACGACATGCAGATCGGACATCGACTCCCTTTCGTGAACGCCACCTCGTGTGGCCCGTCTCACGTAAGCACAGTTGGGTCGGCTAGGAAACCCGAAGTCGCGTCAAATAATCGGCGACCTTCGGTTCGTCCCAGCCGTGCGCTTCACGGAGACCGTCCGCGATGGTCGCGAGATAGGCGGGCGCCGGCGCGTTCCGGGCGACGACGTCACCGCGGGCCCGGGTGGTGAACGTGCACATGGGGACACCGTTGCGGGAGCCGAGAGTGACGAGACGGTCGTAGCAGGCGGGTTCCTGCGCGTGGATGTCCTCGAACTGTTCCTGTGTCACCAGGAATGCGCGGGCCGCGACGGAGCCGGGCGCGTCGGGGTCGTAGAACGCGCGGCCGCCGCCCCAGATCCGCGACTCTCCCGCGAAGAACACCGAGCCGGGTATCACCACCGGTATCGACTCGCGCGGGGCGCTCCCGTCGCGGGCACCCGCGTGCACGAGATTGCCCCCGGCCGGGCAACCACCACGCAGGTAGCAGGTCAGACGCGTCGTCGCCATGTTCGATCCATAGCTGACGTACCAGATCAGCACACAAACGACCGTACTCGGACAAGATGGTCACATGAATCTTCTCGGCGAAGTCAGGGGCTGGCGCAGCGGTTCGCGGAAGCATCACCGCCTGCGGGACCTCGACGGCACCCTCGTCGTGATCACCGGCGGTGGCAGCGGGATCGGCCGCGAGACGGCGCTGGCGTTCGCGTCCGAGGGTGCCGTCGTGGTGGTCGCCGACCGCGATCTCGAATCCGCGCAGCAGACCTCCGATCTCATCAACTCCGCCCAGATGAAGGGCGGTGGTGCGGTGGCCATCTTCGGTGGCGGCTCCCACGCCTATCAGGTGGACGTCGCGGTGGAGGACGAGGTGCAGCGCTTCGCGGAGCAGGTGCAGGCCGAGCACGGCACCCCCGACATCGTGGTCAACAACGCCGGGATCGGATACTCGGGCACGTTCACGAAGACCCCGCAGAAGGATTTCGAGCGGGTGATGGACGTGAATTTCTGGGGTGTCGTCTACGGCTCTCGCGCGTTCTCCCAGCAGATGATCGACCGCGGAACCGGTGGGCACATCGTCAACCTGTCGTCCGCCGCGGCCTTCACGCCGCAGAAGCGGCTCACCGCGTACGCGACGAGCAAGGCCGCGGTGTTCATGCTGTCGGACTGTCTCCGTGCGGAATTGGTGAATCACGGCATCGGCGTCAGCGCCATCTGTCCCGGACTTGTCCACACCAACATCGTCAAGGCCACCGACTTCGCCGGAGCCACACCGGAGGACCAGGCGAAGATGCGGGACCGGGCCGACAAGCTCTACCGCAGACGCGGTTTCACCCCTGACCGGGTGGCGACGCAGATCGTGAGGGCCGTCAAGCACAACAGGGCCGTCGTCCCCGTCACGCCCGAGGCCAAGTTCGGGCGGGCGATTAGCCGCCTGGCCCCGGGCAGCATGCGGCTCGGCGCCCGCTTCGACCTCGGCTGATCCGAACCGTCAGGGGGTGGGGGCCTGCACCCGGCCGGTGTAGGCGTCCATGCTGTGGCACACACCGAGCCGGTCGGCCAGACGGTCCCAGGCACGTACGGGCAGGACGGCTTTCGCCACCCGCGACAGATACAGCGACCGCGGCAGCATCAGCAGCGGCTTCCCCTGTTTCATCGCCCGCCAGGACCGGGCCGTGACGTCCTCCGGGCTGAGGATCGGGGCGAACAGGGGATTCTTCACACCGTCGAACATGCCGGTGGAGATGTAGCTCGGGCACACGGTGGTGACCTTGACGTGCCCGTGACCGGCCTGGACCAGTTCGAGTCGCAGCGAATCGCTCCAGCCCAGGACAGCCCACTTCGACGCCACATAGACGGCCATCCTCGGTGTCGCCACGGTCCCCGCGGCCGAGGCGATGTTCACGATGCGGCAGTCCCGGCCGCGGTCCTCGATCATGGCGGGCAGGAACTCGTTGGTCACGTACATCGGCGCGAGTGTGTTGACGTCCATCACGAATTTCGTGTCCGACTCGTGGTCGTGATCCCAGAAGTACTTGCCGCGCACCACACCGGCGTTGTTGACGAGCACGTGCGGGACGACCGAACGCAACCCGCACCTCGGCGGCCGCCGTGCGGACGGAATCGAGGTCGGCGACGTCGACGACGTGTGCGCTGACGGTGCACCCCGATTCGCGCACTTCCTGCGCCGTGGATTCGAGCGCGTCGGCGTCGATGTCCCACAACACCACCGTGCCCGCGTGGTCGGCGGCGGCGAGGCGGGCGAAGAGACGTCCCATCCCCATTGCCGCCCCGGTGATCAGGACCGTCTTGCCCGCTGCCGAGAATGCCACGTCATGCTCTCCTTCGATCGACACCGGCCGGGTCGGCGGGCTCGTGGTAGAGGGTTTCGATCCGGTGCTTCAACGTCACCTGTGCGCGTCGCAGCGCCTGCCACACCACCGGTGCGGCCACACCGCCGAGCAGTTGTCCGGCCGGTCTGCCGGGACGGTGGTAGCGGAAGTCGACGGTGAGCGCCGTTTCGTCCGGGCTGAGCGCGTCGAAGGTCCAGACCGATCCGTGCACGCCGTGATCGGCCTCGACGACGAGCCGGCGGCCCGGATCCGACGCGACCACCCGGGCGCGGGACGGCAGCGAGATCGCACCGGCCACGGTGTCCGGATCACCGAGGTACTCGAACGCCATCGCGGGCGGAACGACGATGACCGTGGTGCTGCGTAAGCCGATCGGCGAACGCCCGGGGCTGCGGGGGCCGGACAGGCAGAGCTGAATGGACAAGACGGATATCCCAACGTGTCGACGTCCGAGGCGAAGAGTGTGTGGTACATCTATGTACCGCATACTGCCGACGGTATACGGAAACGCAGCGACAGGGAAGACTACGATTCGATTCGATGACGAAACCCCAGCAAGACGCCGGTGACGGGCGCGCTGCCCGGTGGCGCGGCCAACGCGAGAAGCGGCGCTCGGAGTTCGTCGAACGAGCACTCGTCGCCATCGACGAAGAAGGCCCCGACGTGTCGGTCGCAACGATGGCCGTGTACGCCGAGGTCGCGCGAACCCGCATCTACCGGCACTTCGACGACAGCACCGACCTCAAGAACGCCGTCGCCCGGCGGGTCGCGGCGATGATGCTCCTCGAATACGCGCCCGTGATCACCGTCGACGGCGCACCGCGCGCCATCCTCACCCGCGCCGCCCGCACCCACCTCGACTGGGTCACCGAACACGCCAACCTGTACCGCTACCTGACGTCGTTCTCCCCCGCGGCCGGAGAGGTGCGGCGGGCCATCAGCACCGCGGTCTCCGACATGCTCCACCCCTACCTGGACGCCCTCGGCGCCGCCGCCACCGCGACACCACTGGCCAATGCGCTGATCGGGATGGTCGAGTCGGTGTCCGCCGAGTGGATCGACCGCCCGGGCAGCACCGACGTCGGCGCGTTGACCGAACAGCTGGCCGCGTGGGCGTGGGCGCTGGTCGACACCACGATGCGCAGCCGCGGCGCGGTCCTCGACCCGGACAGTCCCCTACCGGCCCCCGACGACCTCCGCACGTGAGTGGGAAAGCGTGCCGGAACACACTTTCGCACTCACGTGCGGGACCAGCGGGTCAGGTACTCGCGCTCGGTGGCGGTGATGCGGCGTAGCCGCTGGGCATCGACATCCGCGACGGCCATCTGAGTGGTGGCGGTGACGGCAGGCGGGTCGGTGATCGGAGTACGCGCACCCCGCACCTCGTAACCGATGGTGAAGTCGACCGCCCGGTGTTTCGCGATCCACATCGTGATCCGCAGGGGACTGTCGGAGTGCCGCAACTGTCCCCGGTACTTCACGTGGATGTCGGCGATGAATGCGCTCGTGATGAGCGACGAGTTCTCACTGCCCTCGCTGAGCAGCCAGTCGATCCGGGCCTCCTCGAGCAACGTCACCATCCGCGCATGGTTGATGTGCTGGAAGGCGTCCATGTCGGACCACCGGACGGTCACGAAGGCGTCGTAGCCGACGACGGCGGCAGAGGTGTCAGTCACGTCGGACATCATCCCCTGCCGCCGTCGGCCGAACTCACGCGATGTCGCGCAACCAGTTCCTCAGCCACGCCGTGGCGGGCGTGCCCGATCCGTCGACGGCGTAGCGGGTGTAGTCCTGGTGAGCCTGCGACTTGTAGAACTGCTCCAACTCGTCGATGCGCCTCTCGTTGGACTGCTCGTCCAGCTGAGCCATCAGGGCCGGCACACCGCCGACAGCGAGGATGTCGTTCCAGATCGCGAGCGCTTCCTGCTGGTAGCGGCCGAACAGCGTCGGCGTCGGATCCGACGTCTGCGCGAGGAATCCGGCGAGCCTGGTCACGAAGTCTTCCTTCGGCGTGGAGCAGTACAGGTCGCCGTACGCGCAGAAGGTCCGAGTGTTCTGGCTGACCCAGCCGAACCCGCCGATGCGGGGACCACCGGCGCCGCTGCCGGCGACGGGAGGTCCGACGAGGGCGTCGGTCGGCGACCGCCGCGGATCGGAGACGAGTCCGACGGCCGCGATCTTGTCGGCGGGGACGACACCGAGGCCGGTGCCGATCTCCGCAGCGAGATCACCTGCGGCGTCGGCGCCCTGGCTGTAACCGATGATCGACAGCTTGGTGTCGGGGCACTGCTGCGACATCGACGACAGCATGCCCTTGGCATTGCTGACCGCCTGCGCCTTCGAGCGCCCGTACACCTCGGACTCCCACGGGAAGGCCGTGGCGGCGTACGTGACGTAGTCGGTGCGGATCGACGACGGCAGACCGTTCGTCACCGCGGACAACAGACCCGGCGTCGGCCTGACATTGTCCTTGGTGGACGTTTCCCACGTCCCAGGAATCGCGACCACGTACAGACTCGGGCAGGGGTCCGCGTTCGCTACTGCGCTCGTGCCCACCACACCCGATACCACCGGGATGGCTGCCGCAGCAGCCACTGCGGTCAGAAATGCAATAACCCGTTTCATTGCCATGGCCTCAACCTGTTCTCCCCTTCGCCGTCCTGCAGACGGGATGCTGCCAGGGCGACGTGACCTAAAGATGCACGATCGGTAAATGAACGTTACCGACCGAACGTGACCCCCGCACGATAAACCGACACCCCGGTAGGAAAACCTACCGGGGTGCGGATTGTACGAGCAGTTACAGCTACCGCTGCGGGGCGGTGGTGGTCTCGATCGGAGACGGCAGCGCCGACTCGCCCTCGAGGTACGCATCGACCGCGGCGGCCGCGGAGCGACCCTCGGCGATGGCCCACACGATCAGCGACTGACCACGTCCCATGTCGCCGGCCACGAAGACGCCGTCGACGTTGGTGGCCCACTTCGCGGAGCGGGCGACGTTGCCGCGCTCGTTGAGGTCGACGCCGAGATCGGTGAGCAGGCCCGGCTTCTCGGGTCCGACGAAGCCCATCGCCAGCAGCACGAGGTCGGCCTCGAGCTCGAAGTCCGAACCCTCCACCTTCTCGAAGCGACCCGACTTCATCTCGACCTCGTGGGCCTTCAGCGCGGTCACCTTGCCGTCGACACCGACGAACCGTTCCGTGTTCACGGAGAAGAGGCGTTCGCCGCCCTCCTCGTGCGCGGACGCGACCCGATACATCAGCGGGTACGTCGGCCACGGGGTGTGCTCGGCGCGGGTCTCGGGCGGTCTCGGCATGATCTCGAACTGGTGAACGCTCTCGGCACCCTGACGGTGCGAGGTGCCTAGGCAGTCCGCGCCGGTGTCGCCGCCGCCGATGATGACGACCTTCTTGCCTTCCGCGGTGATGGTGGGCTTCTCCAGGTCGCCGAGCTGCACGCGGTTGGCGATCGGCAGGAACTCCATCGCCTGGTGGATGCCGTCCAGCTCGCGGCCGGGGATCGGCAGGTCGCGGGCCTCGGTGGCACCGCCGGCCAGGACCACGGCGTCGAACTGCTCGCGCAGTGCGTCCGCGGTGATGTCGACGCCCACGTTGACACCCGTCTTGAAGACGGTGCCCTCGGAGTTCATCTGGTCGAGACGGCGGTCGATGTGCCGCTTCTCCATCTTGAACTCGGGGATGCCGTACCGCAGGAGCCCGCCGATGCGGTCGGCCCGCTCGAACACGGTGACCATGTGCCCGGCGCGCGTCAGCTGCTGCGCTGCAGCGAGACCCGCGGGACCGGAACCGACGACGGCGACCTTCTTGCCCGTCGACCGCGTCGGGTGCACCGGCTTGACCCAGCCCTCGTCGAAGGCGCGGTCGATGAGCTCGACCTCGACCTGCTTGATGGTGACGGGGTCCTGGTTGATGCCCAGGACGCACGACGCCTCACAGGGTGCGGGGCACAGCCGCCCGGTGAACTCCGGGAAGTTGTTGGTCGCGTGCAGACGCTCGATGCCGTCGTGCCACCGGTCCCGGTACACCAGGTCGTTCCACTCGGGAATCAGGTTCCCCAGCGGACACCCGTTGTGGCAGAACGGGATACCGCAGTCCATGCACCGGCTGGCCTGAGTCTTCAGGGTGTCCGGCGAGAACTCCTCGTAGACCTCGTTCCAGTCGAGCAGGCGCAACGGCACCGGCCGGCGAACCGGAAGTTCGCGTGACGTGTGCTTCAGGAAGCCGCTTGGATCACCCACGAGCTGCCTCCATCACTGCCTCGTCCACGTTCTTTCCATCCTTCTTCGCGGCCTCGATGGCCAAGAGCACCTTCTTGTAATCGCGGGGCATCACCTTCGCGAAATGGTTGACCTGCTGCGACCAGTCGGACAGGATGCGCGCGGCAACCTCCGAGCCCGTCTCGTCGCGGTGACGCTCGATGGCGGACTTCAGCCAGGTGAAGTCGTCACCCGTCAGGTCCTCGAGATCCACCAGTTCCGTGTTGAGGTTGTCCTCGAACACCTTGTCCGGGTTGTAGACGTACGCGACACCACCGGACATGCCGGCGCCGAAGTTACGTCCCGTCGCACCGAGGATGACGACCTTTCCGCCGGTCATGTACTCGCAACCGTGGTCGCCGACTCCCTCCACCACCGCGGTGGCGCCGGAGTTGCGGACCGCGAATCGCTCGCCGACGACACCGCGGAGCAGAGCCTCACCGCTCGTGGCACCGAACAGGATCACGTTGCCGCCGATGATGTTGTCCTCGGCGATGAAGCCGGGGGCGGTCTCCAGCGGCGGACGCACCACGAGGCGTCCACCGGACAGGCCCTTGCCGACGAAGTCGTTGGCATCGCCGTGCAGGCGCAGAGTCATGCCCTTGGGGACGAACGCACCGAAGCTGTTACCGGCCGAACCGGTGAACGTGATGTCGATCGTGTTGTCCGGCAGGCCCTCGCCGCCGTACGCCTTCGTCACCTCATGGCCGAGCATGGTGCCGACCGTGCGGTTGACGTTGGTGATCGGCGACTCGAACGTGACCTTCTGGCCCTTGTCGAGAGCGTTGCGGCTCTGGACGATCAGCTGCTGGTCGAGTGCCTTGTCGAGGCCGTGGTCCTGGGTGCCTGTGCAGTACAGGTCCTGGTCCATGAACGCCGACTCGGTCTCGTGCAGGATCGGCGACAGGTCGAGGTTGCCGGCCTTGCTGCCCTTCCAGTGCTCGAGCGCCTTCGTGGTGTCGAGGACGTCGACCTGTCCGACGGCCTCGTCGAGGGTGCGGAAGCCGAGCTCGGCGAGGAGCTCTCGCACCTCTTCGGCGATGAAGAGGAAGAAGTTCTCCACGAACTCCGGCTTGCCGCTGAACCGCTTGCGCAGAACCGGGTTCTGCGTGGCGACACCCACGGGGCAGGTGTCGAGGTGACAGACCCGCATCATGATGCAGCCCGACACCACCAGCGGAGCGGTCGCGAAACCGAACTCCTCGCCGCCGAGCAGCGCGGCGACCATGACGTCGCGGCCCGTCTTGAGCTGGCCGTCGACCTGCACGACGATGCGGTCGCGCAGACCGTTGAGCAGCAGCGTCTGCTGGGTCTCGGCGAGGCCGAGCTCCCACGGGGCGCCCGCGTGCTTCATCGACGTCAGCGGGGTGGCACCGGTGCCACCGTCGTGACCGGAGATCAGCACGACGTCCGCGTGTGCCTTCGACACACCGGCGGCGACGGTGCCGACACCGACCTCGGACACCAGCTTCACGTGGATCCGCGCCTGCGGGTTGGCGTTCTTCAGGTCGTGGATCAGCTGCGCGAGATCCTCGATCGAGTAGATGTCGTGGTGCGGCGGCGGCGAGATCAGCCCGACGCCGGGCGTGGAGTGCCGGACCTCGGCCACCCACGGGTACACCTTGTGCGCCGGCAGCTGGCCGCCCTCACCGGGCTTCGCTCCCTGCGCCATCTTGATCTGGATGTCGGTGCAGTTGGTCAGGTAGTGCGACGTGACACCGAAGCGTCCCGACGCGACCTGCTTGATCGCGGACCGCCGCCAGTCGCCGTTCTCGTCCGGGGTGAAGCGGGCCGGGCTCTCGCCGCCCTCACCGGAGTTGGACCGGCCGCCGAGGCGGTTCATGGCGATGGCGAGGGTCTCGTGCGCCTCGGCGGAGATGGAGCCGTAGCTCATCGCACCCGTCGAGAAGCGCTTGACGATCTCGGTGGCGGGCTCGACCTCGTCCAGCGGGACGGGCTCGCGCACGCCCTTCTTGAACTCGAAGAGGCCGCGCAACGCTGCGAGGCGCTCCGACTGGTCGTCGACCAGCTTCGTGTACTCCTTGAACACCTCGTACTGCCCGGTGCGCGTGGAGTGCTGCAGCTTGAACACCGTGTCCGGGTTGAACAGGTGGTACTCGCCCTCGCGACGCCACTGGTACTCGCCGCCCACCTCGAGCTCGCGGTGCGCGCGCTCCTCGGGACGGTCCAGGTACGCGTTGGAGTGGCGCACCGCGACATCGGCGGCGATCTGGTCGAGACCGATGCCGCCGAGGCTGGACTGCAAGCCGGTGAAGTACTCGTCGACCAGTTCCTGCGACAGGCCGATGACCTGGAACAGCTGAGCGCCGGTGTAGGACGCCAGGGTGGAGATGCCCATCTTGGACATCACCTTGAGCACACCCTTGCCCGCGGCCTTGATGTAGTTCTGGATGGCCTTGTCGAGGCTGACGCCCTGCAGTTCGTTGTTCTGCACGGCCTCGTCGACGGTCTCGAACGCCATGTACGGGTTGACCGCTGCCGCACCGAAGCCGATGAGGAGCGCCATGTGGTGCACCTCGCGGGCGTCGCCGGCCTCGACGATGAGGCCGACCTTGGTGCGGGTCTTCTCACGCACCAGGTGGTGGTGCACGGCCGACGTCAGCAGCAGCGACGGGATGGGCGCGTACGTCTCGTTCGACTCACGGTCGGACAGGACGACGAGGCGCGCACCGCCGGCAATGGCCTCCGACACCTGGTAGCGGACGTCGTCGAGGGCCTTGCGCAGGCCCGCGCCGCCCTCCGCGACCGGGTACAGACCGCGGACGATGACGCTGCGGAAGTTCGGGAATTCGCCGTCGTCGTTGACGTGAATGAGCTTCGACAGGTCGTCGTTGTGCAGGATCGGCTGCGGCAGGAAGATCTGCCGGCAGGACTCCGCGGTGGGGTGCAGCAGGTCGTGCTCGGGACCGATGGTGCCGCCGAGGCTGGTGACGACCTCCTCGCGGATGGCGTCGAGCGGCGGGTTCGTGACCTGCGCGAACAGCTGCGAGAAGTAGTCGAACAGCATCCGCGACCGCGAGGACAGCACGGCGATCGGGGTGTCGGTACCCATGGAGCCGAGCGCCTCGGCGCCGGAGAGCGCCATCGGCTTGACGAGGAGGTTGACCTCTTCGTTGGTGTACCCGAACATCAGCTGACGCAGCACGACGCGTTCGTGCGACATGTAGGTGTACGGGCGGTCCGGCAGGTCGTCCATGTGGGTCAGACCCTGGTCGAGCCACTCCTGGTAGGGGTGCTCGGCGGCCAGTTCCGACTTGATCTCGTCGTCGCTGATGATGCGGCCCTCGGCCGTGTCGACGAGGAACATGCGGCCGGGCTGCAGCCGGATCTTCTTCACGACGGTGGCGGGGTCGATCGGCAGGACGCCGACCTCGGAGGCCATGACGACGAGGCCGTCGTCGGTCACCCAGAGGCGCGAGGGACGCAGGCCGTTGCGGTCCAGGACGGCGCCGATGACGGTGCCGTCGGTGAAGCACACCGACGCCGGTCCGTCCCACGGCTCCATGAGCGACGAGTGGTACTGGTAGAACGCCCGCCGTGCGGGGTCCATGCTCTCGTGCCGTTCCCAGGCTTCCGGGATCATCATCAGCACGGCGTGCGGCAGGCTGCGGCCACCGAGGTGCAGCATCTCGAGCACCTCGTCGAACCGCGCGGTGTCGCTGGCGCCGTTCGTGCAGACCGGGAAGATCTTCTCCAGCTGGCTGCGCCGATCCTTGCCGGGCCCAACCTCTCCTGACCCGCCGAAGATGTCGCTGTCGATGAGCGCCTCACGGGCACGCATCCAGTTCTCGTTGCCGGTGACGGTGTTGATCTCACCGTTGTGGGCCACGCGCCGGAACGGGTGGGCCAGCGGCCACGACGGGAACGTGTTGGTGGAGAAGCGCGAGTGCACGAGGCCGAGGGCCGACTCGAGCCGCTCGTCCTGCAGGTCCAGGTAGAAACCCTTGAGCTGCGGGGTGGTCAGCATGCCCTTGTAGACGAACGTCTGGCTCGACAGGCTGGGGAAGTACACGGTCTCGCGACCGGGGCCGTCCTTGCCGGCGCCTTCGCTGCCCAGCTCGTGCTCGGTGCGCTTACGGACCACGTAGGCGCGACGCTCGAGGTCGAGTCCGGTGAGGGCGTCGTTCTCGCTGCCGATGAAGATCTGCCGGAACGTCGGCATGGCGTCGCGGGCCAGTGCGCCGAGCGACGAGTCGTCGGTGGCGACCTCACGCCAGCCGAGGACCTTCAGGCCCTCGCTCTCGACGATCTTCTCGACGGCGTCGGCTGCGCGCTGCGCGTCGGCCTTGCTCTGCGGCAGGAACGCGATGCCGGTGGCGTACGTGCCTTCCGCGGGCAGCGGAAAGTCGACCACGGCGCGGAAGAACTTGTCCGGGACCTGGAGGAGGATGCCGGCGCCGTCACCCGTGTTGGGTTCGGAGCCCGCGGCACCACGGTGCTCGAGGTTCACCAGCGCGGTGATCGCCTTCTCGACGATGTCCCTGCTGCGGCGGCCCTTCATGTCCACGACGAACGCGACACCACAGGAATCGTGCTCGTTCGACGGGTGATACAGCCCCTGGGGGCCTGGAAGTTGCTTCATACCTAGCCTTCGTATGCCAAAAGATGCACCGACGACCAGCAGCGCTGATGGCCATCAACTTGCAAAGCAGGTGCCGTCACGACGTGATCGGCACCACCGATCGGCTATCGCCCTTTTGCAGCACGCTGGGTGTGGTCCTCGCACCGGGCGACGTGGCTTTTCGGTCGGGTCGGACTTTCGTGGGTCCAACGTGTAACGAAAACGATAATTCAGAACCCCCGACGAAACACAACTTAGGTTGGCCTATTCACCCTCTGAACTGGGCATTGTCGAGGGCGGACCTCGTCCGACTGCACTGAGTACATGTTAAGTGAGCGCGCCGAGCACCGCTGTAATTCCCGCAGTCGGATCGAAATCGAGATCCGGGACGGTGAGTTGATGAAGGATTACACCGTCCAGGTAGTCGGTGATCACCACTGCGTCGGAAGCCGGGTTCCTCGATCCCACGAGTTCCAGCATGTCCGCGCCCCATTCTACGAGCACTCGGCGCGCCGACCCGATCTTCGCGTCCAAGCCCGGTGTCACGGACGCCTCGACGAAGAGCGCGTAGCGGGCACTCGTGCGCACGCGGTCCGGACCAGTGGAGAAACTCACGAAGGCAACCAGCGCCTCGACCAGTGCGTCTCTGCTGTCGGGCCGGAGGTGCGCGAACTTCTGCCAGTCCTCCCGGTCACGTTCGACGAGCCGTGTGACGATCCCCTCGAGCAGCGCGCCCCGGCTACGGAAGTAGTTGGACGTCGACCCCTGCGGCATTCCGACCAGCTCGTCGACACCCCGATGGGTGAGAGCCCGGACGCCTTTCGTGCCGAGCAGCTCGATGGCGGCGTCGAGCACCTGCTCCCGTTTGTCTGCCATACCCCGACACTACAATGGTAGTAAATTCACTACATCCGTAGTAGCCTGGTGGTCGTGACGCACTCCGCAGCAGTCCTCGGCGGCGGCATCGGCGGACTCGCCGTCGCCCGCTACCTGTCCCGCGCCGGCTGGCACGTCGATGTCTACGAGCGTGCCGACACCCTGCCCACGTCGGGCACCGCACTCGGCATGTGGCCGCAGGCCCTCGACGCGCTGGACGCGATCGGCGCAGGTGATCGGGTTCGCACGCTGGGATCACCCCAGCACCGCGGTTCGCTCCTGCGCCCCGACGGATCCGTGATCGGCACCATCGACAACCGCAACCGCACCGCCTACCTGCTGTCTCGGCCCGCCCTGCTGGCCACACTGGCCGAGGCCCTGCCCGACGGCATGATCTCGTTCGGCACACCGGCACCCGCCCTCGACGCGCTGACGGACCACGACGTCGTGATCGGTGCGGACGGTCTGCGCAGCCCGACCCGCCGACAACTGTTCGGCGAGAAGTTCGAGCCACGGTACGTAGGCGCGACCGCCTGGCGCGGGTGGGTGCCCGGCCATCGCGACACCGTCAGCGAAACCTGGGACACGGACGCACTTTTCGGCATCACCCCGCGCGACGGCGATCTCGTCAACTGGTTCGCGTGCGTCCGCACCGACGCAGGCCACCCCGGCGGCCTCGACTACCTCCGGTCACGGTTCGGGAACTGGCACGCAGACGTCCGGGCAGTACTGGATGCCGCCACTCCCGACGCGATGCTCCACCACGACCTGTACGAGTCGCCCGCGCTGCCGTCGTACGTGGCGGGCAACGCGGCCCTGCTCGGCGACGCGGCCCACGCGATGGCGCCGAACCTCGGCCGGGGCGCCTGCGAGGCCCTCGTCGACGCGGTCGCGCTCGGCCGATTCCTCACCGCCGACACCGACATTCACACCGCGCTGCGCCGGTACGACCGTACGCGGCGGCCCGCGACGCGGCGGCTGGTGCGTGGATCGCGCGCCATGTCCTCCGTCGCGATGACCGGCCGTCTCCGTCCGCTGCGCGATCTGTCGGTGAAGCTGGCCGCGGGCCTGGCCTGACCGGAATGCGGGGGCGCGGGAACGCTTGCCCGTCTGGTACTTTGCCGCCGTAGGGGGACGAGAAAGAACCGGGGGCGGTCATGGGGGCGGTGGACGACGGCTGCGGCAGTGTGCCGGCAGCACGGACGTATCTCATCGGGGAAACAACACATCCACCTGGTCGGTGGAGGCATTCTGCTGTGTTCGCTTCCCTCTTTCGGTGCCTCTGAACTGCACCACTCTTGCGTTTGCTTCGTCAGCACCAGTCCGTTCGATCACCATGTCCATTCGACTTCGGGAGTGAAAGACTTGAGAATCCGCATGCACGCTCTGGCAGCCGCTGTTTCGGTGTCCGCCGCAGCACTGCTCGGCGCCGCGACGGCACACGCCGCTCCGACCACCCCGCCGTCCACGTCGCAGCCGGGCGTCACCGACCCCTCGGCCACGCCCACCACGTCGCAGCCGGGCGTCACCGACCCCTCGGCCACGCCCACCACGTCGCAGCCCGGCGTGACGGTCCCGACGACACCGCCCACCACGTCGCAGCCGGGCGTCACCGACCCGGCCGCTCCGGCCGCGGCACCGCCCGCTCCCCCGCAGGCTCCGCTGGCGGTGCCGGGTGTCGAGACGGTCGTGCCTGCTGCTCCCGACCTGGCAGCGCCCGCCGCCGAGGGAGCCGTCGACGAGGCACCGGCCGCCCGGCCGGCGACCGTGTGGATCGACCCCGACGACATGCCGAAGGCACACCAGGCACCCGTCGCCCCCATACTTCCGGTGCCGAAGCCGGTCGTCGAGGTGAACGCCGCCGTCGACACACTGGTCGGCGCGGTGCCCGTGGCCGTCAACGGACGCCAGTACGGCAACCCCGAGGGCTACGTCGGCACCATCGGCTGGCGCGTCGGCAACGCCACCGGCACCGCGGGCATCGCCGTCGACCCGTCCTCGCCGACGGCGGCCACCGTCTCCGCGTTCTCGGCCGATTCCCACGCCGAGCACCCCACCAATTGGTCTGCGCCCGTCGACGTCACACCCGTCGCCGCCGCGATCACGGATGCGGCCCACCGGTACCCGGCGTTCGGGGAGCTGGTTCGGACGATCGCGTCCCTGCCCGCACCGCAACTGCCGCAGCTGCAGTCGACCGACAGCGGTCCGGCCACCACCACGATCGGCGGTGTGAACGTGCGCAGCCAGGCGACGCTGCACGTGTGATCCGAATCCCTCGCGCGGAGCCCGCCCGGGGTCGGCTCCGCGCGAGGGAATGAGGTGTGGAGGATTCAACTGTGACAGAACCGCCGAACAGGGCACCCCTCGACCGCTTCTCGCACTGGTTCCCGCCGTTCGCGTCGGCCCCGGCACCGAGGCCGACGGCTCCCGCCGCGGAACCCGAGCAGCAACCCCCGGCTCCGACGTGGCTGACCGCGGGCGACGAGCCCGATCCCGCACCACCTGTTCGCGGTAATCAGAGGCTCGTGGTCGCGGGCGCCGCCGCGGTGCTCGCCGTCCTCGCCGGTGTGGCCGCCGTGTTCGCCTCGACGTCCGATGATGCGAGCGGAACTCCCGTCGCCGCTACAGATTCCGGCTGGTGCGTCGAATCCCGCGACGGCTCGACGGCTGTCGGCAACGGTCCCGGCGGGACGTCCGACGGCGTCGCCGCGATCCTGGCCTTCGACCACGCGTACTACATCGCACGCAGTGGCACGAAAGCCCGCGAGGTGGTCGCCCCCGACGCGCCGCTGGGGTCCGCCGAGTCCATCCAGGGCGGCATCGAGTCGGTGCCCGCGGGCACCGAGCACTGCCTCGCCATCACCGAAACCGAACCCGGCCGCTACGCGGTGACGCTGTCGGAACTGCGTCCTGACGGGTCGACGAAGAAGTACGAGCAGGTCGTGACCACCGCCGACCGCGACGGTCGCACGTACATCACATCCATTGGAGACGCGAAGTGACCGACCAACTGCTGCACGCACTTCCGGTGTCCACCCTCGTCCTCGGGGCGTGCGGCGGAGCCGGCGCAACCACGACGACGCTGGGGCTCGCCAACACCGCGGCAGCTCGCGGCGGCGCGGTCGTGGCCGTCGACGCGACACCCGCGGGCGGCGACGTCGCCGAACGCGGCGCCGATGCCGTGCTCTCCGTGAGCGGCCTCGAGCAACTGGTGGCGGCCGGCCCCGTCGCGGACGACGTGTTCGACGGGTACTGCTCCCGCACGAGTGCCGGGACCCGCATCCTGAGCCGCATCGGGAATCGGACCGCGTCGGACGGTGAATTCCACACTCTCACAGAGTCGCTGCGCGCTCGCGGAGTGAGTGCCGTCCACGACCTCGGCCATCGGTTGCGTGCCGCGTACCTCGCGCCGCTCCTGGCTACTCCGTCGCCCATCGTCCTCGTCGTGCCGTGCCGGGCGGACGCGTTCAACCGCCTCCGCTCCGCGTTGCAGTCGATCGGTAACACGCTCGGTGAACCCGGGCTCGCCCGCACCGTCGTCACCGTGTCGAATCAGGACGCCACCGGCTGGCAGGTGGACGTCGACCTCCTCCGCGAGTACCTGGGCGGACAGGTGTGGGGCGTCGAGACCATCCCCTACGACGAACATCTGGGCATGGGGATCGTCATCGATCACAGCCGGCTGGGACCGGACACCCGGGCGGCGTACGACCGGGTGTCCGCGGCGGCGTCGGCCGTGGTCGAAGGTCGTCCGGAACGGGTCTGAAATCGCGACCACTTACCTACATCCGCCCACGATTCAGTCAGCTGCACCCGCAATTGCAGCGCGTTTGACCAATCGGTGTGCAAACGCGAAGGCCCGCGCCCCCTCACGCCTCCAGCAGCCCCTTCAACCTCTGCAGGTCGGCGGTGACGGCTGCTGCGTCCTGCGCGAATTTTTCGGCGGTGACGCCGTCGCGTCGCCGGATGGTGAAGACGACTTCGCTGTGGTCGCCGTCGGGGATGACGCGCACGGGGTTGTAGACGGTGTCGCCGCCCGGGAGGGTGACGTCGTGGTCGAGGACGCCGTAGTCGTTGGCGGGTGCGAAGGTCACGGCGACCTGTCCCATCGGGGAGTCCGCGAGCCAGCGGTCGCCGTCCCGGGTGATGTTGGTGCTCAGGCCGGCCGCCCAGGCGGGGAGGTTGGCGGGGTCGCCCGCGTAGGCGTACACGTCGGCGGCGGTCCGAGCGATGAACACACTGACATGGGTTGATTCGGTGGTCATGACTCCCAGCATCCCCGCTCCACCGCACGGGTGATTGAAGAAATCGGACTCCGGTGCTCGATGTCCGAAACCTTCAATGCGGGTCCGCCTGAGGTCGTTAGCGTTCTCGGTATGACCGCAACATTCAGTGCCATCGAACTGGTCGTCCACGACCTGCCCACGTCGCTCGCGTTCTACCGGCGGCTCGGACTCGACATTCCCGCCGACGCCGATCAGGCGCCGCACGTCGAATTCGAGTTTCCCGGTGGGATCCGCCTGCTGTGGGACACGGTCGAGACCATCCGCTCGTTCACACCCGACTGGACCGAACCCGCCGGCGGGCATCGCATCGCACTCGCCTTCGACTGCGGAACCGCCGCCGACGTCGACACGCTGTTCGACGAGTTCACGGGCGACGGCTACAACGGTCGGAAGAAGCCGTGGGACGCACCGTGGGGACAGCGTTACGCCACCGTCGACGATCCCGACGGCAACCCCGTCGACCTATTTGCCGCGCTCACACCGTGACCAGCTGACCGAACGTGCGGCCGGTCAACTCGTGTGCCTCACGGATCAGGTGGGCCTGATCGGCGAACCCCGCCATGCCGGCCGCCTGAGCTGCGGGGATGGAAGCACCCGCCAGCCCCAGTGCCGATTGCAACCGAAGGATCCGGGCCAGCATCTTCGGCCCGTAACCGAACTGACGTCGGCACAGGCGGTGCAGTTGGCGCTCGCCGACACCGATCCGGTCCGCCACCTCGCTGACAGATGCCTGCTGCTCCAGAAGTCGCACGATCGCGGGGATCCGGCCGTCCGGCGGCGGCCCGAGGATCCGGCGCGACCTCGCGAAGTCCTCGAGCACCCGGCCGGGGTCGGCGGCGTCCGCGATCCTGCCGAGAAAATCCGTGGTGGCGCGGTCCGTCAGCACCTCGGCGAGCGGCACCCGAAGGTTGGCCAGCTCCTCTGCCGGCGTCGCCAGAAGATCCGGGAGAGATCCTGGGGAACAGCGTAATCCGACGTAGCGGTCGCCCTCGCGGCTGCGGTTCAGATACGGCCGGGAGTCGGGGCCAGCCACGACGACGTCACCGTCCATCCAGATGAGGTCCATGCAACCGTCGGGCAGGATGGCCGCCTCACCCCCGGCTGCGGTCTTCTGCCACACCACAGCGCCGGGGAACACCGACCGCCGCTCCGCGTACATGACCCCATGCTAGGCAGGCATCAGGTCTCCGGCTCGACGGCGTGCAGATCCGGCTCCCAGTCGTAGACGACTGCGGTCCGCAGCAGGATGTCCTGCAGTGACCGCCGCCGGCCGTCGACTGCCGCCCAGAACAATCCGAACCCGAACATCACGCACAGCACCGCCCGGAGAAGGGCCCGCAGCCAGCCGATCAGTTCACCGTTGCGGCTGACCACCCGCAGCCCCATCGTCACGGCACCGACGGTGCGGCCGCTCACGGCCCAGCACGCCGTCAGGTACAGCACCGACACGCCGATGAACAAGGTCACGGAGAGCACGGCATTGGCATCGGGGAACGAGAATTCCTGCGGCGAGAACAGCAACCGGAGGAACAACACTCCGACATAGATGCCGCCCATCACGGCCAGGACGACCGCCAGGTCGATGCCCGCTGCCAGACCGCGGGTCACGATCCCGGCCGCGCGATGCGCCGGCGTGCTCATGCATCGTCCGGTTCGTGCCCGCGCCCGAACAACTTGCCCACGAACCCGGCGACGGCGTCGTCGGCCTGCATGCCCTGGGTCCGCACCCCGCGGACCGCCTCGTTGGACATCGAGTCGGTCGACTCCCGGATGATGCGCGGCAGATCCACGCCCTCGATCACGGTGTCGGCGAGCACCACCAGATCGACCCGCCCGATGACGGAGTCCACGTCGACGCGGTCGACGATCGCATCCACGTCGATCCGCGCGGCGACGGCGTCGATGTCCACGCGATCGAGAATCTGCGGGATGTCCACCCGGGCGGCGATGGCATCCACGTCGACGCGGTCGATGATGCGCTGGATGTCGATGCCTTCGGCGACCACGTCCAGGTCGACGTGATCACGCACGATCGTGGTGAGGTCCACCTCCTGAAGAGCGACCTGCACGACTCTCCGCAGCACTGCGTGCAGCACCCGATCCGCGAGTTCGTCGGCGCTGCGGAGCGTCTGGGTGCCGCGTTCCTCGAGGGTGACCAGCAGCGGGTCCACTCCCGGCAGGAGTCGCGCCGTGTCGACGCCGAATCCGATCACACGCTGCAACGCACCGCCGGTGGTCGCGGCGAAGCCGGCCGCGAGGCGCAGCGGATCAGGGGCTCTCCTGCCGTCCATACTCGATATCCAAGCCGGTCGGCGCCCGCGACGCACGGGTTCCAGATTTATAGATCAGGCGTGGGGCGCGCCGGGGCCGTGCACGATTCGCGGGGCGGGCTGTCCGGACGCCGGACGGGGCGCCCAGTCGGCGAGTTCGGTGAGCAACTCGGCGACCCGATCCGAGCAGTGCGCGGGATCCGGTGCCGGTCCCAACCCGAGTCCCTCGACCACCAGCACGTTCCCCTGCGAGAGTCCGTGGACCCCGAGCGACCACCCGAAGTGGCGGTTCCAGGCCAGCACGGCCTTCCGGCCGCGGTAGTAGGGGATCTCGCAGGAAAGGGTCACGACCGCGTCGAAAGCGGGAGTGCACCACCAGTCGACCGACAGGGCACCCACCGTCGTCGCGACGGAACCGACGTACTCACCGACATTCGCCGAGCTGGTGGCCCGGACCTGGCTGATGCTCATACACAACCCACTCTCGACGTTCGCAGAAACCCAGCGGAAGAAGCCGGACGGCAGGTTCACACTCGAGTCATTCGTCACGGACCGCCGAGAGGACTGGTTCAGGTCCGGATAGAGCCGGTGGTTCGCGACGAGGCTTCTACTCCATCGTCGGGCTGCGACGGGGCGCCCGGTAGCCACCCTGGGGTGGGGATACACCACCCCACACTCCTTGTGGGAAAAACACGAAGGCCACGAACTCGTGGAGTTCGTGGCCTCGATGTCGCGATTCCGAAGAATCGCTTGTGGTGGGCGAAGGGGGACTTGAACCCCCACGTCCCGAAGGACACTGGCACCTGAAGCCAGCGCGTCTGCCATTCCGCCACTCGCCCGAGCGACCCGGAAACATTAACACGAGGTCGCCAGAAATTACGATTCGTGCAGGTCAGGGCCCGAAAAGGCTACAAAAACACCCGTCCAGACAAAGACCGATATCATGCAATGGCGTAGACCCGTGTCGTGGCCCGAGGCAATGACAGTACCGTGGGATACGCGCACGGCGGTGGCGCGACACGGACATGTCTCGTCACAGCCACCACGCACCGAGGACAGAAGACCCGACAGCCAGGCACCGTGAGGAGGTTCCGATGGGGATAGTTCAACGTTTCGAGCGGAAGCTCCAGGGAGCCGTGGGTGACGCGTTCGCCCGGGTCTTCGGCGGCGGCGTGGTGCCGCAGGAGGTGGAGGCCGCGCTTCAGCAGGAAGCCTCCGACCGAATCCAGCAGTTGGACGGCGGGCACCTGCTCGCGCCGAACAGCTATGTCATCGCCATCAACAACTCGGATCACGAAGAACTTGCCGCCGACAGAGACTTGACGGTCAAGGCCTTCGCCCGACACCTCGAAGACTTCATTCGCGACCAGGGCTGGCAGACGTATGGTCCCATTCATGTCGCGTTCGAACCGTCGCCTTCACTGCACACCGGGCAGTTCCGCACCCGGGGTTCGGTGGATCCGGATGCCGGCCGCCCAGGTGCGGCCACGCCGGGGCGACCCGAACCGCCACGCGGTCCCGCACCGCGACCACAGGCACCGTTTGTACCCGTCACGTCGAATCCAGGAGCTGGCCCCATGACGCAGAACTCAGGCTACGACCCCAGCCGCGAACCAGCGGGCAACCGCAATCCCGACCCGCAGTACGCGCGCAACGGTCATGCCCATGCAGGTCAGGACCAGCGGTACCCGCAGGGCTACCAGAACGGTTACGACCGCGGCGGCTACCAGCAGGGCGGCTACGACCAGCAGCAGTACCCCGACGACCAGCGCGGCGGGTACCCCCAGGATGCCGCGTACGGCCAGGCGTACGACCAGGGTGCGCAGGCTCCCGGCTACGAGCAGCCCGCGGACGCCGGCTACGACTACCAGCAGGGTGGCTACCAGCAGGGTTACGACCCGCAGGCGTACGACCAGCAGGGGGCTCCCGCCCGCTACCCGGACGGTTCCTACGCCGAGGCCGGGTACCAGCAGCCGCAGGGCTACGACCAGGGTTACGACCGCGGCGGCTACCAGCAGGGTGGCTACGACCAGCAGGCGTACGACCAGCAGGGCTACGCCGACTACGACCAGGGCGGCTACGGGCAGCAGGCCTACGCGCCCGACGGCCACACGTTCACGGCCACGCTGCAGCTCGAGGACGGCAGCGGACGCCACTTCCAGCTTCGTGAGGGCAACAACATCATCGGCCGCGGCCAGGAGGCACAGTTCCGCCTGCCCGACACCGGTGTGTCGCGCCGCCACATCGACATTCGCTGGGACGGCCAGGTCGCGATGCTGTCCGACCTCGGCTCCACCAACGGCACCACCGTCAACGGTGCCCCCGTGCAGGACTGGCAGCTGGCCGACGGAGACATCATTCGGGCGGGTCATTCGGAGATTCTGGTCCGAATCCTCTGAGGCACCACCGAGTTAGGACTCCGAGTAGGTTCCGCCGATACCCGACCCCGAACTGCCTCACCGAGACCCAACCGAGACGGCTTCGATACTCGACCGACATCGCGTCGGAGCCCGTGTCGGACGTAACACGGTGGGGACTCCGTATCGTTGTGGGCTGTCCGTATCCTGATCCCAGGGTGCGGGTTGCCCATATGATGCTGCGAGAAAAAGACGCTGGAACCTCGAACGTTCCCGCCACAGAAGGAGGTGGACTGCCGTGCAAGGTTTGATTCTGCAACTCACACGAGCAGGTTTCCTGCTTCTGCTGTGGCTTTTCGTGTGGACCGTTCTGCGGGCGTTGCGCGGCGACATCTACGCGGGATCCGGCGTCCGTGTGCCGCCCCGATATTCGCGCAGCGGCAACGTCCTGCCGTCGCTGGGTAAGACCAAGACGGCCAAGTATCTGGTGGTGACGCAGGGCGGCCTCGCCGGCACCCGCATCACCCTCGGCACCCAGCCCGTCCTCATCGGCCGGGCCGACGACTCCACCCTCGTCCTCACCGACGACTACGCCTCCACCCGCCACGCTCGGCTCTCCCCGCGAGGCGCCGACTGGTACGTCGAAGACCTCGGCTCGACCAACGGCACGTACCTGGATCGCGCCAAGGTCACCACATCTGTCCGCGTGCCGCTCGGTACCCCTGTACGGGTCGGCAAAACGGTAATCGAGTTGCGCCCGTGACCCTCGTCCTCCGCTATGCCGCCCGCAGTGACCGTGGCCTCGTCCGTTCCAACAACGAAGATTCCGTCTACGCCGGTGCCCGCCTGCTGGCGCTCGCGGACGGCATGGGCGGTCACGCGGCCGGTGAGGTCGCGTCGCAGTTGATGATCGCGGCCCTCGCGCATCTCGACGACGACGAGCCCGGCGAAGACCTTCTCGGCAAGCTCGAGGCCGCCACCCGGGAGGGCAACGACTCCATCGCCGACCACGTCGAGGAGGACCCCGAACTCGACGGCATGGGCACCACGCTCACCGCAATCCTGTTCTCCGGCAACAAGCTCGGGCTGGTCCACATCGGCGACTCCCGCGCCTACCTGCTCCGCGACGACTCCCTCGCGCAGATCACCCGGGACGACACGTTCGTGCAGTCCCTCGTCGACGAGGGACGGATCACCGCCGAGCAGGCGCACACCCACCCGCAGCGGTCGCTGATCATGCGCGCCCTCACCGGCAACGAGATCGAGCCGACGCTGACGGTCCGCGAGGCGCGCGCAGGCGACCGTTACCTGCTGTGCTCCGACGGACTGTCGGACGTGGTCAGCGACGAGACCATCGAGAACACGATGCGTGAGGGCTCGCAGGACGAGTGCGCCGACAGGCTCATCGAACTCGCCCTGCGCAGCGGCGGCCCGGACAACGTGACGGTCGTCGTCGCCGACGTCATCGACCTCGACTACGGGCAGAGCCACCCCATCGTCGCCGGTGCGGCCTCCGCCGACGACGAAGAGGACACACCGCCGCCCAACACGGCCGCGGGTCGCGCCGCCGCGATGCGTCCGCCGCGGGCCACCCCGAAGCGGGTCGTCCCGCAGGTCGAGGAACCGCCGACGAAGAAGAAGCGTCACCGCATGTGGTGGGCTGCGCTCGCGCTCGGTCTGATCGTCGTGGTCGCCGTCGCTGCCTTCGTGGGGCGGGCTCTGGTCCGCAACAACTACTACGTCGGCGCCGACGGCGAACGCGTCACCGTGCTGCGCGGAGTTCCCGGCTCGGTGCTGGGTTACTCGCTGCAGGAAGCGAATCTCGTCGGCTGTGTGAGCGATGCCGGCGACCTGACGTTGATGTCGCCGACCGAATCACCCAGCGGGTGCACCATCCTCGAGGTCGACGACCTCCAGCCGTCCGCCCGCGAGCAGGTGCGTGCCGGGCTGCCCTCGGGCAAGCTCGACGACGTCCGCAACCAGATGACGCGGCTCGCCCAGAACGATCTGCTCCCGGTCTGCGAGTCGGAGTCGTCCACCACCACGACCACTCCGGCACCGACTCCGGCTCCCGTCCCGGAGACCACGCCGCCGCCCGCGCCTGTTCCCCCGGCGGAGGTACCGCCCGCTCCGGCGCCTGCCACACCCCCGACTCCGACCGCCACCCCGGCGCCGACCGTGACCCAGGTTCCCGGTCAGAACTGCAGGACGGCTAGCTGATGTCGGTCGCAAGTGCATCACCGGGGGCGCAGTTTCCCAGTCCCCCCGGCGGGTTCGCGCCAGCCCCCGTCCAGTCGACGCGTCGGGGCACCGAGCTGATCCTGATCGGTTTCGCGATCCTGATCACGACGATCTCGCTGGTGCTGGTCGAGGCCAGCCAGGAACAGAGCATCACCTGGGACCTCGCCAAGTACGCCGCCGCCTACTCGGCGCTGTTTCTGATCGCGCATCTCGCGGTGCGCCGGTTCGCGCCGTACGCCGACCCCCTGATCCTGCCGATCGTCGCGCTGCTCAACGGCCTCGGACTGGTGCTGATCCACCGACTCGACCTCGCCGACGCACAGTCCGCCGCCTACTTCGGGTTGCCCGTCCCGTCGCCGGACGCCAACCAGCAGGTGCTGTGGACGACGCTGGCCATCGCCGGTTTCGTTGCCGTGCTGGTGCTGCTCAAGGACTACCGCCTCCTGGCCCGCTACAGCTACACGCTGGGCCTGGCCGGACTGGTGTTCCTCGCCATCCCGGCGATCCTGCCGTCCAGCTTCTCCGAGGTGAACGGCGCGAAGATCTGGATCCGCCTCCCCGGCTTCAGCATTCAGCCCGGTGAGTTCGCGAAGATCCTCCTGATCATCTTCTTCGCGTCGGTGCTGGTCGCGAAGCGCGACCTGTTCACCACCGCAGGCAAGCACGTGTTCGGCATCGACCTCCCCCGCGCCCGCGACCTCGGCCCCATCCTCGTCGCGTGGATGGTGTCGGTGGGTGTGCTGGTCCTGGAGAAGGACCTCGGCACGTCGCTGCTGCTGTTCAGCACCGTGCTGGTGATGCTCTACATCGCCACCGAGCGCGTCGGGTGGCTGCTGATCGGCGTCGGGCTTCTCGGAATCGGCTTCTTCTTCGCCTACCAGCTGTTCGGCCACGTCCGGGTCCGCGTCAGCACCTGGCTCGATCCGCTGGCCGACTACAACAACACCGGTTACCAGATCTCGCAGTCGCTGTTCGGGCTCGCGACCGGAGGCGTGGCCGGAACGGGACTCGGCAGCGGACGACCCGCCCAGGTGCCGTTCGCGAAGACCGACTTCATCGTCGCCACGATCGGTGAGGAGCTCGGTCTGATCGGGCTCGCAGCCGTCCTGATGCTGTTCCTGATCCTCGTCATCCGCGGTCTGCGCACCGCGCTGGCCGTCCGCGACAGCTTCGGCAAGCTCCTCGCGGCCGGTCTGTCGTTCACGATCGCCGTGCAGGTGTTCGTGGTGGTCGGCGGCGTCACCAAGCTGATCCCCCTCACCGGTCTGACGACGCCGTTCATGTCCTACGGTGGGTCGTCGCTGCTCGCCAACTATCTCCTCCTCGCGATCCTGATCAAGATCTCCGACGCCGCCCGTGAGCCGGCCGTCCCGAAGAAGAAGGGCCCCGCACCCATCGCCGACGCCCCGACCGAGATGGTGCCGCGCTCATGAACACACCTCTGCGTCGCGTCGCGATCGCCGTCATGGTGATGGTGGTCGCCCTCCTCGCCAACGCCACCTACGTCCAGGTCATCAAGGCGGACAACCTGCGGGCCGATCCGCGGAACTCGCGCGTGCTGCTCGACGAGTACTCGCGTCAGCGCGGCCAGATCTCGGCGGCCGGCCAGGTGCTCGCGGCGTCCGTCCCGACCGACGACCGCTACAAGTACCTGCGCACCTACCCGCCGAACCCGGCGGCACCGTCCAGCCCGCTGGCCAACGCACCGGTCACCGGTTTCTACTCGATGCAGTACGGCAGCACCGGTCTGGAGCGGTCCGAGGACCCGGTCCTCAACGGTTCCGACAACCGGCTGTTCGGACGCCGCTTCTTCGACCTGGTGTCCGGGCGCGACCCGCGCGGCGGCAACGTGGTGACCACCATCAACCCGGTCATGCAGCAGGTGGCGTACGACCAGCTGACGGCGAAGGGTTACACCGGTTCGGTCGTCGCGATCGAACCGAGCACCGGACGCATCCTCACGATGGTCAGCACCCCGAGCTACGACCCCAACTCGCTCGCCAGCCACGACGGCACCGAGACCACCCAGGCGTGGGAGGCCCTGAACGCCGACCCGGAGAAGCCGCTGATCAACCGCGCGGTGTCGCAGACGTACCCGCCCGGCTCCACGTTCAAGGTGGTGGTGACCGCCGCCGCGCTCGCCGCCGGAACCACCCCCGACACCCAGCTGACCGCGGCCCCGCAGATCACCCTTCCCGGCACGTCGACGACGCTCGAGAACTACAACGGCTCCACGTGTGGCGGCGCCCCCACCGCGTCGCTGCGTGAGGCGTTCGCGCGGTCCTGCAACACGGCGTTCGTCGAACTCGGTGTGAAGACCGGCACCGACGCCGTCAGCGACCAGTCCAGCGCGCTCGGCATCGGTGGGCAGATGCCCGGCGTCCCGTTCCCCGTCGCGGACAGCACGATCGGGTCGATCCCCGACGACGCTGCACTCGGCCAGAGCAGTATCGGCCAGCGTGACGTCGCGCTCACTCCGCTGCAGAACGCGATGATCGCGGCTACCGTCGCCAACGGTGGCGTGCGGATGCAACCGCAACTGGTGTCCGAACTGCAGGGGCCGGACCTGTCCAACCTCGCGACCACCAACCCGGTGTCCGAAGGCCAGGCGATGTCGTCCCAGGTGGCGGCCACCCTGACCGACCTGATGATCGGTTCCGAGAACAACACCAGCGGCGAAGGCAAGATCCCGGGCGTCCAGATCGCGTCCAAGACGGGCACCGCCGAGCACGGGACCGACCCTCGGAACACCCCGCCCCACGCCTGGTACATCGGATTCGCACCCGCCCAGAACCCGACCGTGGCCATCGCGGTCATCGTCGAGGACGGCGGAGATCGTGCACTGGCCGCAACCGGCGGCTCGGTGGCTGCACCTATCGGCCGTGCCGTCATCGCAGCCGGACTACAAGGGGGCTGATTGTGGCACTGAACAACGGCGCGCTGATCGCCAATCGATACCGCCTGATCCGGCTCATCGCCACGGGCGGAATGGGACAGGTCTGGGAAGCGACGGACAACCGGCTCAACCGTCGTGTCGCGGTGAAAGTACTGAAGTCCGAGTTCTCATCCGACCCGGAGTTCGTCGAACGTTTCCGTTTCGAGGCGCGTACCACCGCGCAGCTGAACCATTCCGGTATCGCCGGAATCTACGACTACGGCGAGGTCCGCGACGCCACCGGCGATTCCACCGCCTACCTGGTGATGGAACTCGTCAACGGTGAGCCGCTCAACGCCGTCCTCTCCCGGGTGGGCCGTCTCGCGGTGCCGCACGCCCTGGACATGCTCGAGCAGACCGGCCGGGCGCTGCAGGTGGCGCACGACGCCGGCGTGGTGCACCGCGACGTGAAGCCCGGCAACATCCTGATCACCCCCACCGGCCAGGTGAAGATCACCGACTTCGGCATCGCGAAGGCCGTGGAGAACTCGCCGATCACGCGGACCGGCATGGTGATGGGCACCGCGCAGTACATCGCCCCCGAGCAGGCGCTCGGACAGGACGCGACCGCGGCGAGCGACGTGTACTCCCTCGGCATCGTCGGCTACGAGGCGCTGTCCGGACGTCGCCCGTTCGTCGGCGACGGCGCCATCACCGTCGCGATGAAGCACGTGCAGGAGGCGCCGGCACCGCTGCCGAGCGACCTGCCGCCCAACATCCGCGAACTCATCGACATCACGATCGCGAAGGATCCGAGCACCCGTTACGCCAGTGGCGGAGAGTTCGCCGACGCGGTCGCGGCGGTCCGGGCGGGCAGGCGTCCCCCGCCGCCCGGCGTGTCGGGTACCGGGGCGGCGCGGGTGCTGCCCCCGCCGATGACCGGTGCAACCCAGATGATGCCGCCCTCGCAGACCGCATACGCGGGACCGGTCACCGGGCAGGTGCCGCCGGACGACTCGAACGGTGGCGGCAAGAAGGGCGGACTGACCAGCGGCCAGAAGGCCGTGGCCTGGGGTGCGGGCGGTCTGCTCCTGCTGGCGGCGATCGTCGGGCTCGCGCTCGTCCTGTTCGACGGTGGTGACACGAAGGAACCGACGTCGCCGGCGATTACGTCGTCGCTGCGGACGATCACGACGACACCGCGGCCGACGACCACCACGACGACCGAGGAACAGACGTACACCACCGAGCCGACGTACACGACGACCACCACCCAGCCGTTCACGACGACCACCACCCAGCCGCCGACCACGACGACGACAGAGCCGACGACGACTACCACCACGACCACCACCGCACCCACGACGACGACCACGACGACCACGTCGGAGGAGTCAACTACTCCGACCCCACAAGGACTGCCATGACGACACCGCGCAACCTCTCCTCACGCTACGAGCTGGGTGAGATTCTCGGCTTCGGTGGCATGTCCGAGGTCCACCTCGCCCGCGACGTCCGACTCAGCCGTGACGTCGCGATCAAGGTCCTGCGCGCCGACCTGGCCCGCGACCCCACGTTCTACCTCCGGTTCCGCCGCGAGGCGCAGAACGCGGCGGCGCTGAACCATCCGGCGATCGTGGCCGTCTACGACACCGGCGAGGCGGAAACCGAAGCGGGACCGCTGCCGTACATCGTGATGGAGTACGTCGACGGCGACACGTTGCGGGACATCGTGCGCAGCGAGGGCCCGATGGCACCGCGCCGCGCGATGGAAGTCATCTCGGACGTGTGCGCGGCGCTCGACTTCAGCCACCGCAACGGCATCGTGCACCGCGACGTGAAACCCGCCAACGTGATGATCAACCGTGCGGGTGCGGTGAAGGTGATGGACTTCGGCATCGCGCGAGCGATCTCCGACGCGTCCAGCCCCATGACGCAGACGGCCGCCGTCATCGGCACCGCCCAGTACCTGTCGCCCGAGCAGGCCCGCGGCGAGCAGGTCGACGCCCGCTCCGACGTGTACTCCCTCGGGTGCGTGCTGTTCGAGATCCTCACCGGCGAACCCCCGTTCAAGGGTGACTCCCCGGTCGCGGTCGCATACCAGCACGTGCGGGAGGACCCGCAGACACCGTCCGCGGTCAACCCGGACATTCCGCGTGAGCTCGACTCGGTGATCCTCAAGGCGATGAGCAAGAACCCCGCCAACCGCTACCAGACCGCCGCGGACATGCGAAGCGACCTGGTCCGGGTGCTCGGCGGGCAGCGCCCCAGCGCGCCTATGGTCATGAGCGACGAGGACCGCACCACGATCCTCGGTGCCGTCGACACCGGCGCGGGGAACTACCGGCGCCAGCAGTCGCCGACCCCGGCCACCGCGTCGAAGACGGACGGCGGCGAGCCCGACAAGAAGAAGAACCCGATGCGGGTGGCGCTGATGGCGCTGGGCGCCCTCATCGTCGTCGGCGTCGTCGGCGCGTTCCTGTGGTCCGTGGGACCGGGTTCGAAGGCCGATCAGGTGACCATGCCGGACGTCACGAACCAGGCCGCGGACGACGCCGAGACAACACTGCAGAACCTCGGTTTCCGCGTCGCCCGGCAACAGAAACCGGACGCCGTCGTGGCGACCGGCAATGTCATCACCACCCGGCCCGTCGGCGGCGTACAGGTGGACGAGGGCAGCACCATCACCCTCGAGGTGTCGTCGGGCCCCGAACAGGTGAAGGTCCCGCGGCTCGCCGGCCTCACCCAGCAGGAAGCCCAGCAGGAGCTGAACGCGGTGGGACTGCGGCTCGACACCGCTGTCGCACGCGCACCGTCCGACGTATCCGACGTCGACAAGGTGATCGACCAGAACCCGTCCTCCGGGGCGAGCATCTCCCTCGACTCCGAAGTCGCCGTCACGCTGGGCACCGGGCCGGAGCAGATCCGCATCCCCGACGTGACCGGTCAGAAGGTCGAGGTCGCGCAGGCGAACATCGAGGGCGCCGGTTTCAAGGCGCAGATCCAGAACATCGACTCCGGTGCGCCGAAGGGCCAGGTCGTCTCCACCGATCCCGTCGGCGGCTCCACCGCAGCCAAGGGTGACACCATCCAGATCCGGGTGTCGAACGGCAACAACATCGAGATGCCGGACCTGACGGGCAAGACCGTGTCGCAGGCGCTCGCCGAACTGCGCAGCGCCGGCTGGAGCGGGTCGTCGAGCTCGCTGAATCAGACGCAGACGTCCACCCTGGACCCGGAGATGGTCGGCAAGATCATCAGCCAGGAACAGCCGCCGGGATCGGAGATCACCAAGAACGGTGTCGTCTCCGTCGGTGTCGGCGCGCTGGGCATCCCGCGGTAGGCGGCTCCGCCACCCGTGCGTGGTTGAGGAGTCTCTGGACTCGTCAACCACTCACGGGCGCTACGCGCCCAATGCTTGCGCGACCTCGGTCTCGAGGGTGGCGACGAGGGATTCCTTCGGGGCTTCGCCGCAGACGGTGAGCCAGTTGGCGAGCATGCGGTGCCCGCCTTCGGTGAGCACGGACTCCGGGTGGAACTGGACGCCGTGGATCGGCAGTTCGCGGTGCCGCATCGCCATCACGATGCCGCTGTCGGTGTGGGCGGTGACCTCGAGTTCGTCCGGGATGGTGTCTTCCAGGACGGTCAGTGAGTGGTAGCGGGTGGCGGTGAACGGGTCGGGCAGACCCGTGAGAACGCCCCCGCCGGTGTGGTGGACGACGCTGGTCTTGCCGTGCAGGAGTTCGGGTGCCCGGTCGACGGTGGCGCCGAACGCGGCCCCGATCGCCTGGTGTCCGAGGCACACCCCGAGGAGCGGCGTCCTGGCGGCGGCACACGCCGTGACCAGGTCCATCGTCGCGCCTGCCCGCTGCGGTGTGCCCGGGCCCGGGCTCAGCAGAATGCCGTCGAACTCGGCCGCCGCCGCCGCGACGGCGTCGGGCCCGGTGAGGTTCGGATCGTCGTTGCGCCAGACCACGGCCCGCGTTCCCAGCTGTCCGAGGTACTGGACCAGGTTGAACACGAAGCTGTCGTAGTTGTCGACGACGAGAATCCTCATGGAAGCAGGGTATTCTGCCCGCCTCGCACCCTGCACGGCCGGGGACGGTTCGGGCTCAGTGCCCCGCGTAACCGGGCACGGACAATTGGCCGGACGCCGCCTCCGAGTAGCCGAGGCCGAACCGCGTCGCGTACTGCTTGAATACCCGGATTCCGGGTTCGTTGGCGAGCGCCGCCTCCAGTCGCGCGGGGTCCCCGATCGCCGACATCACATAGGGCGGGCTGTATGTGCGACCGTGCAGCAGCAGGGTGTTGCCGATACAGCGCGGCGCCGACGTGTTCACGATCCGCTGGTCCTGCATGCTGATCGCCTCGGCACCGCCCACCCACAGTGCGTTCAGCACACTCTGGACGTCCTGCTGGTGGACGACGAGATCGTCCGGCGACGCGTCGACGGGGTACTTGCCGTCCGCGTCGCGGGGTGCGTCGGTGAGTGTGACGGTGACGCCGGGACCGGTCATCGGTGTGAGTCCGGCATCCGTGGCGAGCGCCTTGCTGTCGGCGAGCGCCTGCGCGACACCGCTGTCGGACGCGGCGGCGTCCTGCTGCAGCGATTCGACCTGCGCCGCCAGCCGGTCGCGGGTCTCGGCCACCTGGTCGGTCTCGGACTGGGCGTTGCGCACGAGGTCGGACAGTCGGGTGGAATCGCCGGCGCGGATCTCGTTGCCGTGCGACACCTGACGGGTGGTTGCCACCAGCAGACCGGCCACGAGACACACCACCAGCACCGCGATCCGCCAGAAGATCGACCTGGTCACCGGTGTTTCCGTCCCCTCGTCCTCGCCGCGCGAATCACGGCTACGTTAGCGTGTACACACGCAGGTATTTCCGAATCTACCTGCCCCCATTCCTGTTGAGCCGCACGAACGAGGACGTCATGCCGAAGTCGAAGGTCCGAAAGAAGACCGATTACACGATCAACCCTGCGAGCCGCACCCCGGTGAAGGTGAAGGCCGGCCCCTCGAGCACCCTGTACGTCTCGGTGATGCTCGGGTTCATGCTGGTGGGCCTGGTGTGGCTGCTCGTCTACTACCTGGCCGCCGACCAGCTCGAGTGGATGAACAACCTCGGTGCCTACAACTTCCTCATCGGATTCGGCTTCATGGTGGTCGGTCTGATCATGACGATGCGCTGGCGTTGACCATCACAATTACACCGATGTCATTCATCCCCAATGTGGACAACCCCTGTGGATAGCCGCAGGTCGAGTGCTGATGTCTGCTGACGAGGCACCGCTGGAGTGGTCGACGCCCCTCGCCGCGGTGATCGCTCTCGCCGCGGGCGGAGTCGCGTTGGGGGTCGCGGGACTTTCCGTGTCGACCGAGCCGGCGGGCCGTGTCCTCGTGTGCGTCGCCGCCCTCGGGCTGCTGCTGACCGCCGCGTCCGCGCTCCGGCAACGCCCGCGCCTCGCCGTCGACAAGGAAGGCGGCGGGATCGTGGTGAACCGGCTGAGCGGCCGCCACGCGTATGCCCGGTCGGAGATCGAACGCGCGCGGCTCGTCCGCTATCCCCGGCTGGGCCGCCGGGTGCCGATGCTCGAGATCGACGTCCGCACCGAGGACGGCACCGAACGACTCATGATCTTCGGCCGGTGGGATCTCGGCACCAATCCGGAGGACGTGTTCGATGCGCTCGCGGTGCACCGTCTGGTGGGCCGGGGTCAGTAGCCGAAGCTCGCGCGCAGCTGCAGGGTGCGGATCGCGATGACGGCGAGCGGCACCAGCATCACGACGCCGAGGCAGACCCAGCCGACGGTGACGGCCTTCTCCCGGTTGTTCCCGACGCCCAGCAGTTGGGGCCCGTAGAGGGTTCCCGCGGTGGCTGCGGCTCCGGCGACCAGGCCGCCTAGATGCCCCCACAGTGAGATGCCGGGGATCGTGATGCTGATGATCACGTTGATGGCGATCACCGAGATGACCGGTGCGGGGCTGCGTCGCAGACGCAGGAGGATGACGGCCTGGGCGCCCATCAGCCCGAAGACGGCACCCGACGCACCCGCGGTGACCGCGCCGAGTTGGAACAGCATCACCGCGGCGGAACCGCCGAGCAGCGACGCGAAGTACACGCAGGCGTAGCGGGCACGCCCGAGGACCAGTTCGGTGTCGCGGCCGATCACCCACAGCGCGAACATGTTGACGGCCAGGTGGATGATGCCGAAGTGGAGGAATCCGCTGCCCAGCACGCGGACGATCTGCCCGTCCACGACAGCGGGTGGGAACAGCGCCCAGTCCGCAAAGAGCTTCGACCCGGCCTGGTTCTGCATGATGCTGCGGGACTGCGCCGCGGTGATCAGGAAGATGCCGACGTTCGCGGCCATCAGGATGTACGTCACCAGCGGTGTCGGACGCTGTGTGGTCACGGCACCGGCGACGTTACGGACCGGGCGGACGTCCCGCCGTCCGGCGGCGACGCAATCGACACACTGGTAGCCGACGGCCGCTTCGCGCAGGCATTCGGGGCACGCGGGACGACCGCACCGATTGCACGACAGCGCAGTGGGGCGATCGGGGTGGCGGACGCACCGCGGCTGGGGCGGAGTGCCCTCGTTCGCGGCACCGCCCCAGCCGGGGTTGGTCATGTGCTGCCGTTCCCTACGCGATGGTGACGCTGTTGATCACGACCGGCTCGAGCGGACGGTCCGCGCGATCGGTGGCGGTGGTCGAGATGGCGTCGACGACCTTCTTCGATTCCTCGTCGACGACCTCACCGAAGATGGTGTGGCGACGGTTGAGGTGCGGCGTCGGGCCGGTGGTGATGAAGAACTGCGAACCGTTGGTTCCCGGGCCGGCGTTCGCCATGGCCAGGATGTACGCGCGGTCGAACTGCAGTTCCGGGTGGAACTCGTCGCCGAACTTGTAGCCCGGGCCGCCGGCGCCGGTGCCCGTGGGGTCACCGCCCTGGATCATGAATCCGTCGATGACGCGGTGGAAGATGGCGCCGTCATAGAACGGTCCGGAGTCGGTGCCACCGGCGTTGGCGGTGCTGTAGTCCTTCGAACCGTCGGCGAGGCCGACGAAGTTCTCGACGGTCTTGGGCGCGTGGTTGCCGAACAGCGCGATCTTGATGTCGCCGCGGTTGGTGTGCAGCGTTGCGGTTGCGGTCTGATGAGGTGAAGTCACACCACCATGTTGCCATTGTGGGGTTCCGTGTGGTTCCGCCGCGGTGACTCGAGTACTTCGGATCGGTTCGTGCTCCCGGTTCTTGTGACAAAGTGGGGACATGACACGAGCGACGAAGTCCCTCACGAATCTGCTTCCGACCGAACGCGCCGAGACCCTGCAGGAGCAGGTGTCCGAACGAGTCGAGACCGCTCTGGCCCACGTCGAGGATTCGGCTTCCCGCGTCAAAGAATCCGAGGCTGTCGATCAGGCGCGGCGCTACGCACGCTCGGCGGCAATCGCGACGGCCCGCGGTGCCGGCCAGCTCGGTGTGTTCCTCGGCCGTCAGGGGGCCTCACTGGCCAAGAAGGGCTACGAACGCGCCCGGACCGTGCCGGTGAAGAAGGTCGCCCAGGATGTCGTTCGTCCCCTGACCTCGGCCGTAGCACCGGTCGAGGAGAAGAAGTCGCGGAAGGGCCGTCGCATCGCGATTGTCGTCCTGCTCGGCGCCGCCGTCGCCGGGGGCGCGGTGTTCGTCAGGAGCCGTCGCCGCGAGCAGCCGCGCGTCGCATCCGCTCCCCCGAACCTGCGCGACCTCGACAGTGCGGACACGCAGCAGCCCACACCGCCCACGGCGACGAAGCCTCTCACGCCAACCGATCCGTCACTCCCCGGCCAGTAGCGCGCGCTCGCTCAGTGCCGTCCTCGATCACCGGGATTCGCTGGAACGACCCGGGGTCGCGGTTCTCGGTGATCCGGGTCCACTGTTCGGTGAAGTTGGGCGTCCCCACCCACAGCGCGCCGTCGACGCGGGCCAGCATGTCCTGGCCGCCGGCGAACGCGACCTGTCCCCCGTACGAACCGAGGCTCTCGCCGAACACCACCAGTTTCGGCTGCGACTCCTGCGGCAACGCAGCCCATTCGGCGTAGACGGCCTCGAGCAGCGCCCTGCCTGCCACCATCGGTGTCTCCCGGTCGGCGATGAACGCGAGTGGGCTCGGGAGGAACGAGTACTGCATCGACGCGATGGCGGTGTCGCCGTCGCTCAGGTACTCGAGCGAGGACGCGACGTCCTGGTTGACCCAGCCGCGACCGGTCGTCGTGGCGACGGCCAGAACAGCGCGGTCGTAGGCGCCGGTGCGTTTCAGTTCGGCCACCACGTGATGCGCGACCTCCTCGACGGTGCCCGCGGAGTGGCCCGCGTACGCGCGGATCGGCGTGAGCGGCGACGAACGTGCGCCCCTCCTTGCCCAGTGAATCCCACGGTTCCGCCGGGTCCGGTGAGCCCGACCGTTCCGGCGCGGTGGGCTGGGTGACGCCTGAGACCGTGTCGTGGTCGGCGACGGCGAGGCTGCCGTTGGCGAGGGCGAGCAGGGCCGCGTGGAGGGCGCCGTTGACGACGAAGAACAGGACGGCGACGAGCACGACGACACTCGCGATTTTCGCGATCGGTGCGGGGACGTAGCGCAATCCGACGGCGGTGAGTGGCCGCGCGACAGTGCGGAGTCCTCTGCCCGCGGCCAGCAGCAGTGCCGCGACGGCGAACGAGATCACGAGGATCAGCAGGTAATAGGTGCGGTTCGCGCGATCGGCACCGACCAGATCGCGGACGATCTGCTGCCACCACGACCCCAGCACCAGGAAGGTCGGAACGAGGATGACGGCGGCGCCGAGCAGGGTCCACCACCCGATCCGACGGGGTGGAGCGACCGCGCGTACCGCACGGACGTGTCCCACAATCGGGAGGGGACGGACGGTGCGGTCTCCGGCATCTGCGAATCCTGGGTAAACAACCCTCCTGGTGTCCTGTCTTCGTTTCACGGCTTGTACCAGGGGTATCCCGCAGGCAGATGCGCACCAGCGCGAGGATCCGTTCCGAGGAGCAGACATGACCGCCAGACGTATCGTCCACCGCATCGCCGTCGTCACGTTTCCGATCGCCGCCGCCACGGCTCTGCTGACGGCCGGCCCCGCCGGCGCCGATCCGCCCCACCCGTTCGGCGGACCGGCCCTGACCATCGGATGTCCGAACCAGGGCAGCCTGATGTCGTTGACGGCGCTCACCGGACAGTCCGGGCCGGAGGCGTCACCGCCCCTCGCCGACGGCGACATCCGTTTCGAGTCCCGCCCCGCCGCGCCGCCGATACCGGCGGCCGCGCAGGTCACCGTTGCCTGGGTCAACACCGACAGCGGCCGTTCGGGGATCGTGAACCTCGGCGGCGTCTACCCCTTCCTGTCGGCGACGGTGAACACCGGCGTCGGGAACGTGGTGGCGACGGCGTTCGGATCGATCAACTTCGGCAGCAGCCCGATCTGCCAGGCGAACCCCGCCATCGGCACGTTTATCGCGTGAGTTCGGCCGTGTTGCAGCCGAACCGGCGCCGATAGTCGGCGGGCGCGACGCCGACCACTCGGTTGAAGTGATGGCGCAGAAGTGCGCCGGACCCGAATCCGCTGCGTCTCGCGATCGCCTCGAGACCGAGGTCGGTGCCCTCGAGCAGCTGCTGCGCGTACAGGACTCGCTGCGTCGTCAGCCACTTCACGGGGGTGGTGCCCGTCTCGGCCGCGAACTTGCGGGCGAACGTGCGCGTCGACATGGACGAGCGGGCCGCGAGCTCGTCGATCGTGTGCGGCAACTCGAGGTTTTCGCTCATCCACGCCATCGTCTCGCTCAGGCTGTCCGACGTGCACGCGACCACCGGCTGCTCGATGAACTGGCGCTGTCCCCCGTCGCGCTGCGGCGGCACGACCATCCTGCGGGCGATCGTGTTGGCGACGGTGGAACCGAGTTCCCGACGCACCACGTGCAGGCAGGCGTCGATGCCGGCCGCGGTACCCGCACTAGTGACGAGGTTGCCCTCGTCGACGAAAAGGACGTCGGGGTCGACGGTCGCGGTCGGGAACCGGGTGGCCAGTTCCTCGACGTACTCCCAGTGCGTGGTGCACTTGCGCCCGTCCAGTAGTCCGGCCTCACCGAGCAGGAAGACACCCGAGCACAGACTGAGGACGATGGCCCCGGCATCCGCGGCGCCGCGCACCGCGGTGAGCGCCTCCACCGGGAAGTCGGACTGCGCCCCCGGCGGCGGGACCACGACGAGATCGGCGTCGCGCAGGGAGTCCAGTCCGTGGTCGGCGGACAGCGTCAGTCCCGGCGTGATCGACGCGAGCGGTTCGCCCGGACGGATCCCGCAGATCCGGAAGTCGAACGGCGGAACCCCGTGTTCGGTGCGGTCGATTCCGAACACTTCACAGACCACCCCGAACTCGAACATCGAGACACGGTCGAGGAGGAGCGTGGCGACCTTGGAGATCATGCCCCCAGTCTAAATGGCAACATCTTGCCGGACCATGTCGAAACGGCCAATCATTCGCGGACCGGCCCGCAGATCGACACGAGCGCACGCGCCAGCGTGGCCTGATGCAATGGGTCGAGACGCTGTTCGGCAGCCACCGCGACCGCGGCATCGACGAGAGCGGGCACACAGCCGGGACCGGCGAGCACGGCCTCCTGTTCGCGCAGCTGCAGCAGAATGTCCGTGTTCTGGCGGTCGATCACGGGACGAACCTGCGTCAGGTCGGGCCGGACGGTCGGCGCCGCGCCGGGTGCGACGCTCCACCAGCCGAAGAGGGCGCGCTGCACCTCCTTGTTGGCCTCGATCTGGTCCCGGAAGATCTGCTGCACCCGCCCCGCGCTCAGGCCCTCGTGGGCCGCCTGCGCGGCGACCGCACCCAGGACCTGTGCCTCGCGCGCGGGATCGTCGATCGGTGACGGCGTGCCCCACTTTGCCGCCGCCACCGTGTCGGCCGTCGCGAGGCGCAGCGAGACCGCCAGGGCGATCGGTTCCAGTGGCCGGGTGTGCGCGCTCGCTGGCGCGGTACCGCCTGCCGTCGACATCGCGAGCATCACCGCGGCGACCGCAGTGCGGCGGGCGAGTGCGGGCCGGACCGTGGTCATGGTGCGAGTGTAGGGCCGGTCAGTCGTCCAGCCCGGCGACTCCGCGTTTCCAGTACCCGGTGAACAGCGAATCCATCCGGTCCCGGCTCCACGCGCGCAACGGCTTGATGTCATTCGCCTCGCCTGCCGCGAACAGGAAGGGGCGGCGATCGGGCAGCGCGAGCGACTGCACCGTCGACGCCAGGGCGGACTCGCTGCCGTCGCGAACGAGCCACGTCACGTCCACGTGCTCGCGCTCGGCCAGCGGGTATCCGTGCTCGACGTCGTCGTCGGTCTCGATCACCACGTGCGCCGAGACGTCGGCCGGGGACTCGTCGAGCCACCGCGCGACCGCCGGCAGCGCGGTGGAATCGACCGCGAAGACGTAGTGGTCGAAGTTGTGGGCGAATGCCTTGGCGCCGGGCGGTCCGGCGATGGTCACCTCGTCGCCGATCGCGACCGTCGTCGCCCAGGAGGACGCGAGCCCGCCGTCGTGCAGCACGAAGTCCAGGTCGAGTTCGCGGGCGTCGGCGTCGTAGCGGCGGACGGTGTATTTCCGCGTGGTCGGGAGCGGTCGCGGCCAGTCGAGCATCATCGCGTCGTTCACGACGGGCACGCGGCGGGTGCCGTCGGGATCGGGGAACACGATCTTCACGTGATCGTCGGCCTGATAGGTGTGGAATCCGTCGAGTCCGGGGCCCCCGATCGTCAGGCGCACCATGCGGGGGGTGACGTACTCGCGTGTACGGACCGTGACCGTGCGGACTCCGATCGGGTAGCCGATGCGTGCGGTTCCCTTACCGGTCCGGTGGTGGGATACGACGCGACTGTGCGGGTCGAGGCGTTCACGGGCTCCGGGGTCGAGTGCGGTCATAAAGTAAGGGTAACCTCACAAACTCTGGTCCGCACAGCAGTGTGCCCCGGACTCTTCCGAGTCCGGGGCACACCGTTCTGTATTCGTACCTGTGGAGCCTAGGAGATTCGAACTCCTGACATCTGCCTTGCAAAGGCAGCGCTCTACCAACTGAGCTAAGGCCCCGTTACCTCGTGCCACACCTCGTTGCCGCGGAGCAACTTGGACAGTCCGATCGCCACCAGCACTCCGGCTCCCACAAACAGGAGGACCTTCATGCGAATGACCTTTCACCGGCACCAGGAGTGGGCCTAGGAGGACTTGAACCTCCGACCTCTTCGTTATCAGCGAAGCGCTCTAACCGCCTGAGCTATAGGCCCCTGAAGTCTGGAAACTCATCTCGCGCAGTTCCCTGAACCGAGTCGGAAGATTACCCCACCGGACCGGCAACTACCAAAACCGGTCCGGCGAGACGCTCTTTTCCCAGCTCAGCCCCCGTCGTTTTCCGCGTTCAGTCCCGGTCGGCGAGCGTCACTTCGACGCCCCCGACGAGGTCCGAACACAGGTTGTAGATGAACGCGCCGATCGTCGCCAGCGCGGTGAACAACACCATGTTCGCGAGACCGATGACGGCGGCGTATCCGAAGACCTGCCCGGCCGTCACGAGCCCGTCAGAGCTCGACTCCGCGACGATATCGGTGAACGCGTTGTTCAGCCGGTCCCACACGCCCATCCCGTCCAGGACGACGTACAGCAGACCGACGGCCACCATCCACACGAAGAACAGCGACACCGAGATGACGGACGAGATCTTCAGCGTCGACCAGGGATCGATCTTGCGGACCTGCACCGTCGCCCGGAGCGCCTCACCCTCCTCGACCCGCTGCGGCGCCACGGCGATCTTCGGCTGCTGACCCGTGGCCGCCGTCCCGGGCAGGGGGTGCTTGGCCTCGGACAGGTCCGGCATGTCCTTGGGGAGCACGTCCCGGTTGATGTGCCGGGTGGGTCCGTCGATTGCGGATGCCTTCGCCTTCGCGGCTTCCCGCTGCGTCACGGCACCGGCCGCGGCTGCGCCGGACACCGCACCGACCGCTGCCGTGGCCGCCGTCGAGGACGGTGTGCGATCGGAACCCTGCTTGGGCGCGGGCTGGCCCTTCGCCGGCGCCGACGGGTTCTGTGCGGGCGCCTTCTGGGTGGGCACGGCCTGGGTGGGAGCACCCGCGTTCTGCGCTCCCTGGGGTCGCTGACCCTGTGCCTGCGTCTTCTGCGTCGGAGCGGTCTGCGGCTTCTGAACGTCCTGGCCACCGGGAGCCTTCGCTGCCGCGGCACCCGCTGCTGCCGCTGTGCCCGCGCCATTGGACGCGTTCGGCTGACCCTCCGGACGCGGAGCCTGCTTGGCACCGGCCCCGCCCTGCACGGGCCGCTTCAGGTTGGTCTGCGGCTCCCGCTGCATTCCCCGCTGCCACGGCGGAGCCTGGTTCCCCCGAATGGACTGCGCACCCTCGGTGGGAGCGCCACCCGCGGGAGCCCGGTTGCCGGGCGCCTGCTGCGGCGGACCCTGATGCCCGGGAGCCTGCTGATTCGGAGCGTGACCCTGCTGCGGCGGCACGGACCGCCCCTGCGGGGTCTGCGTGCGCGGACCCTGATGCTGGGGCGTCGACGGAGACCGGGCCGGATCGGCCGGAGCCTGCCGATCCGGTCTCGCGTCGGGAGCACCGCCCGGCCGGGCAGCCGGCCCCGCCTGAGCGGGACCACGACCGGCGGACGCCTGCGGCCCCTGCGGCGCGGAACCCTGCTGCGGGTTCGGTCGCGCCGACCCGTTCTCGGGAGTGCGGGAGGCCTGCTGCTCGGTTTTCGCCTGATTGGCGGAACCCGGGTTCTGCCGGTCACTGCCTGGCTGGTTGGGAGTGCTCACTAGGACTCCTTAGCTCCTTTGCCGCTGCTCTCGGCGTTGTCGTCGGGTTCGTCGGGTTCGTCGGCATTGCGCGCGATCGCGAGCAGGGTGTCGCCTTCCCCGAGGTTCATCAACCGAACGCCCTTGGTCTGCCGACCGGCCTTGCGGACCTGCTTGGCGGCGGTGCGGATGACGCCACCGCCCGACGTGATCGCGTAGAGCTCGTCGTCGTCGTTCACGATGAGCGCTCCGACCAGGGTGCCACGTTTCTTGTCGTATTGAATCGTGAGTACACCCTTTCCGCCGCGACCCTGGACCGGGTAATCCTCCATACCGGTGCGCTTCGAGTAGCCACCCGACGTCGCCACCAGCAGATAGGTGCCTTCGCGCACGACGTTCAGCGACAGCAGTTCGTCGTCGCCGTTGAATCGCATGCCCTGGACACCGGACGTGGCGCGGCCCATCGGACGCAGCGCCTCGTCGGTTGCGGAGAAGCGGATCGACTGTCCCTGCGCGGAGACGAGCAGCAGGTCGTCGTCGGAGGAGCAGAGGACCGCGCCGACCAGTTCGTCCTCGCCGCGCAGGTTGATGGCGACGATGCCGCCGCTGCGGTTCGAGTCGAAGTCGGTGAGCTTGGACTTCTTCACCAGACCGTTGCGGGTGGCGAGAACCAGGTAGGGGGCGTCCTCGTACGTCTTGATCTGGATGACGCTCTGGATGCGCTCGTCGGGCTGGAACGCGAGCAGGTTGGCCACGTGCTGTCCGCGGGCCGTGCGGCTCGCCTCCGGCAGCTCGTACGCCTTGGCCCGGTAGACGCGGCCCTTCGTGGTGAAGAACAGCAGCCAGTCGTGCGTGGAGCTGACGAAGAAGTGCGAGACGATGTCGTCCTGCTTCAGTCCGGCGCCCTGCACGCCCTTGCCGCCGCGCTTCTGCGAGCGGTACAGGTCGGTTTTGGTGCGCTTGGCGTAGCCGGTCTCGGTGATCGTGACGACGACGTCCTCGCGGGCGATCAGATCCTCGTCGGCCACGTCACCGTCGGCAGCGATGATGCGGGTGCGGCGGTCGTCGCCGTGCTTGTCGACGATCTCCTTCAGCTCGTCGCGGACGATCCGGCGCTGACGCTCGGGCTTCTCGAGGATGTCCTTGAGGTCGGCGATCTCCCGCTCGATCTCGGCGAGTTCGTCGATGATCTTCTGACGCTCGAGGGCGGCGAGACGACGCAGCTGCATCGCGAGGATCGCGTCGGCCTGGATCTCGTCGACGGTGAGAAGTTCGATCAGGCCGGCCCGTGCGATGTCGACGGTCTGCGACGCCCGGATCAGCGCGATGACCTCGTCGAGGGCGTCGAGCGCCTTCACCAGTCCGCGCAGGATGTGAGCGCGTTCCTCGGCCTTGCGGAGCAGGTACTCGGTGCGCCTGCGGATGACCTCGACCTGGTGGGCGACGTACAGCCGGATCATCTGGTCGAGGCGCAGGGTGCGCGGCACGCCGTCGACGATGGACAGCATGTTGCAGCCGAAGCTGGTCTGCAGCTGGGTGTGCTTGTACAGGTTGTTGAGCACGACCTTCGCGACCGCGTCACGCTTGACGGTGACGACGATGCGCATACCCGCGCGGTCCGAGGACTCGTCGTGGATGTCGGAGATGCCGGCGATCTTCGCGTCGCGCACCTGCTCGGCGATCGACGTGATCAGGTTGTCCGGGTTCACCTGGTACGGCAGCTCGGTGATGACGATCGTGGTGCGCCCCTTGGCGTCCTCCTCGATCTCCACCACACCGCGCATGCGGACCGAGCCGCGTCCGGTGGTGTAGGCGTCGTGGATGCCCTGGCCGCCGACGATCAGGCCGTGCGTCGGGAAGTCGGGTCCCTTGACGCGTTCCATGACCGCGGTGAGGGTGGACTCCTCGTCGGCTTCCCAGTTCTCGAGCGCCCAGTAGATGGCCTCGGCGACCTCCCGCAGATTGTGCGGCGGGATGTTGGTGGCCATACCGACGGCGATGCCGCCGGAACCATTGATCAACAGGTTGGGGATACGGCTGGGGAGAACTGACGGTTCCTGTGTACGACCGTCGTAGTTCGGGGTGAAATCAACCGTCTCGTGGTCGATCTCACGCAGCATTTCCATGGCCAGCGGGGTGAGCCGGCACTCGGTGTATCGCATCGCGGCGGCGCCGTCGTTGCCGCGGGAACCGAAGTTGCCCTGGCCGTCGACGAGCGGGTACCGCAGCGACCACGGCTGGGCCATGCGCACGAGCGTGTCGTAGATCGAGGCGTCACCGTGGGGGTGGTAGTTACCCATCGTCTCGGCGACCGGTCGCGCAGACTTCACATAACCGCGATCGGGCCGGTAACCGTTGTCGTACATCGCGTACAGAACGCGGCGGTGCACCGGCTTGAGGCCGTCGCGCACGTCGGGCAGCGCCCGGCCCACGATCACGCTCATCGCGTAATCGATGTAGCTGCTCTGCATCTCCTGCTGAATGTCGACGGGCTCGATGCGGTCGTGCCCCGGTCCCTCCGGCGGCAACGTTGTGTCAGTCATGAGCTCCTTCTTCTACTCGGCTTGACGTCTCCTCGCGGACTCGCGGTCCTGCACGACGTCGCGCAACCACCCGAGTCTATAGGTGCAGGTCAGCTGTGAGGGTGAAGGACTCGGGTGCGCTCATGAATCGGTGCCGCAGGAGTCGTCCGTTCTACTGGAGTTCGAGCTCCCTGCCCTGGGTTTCGGCGGCGAGGGATTCGGCGGCGAGGGATTCGGCGGCGAGCATGTCGGCCTCGAGTTCGAGCTCGGCGGCGACGCGGTCGGGCGCCATCAACAGGGCGGTGATCGGGATCGTGACGACGAGCATGCCCAGCACGAAGACGGGGAACAGGATCGAGAACACTTCGAGACCGTCCGGGCGCGCCACGGACGGGTCGACGGTGACGCTCAGCCCGAACACGCCGGTGTAGTGCATGGCCACCAGTCCGGCCGCCACGATCACCGACGCCACGAGTCGCAGCGTGCGGGACTCGAGGGCCGAGATCGACCACATGATTCCGGCGCCGACGACCAGGCCGATCACGGCGGACGCCGCCGTCAGCACGATGTCGGAGTCCACCGAACCCTGGATCTCGAGGGAGGCGACGATCGCGAGGTCCATTCCGGTGAAGCCGACGCCGAGGAGCACCGCACCGCCTGCCAGGCGGCCGATCTCCACCGATGCGCTCGGCAGCCGGTGTTTCGTGGGCGGCGGGCTGATGATCAGCAACGCCACCGCGGCGGCCGCGACGGGCACCACGAACGAGACCGCGATCCACAGGACGTCGTAGCGCACCACACTGCCGTAGACCTCGAAACCGACCATCGCGATGTAATGCGGCAGCCAGGCGCCGATGCCGCCGAGGGACAGCGCACCCCACGCCAGCCAGAGGTACCGCTGCCTCGGGTTCGGCGCGGTCACCGCCTTGCGGGCGCTGGCGATACCGACGAAGACGCCGATGAACGCCGTGACCGCGGCGAGGGCGACGATCCACGTGCCCATGGAGAAGTGCTGCAAGTCGTCCGACATGTTTCGAATCCTCAGTACGCGGCCGTGTGGAGCTTGGTCAGTGCGTATTCGGTGATCGCGACCAGTGCGCGTTTCGCCGATTCCCGGTCACGCGCGTCGATCGGGATGATCGGCACGTCCTCGGAGATCGCGAGGGCCGCACGGATGTCCTCGATGGGGTAGCGCGGGGCGTCGTCGAATTCGTTGATCGCGACGAGGAACGGCAGCTGCCGGGCCTCGAAGAAGTCGACGGCCGCGAAACTCTCGTCCAGCCGGCGGGTGTCGATCAGGACGATCGCACCGATGGCACCGCGGATCAGGTCGTCCCACATGAACCAGAACCGGTGCTGACCGGGGGTACCGAACAGATACAGCACGAGGTCGTCGGCCAGGCTGATGCGACCGAAGTCCATGGCAACGGTGGTCGTGCCCTTCTGCGGTGTCGCAGCCAGGTTGTCGACGCCGTCGCTGGCGTTGGTCACGAGCGCCTCGGTGCGCAGCGGGACGATCTCGGAGACAGCCCCGACCAGTGTGGTCTTGCCGACGCCGAACCCGCCGGCGATCACGATCTTGGTCGAGGTCACCCGATTGCGGGGATCAGATTTCGCGAAGTCCACTGAGGACCCTTTCGATGAGTTCACGACGTTCGGAGTCGGTCGAGTCTTCCTTCAGGGTGGCCAGGATCTGGAGATGACCGGCCTCGACCAGGTCGGCGACCAGGACGCGTGCCACTCCGAGGGGGACGCCCACCCGGGCGGCGATCTCGGCGACCGAAGGCGACTGCTGACACAACGCGACGATCGCCGCGTTGACGTCGTCGAGTTCCCACTGCCGGTCCACCGACTGCGGCAGTGCCTGAATCAACGCTTCGAGCGCGAGCTCGACCGCAGGCCGGGTCCGGCCCGACGTCAGCGAGTACGGGCGCACGATGTTCGGGCCCGGCTGCTCCGAGTGGTGGTCGTTCATGAGCATGGGCTGGTCAGAGACCCTGCGGGGTGCGGGCCGTGGCCTGCACCGATGCCCCGACGCGGTCGACCAGGATCGCCATCTCGTAGCCGACCTGCCCGATGTCGCACTCGGCGTCCGTGAGGGTCGCGAGGTGCGAGCCGTCGCCGACGCTCATGAGCAGCAGGTACCCGTGCTGCATCTCGACCACCGACTGCAGCACTCCGCCGCCTTCGAACAACCGGGACACACCGGCCGACAGGCTGGCCAGCCCCGAGGTGACCGCGGCCAGCTGCTCGGCCCGGTCGATGGGGAGATGGGCGCTGGCTGCCATCAGGAGACCGTCCGCAGACACGAGCACGGCGTGGGAGACACCGGGCACGTCACTGGCGAAGTTCGACACCAACCAGTCGAGCGGTCGCGTGACGTCGGATCCATGAGCGGTGTTCATCGGTCTCCTTCAATGCTGTTACGTTCCGCGAGCCTCGTGGCCCTGCCGTTTCGGACGCCCTGCTGGTGACGACTGAGATTGGCGCGAATTGTCTCAGGGTCACGCACCCGGCGCAGTGTCCCCGTATTGTGCGCGCCTTCGACCGTGCCGGGAACCAGCCGGTCGCCGGGACGCCGCTTCGGCAGTCCGATCTCCGGGTCGACCTCGACGGGAGTCTCGCTGATCCGTTCCGCGGCCGACCATCCGGCGTCGCCGGCGGAATGCCAGACGCCGGGTGCGCCTTCGGCGCCGGTCGGATCGGTCAGCCAGTCGGACACCATGTCGGAGAAGATCGGGGTGCCGCCGCCGGGGCGAGGTGTGGCCTCGGCTGGTGGCGGATCGATCCGCGACTGGAAGAACGACGCGGTCTTCGCCGAGTTGGTGCGGTAGCGGTGTCGCACCGGTGCCTGGTCGTCGCCGTTCGACGACGGGGGCGCCGGCTGCTCCGCGGTCCGCGCCTCGATGCGGTTCTCGCTGCGGGGTGCGTGCTGCGGCTGCGATTGTGCCGGTGCCGTCTCCGAGGTCGCCGCCTGCGGCCGCCGCACGGGCAGCTTCGGCATCGCCCCGGATCCGCGGACGTTGACGGTGTCCTGGGACTGCGCGGCCGGCGCCCCGGCCGACGATCCCGCGCCGGCCGCGATGCCACTGGCACCGGGCTGACGTCGGGGCAGGCTCGTGCCCGACGCCGTCGTCACCGCGCCCGCAGGTGCCGGGCTCGGCGCGGGCGGAGGCGTGGACGGGGTGCGGGTCGGCAGTCCGGTGCGGGTTGCCGGCTGCTGTCCGTTTTCCTTGCGCTGTGCAGGGGCCGCGGGTGCCGGAATGGCGGTCCGGACCGGTGCCGCGGGGATCTTCCGCTGCGGTCCCGTGTCCTGCCGGGCAGCCTGCGACACGATCAGCGCATTCGGGATGTGAATGCTCACGGTCACACCCGGGTTGCGGGCGGTGTCGAACGTCGACCGCAGGCGCACGGTCAGGCCGTGACGCTTCGCGAGCCGGCTCACGACGAACAGACCCATGTGGCGGGCGGTTTCGGGACCGACCTCACCACCCGATGCCAGCCGCTCGTTGACGGCGCGCATGTCGTCGGCCGGGATACCGATACCGCGGTCCGCGATCTCGAGCAGCACCCCGCCGTCGACGGCGCGAGCGAAGCTGAACGTCACCACCGTGTCGGGCGGCGAGGCGCGCAGCGAGTTGTCGACGAGTTCGGCGAGCAGGTGCACGACGTCCGTGACGACGGTGCCGCTGAGCGCGCCCTCGGGGGTCGCACCCATCTGCACACGCTGGTAGTCCTCGACCTCGGAGATCGCGGCACGCAGCACGTCGCCGAGCGGGATCGGTGCCGCCTGCGAGCGACGCACGCGGGTGCCGGCCAGAATCAGCAGGTTCTCACCGTTCCGGCGCATACGCGCGGCCAGGTGGTCGAGCCGGAACAGGCTCTCGAGTCGCTTCGGATCCTTCTCCTCGAACTCGAGATTCTCGATCAGGCCGAGCTGCTGGTCGACGAGCGACTTGCTTCGGCGCGCGAGCGTTTCGAACATGTCGTTGATCTGCAGGCGCAGTTGTGCCTGCTCACCGGCGAGCTTGAGTGCCTGCCCGTGGATGTCGTCCACGGCGCGGGCGAGCTGGCCGATCTCCTCGGAGGAGTGCACGGCCACCGGCTCGAACGACAGTGCCCGCGGATCGTCACTGGCCTTGATCTGCTCGATCGCCTCCGGAAGGTCGCGGCGGGCGGCCTTCAGCGCGCCGTACCGCAGGCGGCGGATCGGACCGATCAGCGACCGCGACACGAGGAGCGCGAGGACGAGCGCGGCGAGCAGGGTTCCGAGGACGATCGCCGTGTCACGCAGCGCGGCGGACCGGGTCTCGGCCGCACGGACCTGCACGGTGGACGCGATGTCCTTCGCCGCTTCGCTGGTCAGCTCCTGGTAGACGTCACGGCTCGCGATGAGCGAGGAGCGCAGCTGCAGGATGGGCAGCATCCCGCCACGCGCCGCGTCCGCGAGGCCCTGGTCGATGAGGGCGTTGCGGTCGTTGATGTTGTTTCGCAGCGTCTCGAGACGGGCATCCCCCTTGGGGTAGTACCGGTCGAGGACGTCGAGGAGGCTCGATTCGGCGCCTGCGGCCGCGATGACGGCCGACGTGGGGATGTCGCCCGTGCGGGCCTTCTCCCGTCCGTCGGGAGCGGCGTAGACGTCCTTCACGATCACGAGGCCCATGGCCTGGTCGAACAGACGACGCTGCGCCTGCCACGCGTTGGTCAGCTGGTAGCCCTTGTCGACGACTTCGCTGTCTTCGATGGGACGAACGATGTCGTCCACTTCGCGGATGAAGTCCGCGGCGAACGCGCGCTGGCGTTCCGCGAGCAGGTCGGTGGCGACGCCCGGGGAATCCATCAGATTCAGGAGGGCGCGGCCGTCCGAGACGGTCTGGTTGATGGAACTCGCGACGGCGGGATCCAGTTCCGGGTTCCGGGCCTGTTCGGACACGTCGTTCATCAGGGCTTCCGCGTCCTCGCGGTCCTGCTTGGTGAGGGTGCCCGAGGCGTAACCACTGGTCACCGTACCCATCGAGGCCTCGAGGGCCACGATGTCCGGAACGACGACGATCTGGTCGGCCGCCTCGGTGAAGTGGACGGCGTTACTCAGCTCGCCCTGCACACGGAGCCCGCCGAGCACCATGGCGACGGTGACGGGAACTGCGAGAACCGCGGTGACCTTCCACCGCAGGCCCCAGCCCTCGATATCCCAGAACTTTGCCCGGGGCGGCGAATCGTCGCTCATCCCACGCTTCCTTTCCAACCACTCATAGCTTGTCGCTCTGTGCTCGTGACCGCGCCTGCGGCGGGACAGTCGTACCGGCCCGGACGACACGCGTCGACAGAGGAAAGTGATCGATCAGTTGCGCTGTGCGCAGCGCTGCCCGACGCACCGATTTCCGAATGTAACGAGTTCATCACATCCCCATGGGGAACGTTCTTACCACAGAAATTCCCCGATCCTTACTTCTAAGTAACATGCGCCCCACCGATCCCAGACGTTGCCGTCGCGGGGTGGATCAGCGGACCAGGCTACACAGAATCGCGGTTCACAGTCGAGGACGGATTTCTGCGTGACCCGGTCCCGCAACCGGCCCAGACGGGTGCAGCCACCGGGGTCTTCCGACCGCCGGTGGCTGCATGACATCCGTAATCTCTTGTGCCGGATACCTAGACGTCGAGGAAGCGGACGTCCTTGGCGTTACGGGTGATGAAGCTTCGCCGGGCCTCGACGTCCTCACCCATGAGAACGCTGAACAGCTCGTCGGCTGCGGCTGCGTCGTCGAGCGTCACCAGACGCAGGACGCGCACCGTCGGATCCATCGTGGTCTCCCACAGTTCCTTGGCGTTCATCTCGCCGAGACCTTTGTAACGCTGGATGCCGTCGTCCTTGTTGATCTTCTTGCCGGACTCGAGGCCGGCCTTGACCAGGACGTCGCGCTCGCGGTCCGAGTACGCGAACTCCGGCTCGCTGCGCTGCCACTTCAGCTTGTACAGCGGGGGCTGTGCCAGGTAGACGTGGCCGTGCTCGACGAGCGGCCGCATGAAGCGGAACAGCAGCGTGAGCAGCAGCGTTGCGATGTGCTGGCCGTCGACGTCGGCGTCGGCCATCAGCACGATCTTGTGGTACCGCAGCTTCGCGATGTCGAATTCGTCGTGGATGCCCGTGCCGAACGCGGTGATGATCGACTGGACTTCCGTGTTCTTCAGCACACGGTCGATGCGTGCCTTCTCGACGTTGATGATCTTTCCGCGCAGCGGCAGGATCGCCTGGTACATCGAGTCGCGGCCGGACTTGGCCGAGCCGCCTGCGGAGTCGCCCTCCACGATGTAGATCTCGGACTTGCTCGGATCGTTGGACCGGCAGTCGGCGAGCTTGCCCGGCAGGCCGCCGAGGTCGGTGGCGCTCTTGCGGCGCACCAGTTCGCGGGCCTTGCGGGCGGCGACGCGGGCCTGTGCCGACGACACCGCCTTGTTCACGATCGTCTTCGCGTCAGCCGGGTTCGCTTCGAACCAGTGCGACAGGTGCTCGTTGCTCGCCTTCTGGACGAACGACCGGACCTCGGTGTTACCGAGCTTCGTCTTCGTCTGACCCTCGAACTGCGGTTCACCAACCTTCACGGAGATGATCGCCGCGAGACCCTCACGGATGTCGTCACCGGTGAGCTTGGGGTCTTTCTCCTTGAGGAGCTTCTTGTCGAGCGCGTACTTGTTGACCGTCGCCGTCAGAGCGGAACGGAAGCCCTCTTCGTGGGTGCCGCCCTCGTGCGTGTTGATGGTGTTCGCGAACGTGTGGACCGACTCCGAGTAGCCGGAGTTCCACTGCATCGCGATCTCGAGTTCGTGGCCGGTGCCCTTCGCGGTGAAACCGACGACGGAGTTGTGGATCGGCTGCTTCGTGCGGTTGATGTGCCGCACGTAGTCCTCGAGGCCGCCCGGGTAGTGGTAGACGCGGGTCTTCACCTTGTGCACTGCGGGCGCTTCCGCCTCGGCGGACTCGTCCTCGGCGGTCTTCGGCGCGTCGGCGACCTGACTGACGACCTCTTCCGTGACCTCGGCGTCGCTGACGCGCTCGTCGGTGAGGGTGATGGTCAGGCCCTTGTTGAGGAAGGCCATCTCCTGGAGGCGGCGCGCGACCGTCTCGAAGCTGTAGACCGTGGTCTCGAAGATGTTCGGGTCGGCCCAGAACGTGACCGTGGTGCCCGTCTCCTTGGTGGCCTCGCCCTTGACGAGTTCACCCGGCTTCGAGTCGGTGTAGGTCTGGTGCCACTGGAAGCCGTCGCGTTTGATGTCGACGTCGAGCCGGGTGGACAGCGCGTTGACGACGGAGATACCGACACCGTGCAGACCGCCGGACACGGCGTAGGAGTCGGAGTCGAACTTGCCGCCGGCGTGGAGCTGGGTGAGGACGACCTCGACGGTGGGGACACCGGAGGCGTGCATCCCGACGGGGATGCCTCGACCGTCGTCGACGACCCGGACGCCACCGTCTTCGAGCAGGGTGATCTCGACCTTGGTGGCGTGGCCGGCCATGGCCTCGTCGACGGAGTTGTCGACGACTTCCCAGATCAAGTGGTGAAGACCGCGTTCACCGGTGGAACCGATGTACATACCCGGTCGCTTACGAACAGCTTCGAGTCCCTCGAGGACGGTAATCGAAGAAGCGCCGTAGTCCTTGCTTGAGGTGCTTTTGTCTGACTTCTGGGCAGCCACGGGTGGGTAGCTCTCCTTCTCCGTCCAATGCCCGACGCAGGCGCCCACCGCCCTGGTCGGGCACGCGGGAGACGAGAATCGGGAATCTTGCCGCTAGTTACCTCGGCCATCTTACTGGTACGTCAGCGCCAGGAGCGGGCTATGACACCCCTGAGCGCCCCGTAGACGAATTTTCAGGGCGTCTCGGGAGTGAAAACCTAGGCCGAAGCGCTCTCGGACGGGCCGTCGGGGAGATCCGCCCACCGCCGGTCCTCGACGTCCAGCACGAACTCCGCGGCGAGTTGCGCGATGTCCTCGGCGTGCGAGATCGGCGACCAGTGCCCGGCCTCGACCTCTCGACGCCGCAGGTCGTGCGCCCATTTCTCGGTGTCCTCGTAGCCGACGGGCCGTACCGCCTTGTCGTTCTTGTTCAGGATCAGCTGGACGGGGACGTCGGTGTACCGCTCGCGCGGCCGCAGCAGACTCGTCCGGATGTTGGCGCGGTACAGCTTGAGACCGTTCACCATGTCGTCCGCCAGCGTCGGCGCCGGACGCACCAGCGCGGGGTCGAGGCGGTCGAAGAACTTCAGGAACGCCGGCCAGTTCCGGGAGAACCACAGCCGCAACGGCAGCGTGACCAGGCCCGGAATCTGAAACAGGACGGTGTAGCCGGACGCGACGGCCTGCGCGAGCGGCCCGCCGAAGCTGCGGTCGGAGATGCGGCGGCGCATCCACTTGCCGAGGTGATCGAGGTTGGGCCCGGAGACCGAGGTGAACGACGCGATCCGCTCGCGGGCTCCCGGTTCGCAGACCGCCTCCCACCCCTCCACCGATCCCCAGTCGTGGGCCAGCACGTGCACCGGCCGGCCCGGGCTCACGGCGTCGATCACCGCGAACAGGTCGCCGGCCAGGGCGGGCAGTCGGTAGTCCTCGACCCGGGTGGGCACGGTGCTCCGGCCTGCGCCGCGGCTGTCGTAGCTGACCACCCGGAACCACTCCGTCAGGAACGGCACCACCCGGTTCCACAGGTCGTGGGTGTCGGGCCAGCCGTGCACCAGCACGATCGTCTCGCCGTCGGGGTTGCCCTCCTCGAACACGGCGAGTTCGACGGAACCGTTGGTGATCCGCCGGGCGGTACGGGATGTGGATGGAGTCATGGTGGGTCCTCTGGTCGTGCGGGTTCGGGTATGGGATCGACGGTGGGAACTACAGATCGAGGACGAGACGGCCGCTGTCGGCGCGGGACACGCAGATCAGCATCTCGTTCTCCTGCTCGGCGTCGGTGAGCCGCGTCTCACGGTGATCCGGGGTGCCGGACAGCACCTTCACCCGGCAGGTGCCGCAGAATCCCTGCTGGCACGAGTACCCCACTCCGGGCATCGTCTTCTTGATCACCGTCAGTGCGGATTCGTCGGCGGGGACGGTGAGCACCTCACCGGTGCTGACGAGCTGCACTTCGAATTCGGTGCCGTCGAGCACCGGAGGAGCCCCGAAGCGTTCGAAATGCAATGCGGTGGCGGGGCTTCCGGGGAACGCGCGGCGTACCGACTCCAGCATCGGCGTCGGTCCGCAGCAGTAGACGGCGCCGCCCGGCGCGGCACGCTCCAGCAACTCCCCGGCGGTCGGCAGTCCGAACTCGTCGTCGGGTCGGATGAAAACCCTTGACTGATCGAATGTTTCGATCTCGTCGAGGAACGGCATCGACTCCCGCGACCGGCCGGAGTACACGAACTGCCAGTCCATTCCGAGGTCGCGTGCCGCCCGGACCATCGCCAGGATCGGCGTGATACCGATTCCGCCGGCGACGAAGAGTGCACTCCCCTCGCCGACGAAGGGAAACCCGTTGCGGGGCCCGCGCACCGTCACCGGTGTGCCCGGTTCGAGCGCGTGCATCTCGAGGGATCCCCCACCGCCCTCGGGGATCCGGCGGACGGCGACACTGTAGCCCGTGCGATCGGACGGTTCCCCGCACAGCGAGTACTGACGTCGCAGACCGGACGGCAAGTGGAAGTCGAGGTGCGAACCCGGCTGCCACGCAGGGAGTTCCGCACCGTCCTCGGCCTCGAGCCGCAACTGCACGACGTTCTCGTCCCGTGCGACGACGTCGCGTTGGGAGACAACCAGTTTCATCGTCACGTCCGGGTTGTGACCGGCGACGCCCGGGTTGTATTCATACGCGGTGAGAACGCGGAGATACTTGGCGGCCACGGCCTCGGTGATCCGCATGGCGCGGTCGGGGCGCGGTCGCCCCTTGATGTCCGGGGGAGCGTCGTAGCGGGGCAGGCCCTGCCCGGTGAGCACCTCCCGCACCTGCGACAGCTTCATCGTTCGGCCGCCTGAGCTGCGGGCGAGGAGGCCAGGTACTTCACGGCCTGCGCCGTCGAACCCTCGTTGCTCGGGTGGTACGAACGCGTGAAGTACGTCGACATCCGCTTGCCGAGTTCCCGGGCCGTCGGGAGGGTGCCGCGCTTGCCTGCCGCGAAGAAATCGGTCAGATGCGGCTTACGCCGGTGCGCCGACCACTGGGCGAGCTCGGGATCGTTGCGCATGAGGAACCGGGTGCCGCGCACCCACAGCCACACGATGACCGGGGTGACGATCACCTGGGTGCGGATCCGCCGGGACTCACGCTTGTCGAAGTACCGCATGACGTCGTATGCCACGGAGCGGTGCTCCACCTCCTCGGCGCCGTGCCAGCGCAGCAGGTCGAGCATCGTCGGATGCATGCCGGAGCGATCGAGTCCCTCGGCATTGAGTACCCAGTCGCCGAGGAACGCGGTGATGTGCTCGATGGCGGCGATGACCGCCAGCCGCTCGATCAGGTAGTTCTTCTCCCGCAGACCGGTGAGCGGTCGCGGTCCGAGGATCTTGGAGAACGTCCATTCCATCTGCTCGGTGAACGGCGTCGGGTCGAGACCCTTCTCCTTCAGGTGCACCAGCACGCCGGTGTGGGCGTTGGCGTGCATCGCCTCCTGGCCGATGAACCCGACCACGTCGTCGCGGAGCTGCTCGTCCTCGATCTGCGGCAGCGCCTCTTTGAACGTCTCGACGAACCACTCCTCGCCCGCGGGCAGGAGCAGATGCAGGACGTTGAGGGCGTGCGTGCTGAACGGGTCGCCCGGGATCCAGTGCATGGGGAGGTTCGACCAGTCGAACTCCACGTTCCTGGCCTGCAACAGGATGTGGTCCGGTTCGGGGATCGCGTTCCGGGGTGCAGTCGGGGCGGACATCTCAATACTCCTTCGTGCCGGCGGCTGCGCCACGACGGAGGCCTGTGGCACAGTTCACTCGAAAACCTGGAGTAACTGTAACACCGGGTAATAGACAAAACCAGGAACCGAACGTCCGCTCCGGCCTATCCGTAGGTGTCCCGGGGGCCGCGCCCCCGGATGTGCCGTTCCCCTTTTCGCCAGCTCGGAGCGGTCGGACCGGTGATCCGCAACGACTTCACGACGCCGTCGCCGACGGCCGCGGCGATCTTCGCGAGAATCTGCGACTGCATCATCCGAAGCTGCGTCGCCCAGGCCGTCGACTCCGCGGAGACGCTCAGGATCCCGTCCCGCAGCCCCGTCGGTTCGGCGTGCGCGGCGATGTCCTCACCGACCACCTGCACCCACCGACCGAGGACCGTCCCCTCGGACACCTTGGGCGACCAGCCGCGCTGTTTCGCGATCGCGTTGGTCAGTGCACCGAACGGCTGCGGATCGCGGTCGTCCGGCCCCGGACCCGACCATCCGCGTCGACGCCGGGCGCGCAGGGCCCGGACACCGGTTCCGGATCGGCGGCCCTGCCCGACAGATTTTCCGCTCGCCTTCGCCGCGGCACGCGCCTCCTCGAGGGCACGGCGGGCGAGGTCGATTCCCTTCACTTCCGGTTCGGGGGCCGCCGCTGCCGGTGCGGTGGGTTCGAGATCATCCGTCACTGCGGTCCTCCGGCTCTTCCACGATGTGCGATATCCGTCCTCGATCGGTGTCGCGGGCCTCCACACCGAATCGGACGGCGTCGAGTTCCTCCGGAACATCTTCCGGCACGGCAGCCGTGATCAGCACCTGTTCCGCGTCCAACGCGACCTTGGCGAGTGCGCGCCGTCGGCGACGGTCGAGTTCGGCGAACACGTCGTCGAGCATGAGGACGGGATCGCTGCCGTCCGAGCGCAGCAGGGCGAATCCCGCGAGCCGCAACGACAGCGCGAATGACCACGACTCACCGTGACTTGCGAATCCCTTCGCCGGGGTGTCGCCGAGGTGCAGTTCGAGATCGTCACGATGCGGTCCGACGAGACACACCCCGCGCTCGATTTCCTTGGAGCGCATCACGGAAAGCTCCTGAAGGAATCGCTCCTCGAGGAACGCGATGTCGCCCGCCTCGGGCACTCGAGCCGGTTCGGTGAACTCCGGTGGCAGCGAGGAGCCCAGACTCGAGCGGTAGCGGATGCTCGCGGGCCTCGACTCCGGCGCCAGCGATTGGTACGACTCGGCCAGGTGGGGCGCGAGATCATGGACGAGGTGGAGCCGCCCGGCGAGCAGCTGTGCGCCGTGTGCGGCGAGATGTCCGTCCCAGACCTCCAGCGTGGCAAGGGCGCTCGCGCCGTCCTCACTCGGCCGGCCGCTGCCGCGAGACACCCGTCGCAGCGCGCCGCCCGCGGTCTTGAGCAGCGCCGACCGCTGCCGCAGCACCCGGTCGTAATCGGCGCGCACCGCCGCCATCCGTGGGATACGGGACGTGAGGAGTTCGTCGAGATAGCGCCGCCGATCCCCCGGATCACCGCGGACCAGCGACAGATCCTCCGGCGCGAACAGCACCGTCTGCAGAATCCCGAGAATCTCCCGCGGCCGCCGGGTGGGTGACTGGTTGATCCGCGCCCTGTTGGACTTGCCCTCGTTCAACTCGAGATCGACGGTCAGTTCCCGGCCGGCGTTGACGACGGTAGCTCCGGCGAACGCCTGACCGGTCCCCGTCCTGATCAACGGGGCGTCCGAGCTGACCCGATGCGACGAGAGGGTCGACAGGTAGCCGAGCGCCTCGAGCACGTTCGTCTTGCCGTGCCCGTTGGGTCCGACGAAGACGGTGCAGCCCGGACGCAGGGTGAGACCGAGAGCGTCCCAGGAACGGAAGTCTCTGAGCGAGAGTGCGCGAACGAACACCTACGTTCCAGAACCGGCTTCTGCCTCGCCTGCCGCCTTCTTCACGGCGTGACCACCGAACTGGTTGCGCAGCGCCGAGACGGCCTTCATCGCGGGGGAATCGTCCTGCCGGGAGGCGAACCGCGCGAACAACGCGGCCGAGATGACCGGTGCGGGCACGGCATGATCGATCGCCTCGAGCACCGTCCAACGACCCTCACCGGAATCGTCTGTGTAACCGGAGATCTCGGCGAAATCGGGATCCTCACCCAATGCCTTGACGAGCAGCTCCAGCAGCCACGACCGGACCACCGTGCCCTTGGTCCACGCGCGCAGCACACCGTGGACGTCCGTGACGAGGTCTTCCGCCTCGAGCAGCTCGTAGCCCTCGGCGTACGCCTGCATCAGTCCGTATTCGATGCCGTTGTGGATCATCTTCGCGTAGTGGCCTGCACCGACCGGGCCGGCGTGGACGAAGCCGTCCGCACGCTCCCCCTCGGGGCGCAGAGCGTCGAAGATCGGCAGCGCCCGCTCGACGTCCGCGTCCGATCCGCCGACCATCATGCCGTAGCCGTCCTCGAGTCCCCAGACCCCGCCGGACACACCGCAGTCGAGGTAGCCGATGCCGCGGGAACCCAGCAGCTCACCGTGGACTTTGTCGTCGGTGTATCTCGAGTTGCCGCCGTCGATCACCAGGTCGCCGGTCTCGAGCACCGACGACAGCTCGGTCACCGTGTCCTGGGTGATCTTTCCTGCCGGAACCATCACCCACACGACTCGGGGAGACTCGAGTCGCCGCGCGAGTTCCGCGAGCGACGCCACATCCGTGACATCGGGGCGGGGGTCGTAACCGACCACCTCGTGCCCGTGCGCGCGCAACCGCTCGCGCATGTTGAATCCCATCTTTCCGAGCCCGACCAACCCGATCTGCATCGTGATCTCCGTCCACTCGTGAGATTTCGTTCGGCAGTGCTGCTTTCGCTTCCGCGAAACGGTCAGCCCGGGAGACGCACCGGCATCAGCAGGTACGTGTACGCGCTCTCCGGGGCCGCGAAGTTGCCGGAATCGTCGGGCTCGATCTCGTCCTCGGTGGCCGGACGCAGCACGGCGGGGCGGCTCGGGGTCGTGAAGCCGAACAGCACCTGCTCGCTGTGCAGCGAGGACAGTCCGTCGATCAGGTAGCCGGGGTTGAAGGCGATCGTCAGCGGCTCACCCTGGAAGACCGCGTTCAAGCCTTCCTCGGCGCGGCCCGCATCGTCGCCACCCGCGGAGAGGAGAAGTCCCTCGGTGGAGAACTGCAGGCGGACCTGCGCACCGCGCTCGGCGACGAGGGCAACACGCTTGATCGCCTCGACGAGCGGAGCGATTTCGACGGTGGCCAGTGCCGTGTGCTCGGACGGCAGCAGCTGCCGGAACTTCGGGAACTCGGCGTCCAGCAACCGGGTGGTGGTGCGGCGGCCGTCGTTGACGATGCCGAGGAGGCCGTCGTTGCCGACTGCGGAACCCGAACCGAGCGCCAGCTCGACCGGCGACGTGGCATCTCCCGCAAGCGTTTTCGCCGATTCGGACAGCGTCTTCGCGGGGATGAGGACGGCCGCAGTGGTGTCGGGGTTCGCCGGCGACCACTCGAGTTCACGGACCGCGAGACGGAACCGGTCGGTGGCGGCGAGCACGATCGCGTTGCGCTCGATCTCGACGCGAATGCCGGTGAGCATCGGCAGGGTGTCGTCCTTGCCCGCCGCGACAGCCACCTGACTGATCGCTTCGGAGAAGACGTCGGCGGGAATCGAGCCGGTCTGCTGCGGCAACTGCGGAAGCTGGGGATAGTCCTCGACCGGCATGGTGGGCAGGGAGAACTTGGCGCTTCCGCACGTGATCAGCACGCGGGTGCCTTCGAGAGTCACGTCGACCGGCTTGTTGGGAAGCGATTTCGTGATGTCGGCGAGAAGCTTGCCGGAGACGAGGACCTGACCGGCGCTGCCAACCTCGGCTGCGACCCTGACCTGGGCCGATACCTCGTAGTCGAATCCGGAAACCGTCAACCCTTGCTCGGTCGCGTCCAAGAGAACACCGCCGAGAACGGGGACAGGAGGCCGCGACGGCAGACTGCGAGCGACCCATGCCACTGAATCAGCGAATTCTTCCCGGGAGACACGAAACTTCAGGCTTCCAAGCTCCATCGCCGGGTTGTTCCTCTCGGTAGGCACGGTTGTTCGCCACGGTCGGGCCGTGACCACAGCACTGCAGTCTTTCACAGAGCGGCGATGCATAACCGTATGCCCTCGAGGACGAAGTTGAAAGCGGAACCGTCGCGTCCTCGAGTCGACGACCGAGGCCTGTGAACCGACGCTGTCCCCAACCCTGTTTTCAAAGAGGTTTTTATAAGAATTAATGAGAAGTACTATTAGGTCCTGTGGAATCTGTGGACGAAGGCGTGTAGCCGCTGGTCCGTCCGCGTCGTCGTATGGGGAATTCTCGAGGACAAACTCGAGGACCAATCCGGCACCCATGTGGACTACTCGAGGTTGTTCAAAGTTCTGCACGTTCTGTCCACAGAGATTCCACCTCATCCCCACACTTATCCACAGGTGTGCATGCTTTATCCCAGGTCCCGGCGTCGGCGTGTTGCACCGGCGTGTCGTATCGGCGGGGGTTCGCACGAGCCTCGAGTAGACCCTCGAGCGGGTCCTCGAGGACCCGCTCGAGCCAACCCTCGAGGACCGGCTCGAGGAGCCCCTCGAGTTGCCGCGGCCCTGCAGTTCCCCCGAAACGACCTGTGCCCCCGGTAGGCGAGCTACCAGGGGCACAGGAGTGGCGGGACGGCGACTACCTCTTGGAACGCTGTTTGATCCGGGCGGTCAGCTCCTGGACCTGGTCGTAGACCTTCCGCCGCTCCGTCATCTCCTTGCGAATCTTCTTGTCCGCGTACATCACGGTGGTGTGGTCGCGGCCGAAGGTCTGCCCGATCTTCGGCAGGGACAGATCGGTGAGTTCGCGGCACAGGTACATGGAGATCTGGCGGGCGGACGCCAGCGGACGGGCCTTACCGGGGCCACAGAGGTCGTCGATGGACATGTTGAAGTACTCCGCGGTGACCGCCATGATCGTCGCCGCATTGATCTCGAGACTCGACGAATCCGGCATCAGGTCGCGCAGCACCACCTCGGCGAGCGTGAGGTCCAGGGGTTGCCTGTTCAGGGATGCGAACGCCGTCACACGAATGAGGGCACCCTCGAGTTCCCGGATGTTGCGTTCGATCCGGGAGGCGATCAACTCGAGGACGTCGTCGGGCACCTCGAGGCGGTCCATTCGGGCCTTCTTGCTGAGGATCGCGATGCGGGTCTCGAGTTCGGGTGGCTGAACGTCGGTGATCAGGCCCCATTCGAACCTGGTACGCAGTCGTTCCTCGAGTGTCGCCAGCTGCTTCGGCGGCCGGTCGGACGAGACGACGATCTGCTTGTTCGCGTTGTGCAGGGTGTTGAAGGTGTGGAAGAACTCCTCCTGGATACCTTCCTTGCCCTCGATGAACTGGATGTCGTCGACCAGCAGCACGTCGGTCTCGCGGTAGCGGCGCTTGAACGCCACCTTGCGGTCGTCTCGGAGGCTGTTGATGAAGTCGTTGGTGAACTCCTCGGTGGAGACGTACTTCACCCGCATCCCCGGGAACAGCCGCTGGGCGTAGTGGCCGGCGGCGTGCAGGAGATGCGTCTTGCCGAGGCCGGACGCTCCCCACACGAACAACGGGTTGTACGCGCGTGCCGGCGCCTCGGCGATGGCGACCGCCGCGGCGTGGGCGAACCGGTTGGACGAGCCGATCACGAACGTGTCGAACGTGTACTTCGCGTTGAGGCTGTTCCCCCCGGTCGCCGACGGTGCCGGGCCGGACGGGGGCTTCGTGAAGTACGACGGCCAGGATTCGTGGACGCTGGCGAGGGCCTCGCGGTCGTCGTCGACTTCCTCGAAGTCCGTCGTGTCGGAGTAGGGCTGATCCTCTCCGGAACCGAACCGGCGCCTGCGGAACGACCCGGAACTGGTGACGGAGGGCTCGAGGTGGCGAGGCGTGTGGAGAGGTTCCGGCTCGGGCCGGTGGTCCCGGCTCGGCGGATCGGATTCGGGTTCGTCGTCGACCGGGGCCGCGATACGCACACCGAGGCCTTCGACCTGCTCACCGAGATGCCGGCCGAGGGCGTGGAGGATCGGTTCACGGAGATCCCGCTCGATCGCCTCCTGCGCGAAGGGCGACGGAACGGACAGGAGCGCGAAGCCCTGTGCGAGCGTCAGCGGTTTGACGAGCGCCAACCACGCCTTCTGTCCCCTCGTCAACGGCGGCAGATCGCCGCCGGGCGAATCGGAAGTGAGGTCAGCGACGACGTCGATCCAGATCCGTGCGAGCGCATTCGGATCGTCGTTCACGTGGTTCCTCCCCAGTGTGTTCGCGGATTCGGCGCCAGCGGTGCCGAGTCGAGTGTCGGTGCCGTCGTCGAGGTGGAATCGGTAGCTTCCCCGACCTGAGGATGGACCCCGTACGGACCTACGAATATGCCATCTGAACAGTGTTTCCACACAATTATCCACAGATGTGGACAAAGTGCAGACGCCTCCTGTCGAGACGCCGTTGCATGGCGAGGAGTCCAGATCCAGCGCGCTGACCTGCGCTTATGCATGCGAAGCCTGGATGAGCGGGTTCACGGACCCGGGAAGTGAAGGGTGTCAACAACCCTCGTGGCGATCCGAAGCGGCACACCATCTGTGCCCTGTGGATGAATTGTGGTGAATATGCAGATGAGAACGGTGAAGTCGAGAGCTGGGCACTCGATCAGGGTTCATCGGCGAGACCATGCATAGACGCTAGCAACAGTGTCGGCAACCTCACAGCGGTTTGGCACATTGGAAGTTGGGGTGCAAGCATTTGTCGATCCTCGGCGTGTCGGTCAACCGATTCGCGGGGGAATCGCAGGTGAGCGAGTTTGACCTGACCGTGAGTGGTAAGTACTCTCGAACAGTCACCCTGTGGTGAGGTGGCGGTTTCGTGCTGGCTCGAGTCCAGTTTCGGAGTCGTTCCATCCCCACCCTGTGGATGAACACCTGAGTTTTCGCCAATGTTAGATCCATGACGCCGGGAGGCGTCGATGAACTTCGAGGAGTGTTGACCGTGGCCAAGGGCAAGCGGACGTTCCAGCCGAACAACCGACGCCGCGCGCGCGTTCACGGCTTCCGTCTTCGTATGCGGACCCGTGCGGGTCGTGCAATCGTTTCGGCGCGTCGCCGTAAGGGCCGCGAATCTCTCACCGCCTGATCCCGACACTGGGTTCGGGAGCTCGGGGTGTTGCCTGAGCCGCACCGATTGCGTCGTCATTCAGATTTTTCGATGACTGTGCGACGTGGTCGTCGGATGGGAAGACGCGACTTGGTTGTGCACGCATTCGACCGTGCGCAGGCAGATGAGCTGGTGAGTAGCGGCGGTCCGCGATTCGGACTGGTTGTGAGTAAGGCTGTCGGGCCGGCGGTGATTCGACATCGAGTCGCACGCCGGCTTCGTCATATCTGCATCGACCTCGTGGACGTGGTTCCACGGGGCACCGATGTGGTGATTCGGGCTCTTCCGGGAGCTGCGACTGCAAGTAGCCGGGACCTGGAGAAGCAACTCCGTGCAGGTCTCCTTCGATTGGACCTTCTTGCGCCCGTGAGTACCTCCGCATGAAAAGCGCACTCCACGAGTCGCGCGCCGATACGGCCGAGGCCACCTCCTCGGCCTCTTCCGCGTGGAAGTCGGTCCGTGCGTTGCCGGCGCGCACTCTCATTTTCTTCATCGAGCTCTACCGGACGTATGTGTCGCCCCTGAGGATGCCGACCTGCCGGTTCATGCCGACCTGTAGCGAGTACGCGGTGGAATCCCTGCGTACCCACGGGGTGATCAAAGGCCTTTTTTTGACGGTGGTTCGGTTGGCGAAGTGTGCCCCCTGGCACCCTGGTGGGTGGGACCCGGTCCCTGCCCGTCGCGACCGTCATGCGGGTGGCCGTCGTTGCTGTCCGGCGAACGTGGACGAACAGAGGAGTACATAGAGCCGTGCTCGACTTCATTTACTATCCGGTGTCCGGGATCCTGTGGGTCTGGCACAAGGTTTTCGGTGCTATTCCCTTCCTGGGCCCGGACAGCGGTATCACCTGGGCGCTCTCCGTCGTGTTCCTCGTGTTCACGCTGCGTGCCGTGCTGTACAAGCCGTTCGTCAAGCAGGTTCGTACGACGCGCCAGATGCAGGAACTTCAGCCGCAGATCAAGGCCCTGCAGAAGAAGTACTCCGGCGACCGCCAGCGTCAGGCCGTCGAGATGCAGAAGCTCCAGAAGGAGCACGGGTTCAACCCCATCATGGGCTGCCTCCCGGTTCTCGCGCAGGCGCCGGTCTTCATTGGCCTGTTTCACGTGCTGCGCTCCTTCAACCGCACCGGCACCGGTATCGGTCAGCTCGGCATGTCGGTCGAGGCCAACGCGAACACTCCGAACTACTTCTTCAGCGTGGAGGACGTGCAGTCCTTCCTGAGTGCCCGACTGTTCGGCGCTCCCATCTCGGCCTGGATCACCATGCCGAAGGCGCAGCTCGACGCGTTCGCTGCGTACGGCCCGATCCCCACCGTGCTGAACATCGCGGTCGTCGCGGTTCCGCTGATGATCATCGCCAGCATCGCGACTCACTTCAACTCACGTGCCTCCGTTGCGCGGCAGAGCCCCGAGGCCGCCGCCAACCCGCAGTCCGCGATCATGAACAAGCTCGCGCTGTGGATCTTCCCGCTCGGTGTGCTCGTCGGTGGTCCGTTCCTCCCCATCGCGATCCTCCTGTACTGGGTGAGTAACAACATCTGGACCTACGGGCAGCAGCACATCGTCTTCCGTCGCATCGACCAAGAAGAGGAAGAGAAGAAGCAGGCTGCCATCGCACGCCGGGCGGACAACGCTCCGAAGCCCGGTGCACGTCCCGATCTCACCAAGAAAAAGAAGAAGTCCGCGACCGCAACGGACGGTTCTTCCTCGGCGGACGAGCCGGAGATCGTCGAGGGCATCGTCGAAGACAGCGCCTCCGATCAGGTGAGTGGTGACGGTTCGGCTGCCGGAACGTCGAAGCCGAAGCCCGGTGCCCGCCCCCAGTCCAACCGCGGAAAGTCCCCCAAGCGCAAGCGGCGCTGATTCAGAAAAGAGAACGAGCATGGCTAGTGAGCCTGACATCGCAGTGGACGGAGATGAGACAGACGTGACTGCAACGACGCAGAACCCGGACACCGAGGTGGATTCCGATTCTGACGACTACCTGATCGAGGAAGGGGAAATCGCCGGCGACTACCTGGAGCAGCTGCTCGACGTACTCGACTTCGACGGCGATATCGACCTGGACGTCGAGGGTGACCGTGCTGTTGTCAGCATCGACGGTGGAGACGATCTCACCAAGTTGGTCGGGCGCAAGGGTGAGGTGCTGGACGCACTCCAGGAACTGACTCGCCTCGCCGTGCAGCAGGCGACGGGCGAACGTAGTCGCCTGATGCTCGACATCGCCGGATGGCGTGCCGGCCGTCGCGCCGAATTGACCGAGCTGGGTTCCTCGGCTGCCCGCCGCGTACTCGAGAGCGGTGAACGCGAGGAGCTCGCTCCGATGACACCGTTCGAGCGCAAGATCGTTCACGACGCAGTCGCGAAGGTCGATGGGGTTTCGAGCGAGAGCGAAGGCGCCGAGCCTTCACGTCGCGTGGTCGTCATCAAGGACTGATCCACACAAGCATCACCAAGGCGGGGCTCCCGGATTCATCTCCGGGAGCCCCGCCTTCTCGCTATCCGTAGTTGCGATCCGTCACTTTGGCTTCGTTTCGTTTCACGTGAAACACGAACCCCTCCCCTCCCCCACCGAAAGGTCGGGTGTCCGCGGCGAGATTTCGTGCGCCACCGTCGCGTGACTGCGCTGTCTCAGGACTTCGTGGACAGTGCGGGCGGGTCACTGCGCCACCGGTCCGCCGACTTCGCCCCGATCGTGCCGCGACAGGGGTGGGTCAGTTCAGCCTCCGTCGTCAGTCGAGCGGCTGCACGCACATGCCAGCGAGGTGTCGGCGAGGCGGTGTGAATTGTCCATCGCCACGATTACGGCTGCGTTCTGTCCGGCGGGCAGCATGCCGATGTCGTCGACGACCACAAGCTCGCAGGAGCAGAAGTTCGCCAGCGTCCGGGCGGCGGGTCCGACTGCCTTCAGCACCCGCAGCTGAGTCTCGATCGCGGCGTGCGCGCGAGCGTGTCGACCAGATGACTCTTCCCTGCCTCGGACTTCCCGGAGGCGGCCGACTTTCCCGGCGATGCGCCCCATCGAGCAGCGGCGGGAAGCGGAAATTGCTGACGATGTCCCCCGCAAAGTAGGTGGGGTCGCCGGCATCGTCTGGAACTCTTCAACAACCCTCGGCGGCCCAGGCCGAGCGGACTCGAGCCAGGATGTATGGAGACGGGTCAAGATTGGGATGCCGTGCCTCGCTCAGTTTTCAGGGGCCGCCCTCACGTGAATCCGTCGGGGCCCTTGTGACGAAGCGATCGGGTAACCCTCCTGCCGCGACTACTGCTGGGATCGTGGAGAGGGTGCTGGATCCATCGAAGCTCTGTTCCGCTCGTCAGGCGATGGTGAGCGGAACGATCCGCAAGCGTCCGCGAAGTCCTGAGACATACCACTCACGTGTCAGTGGTTCGGTGCGATGAGTTTCAACGCTTCTCGAAGTCCACATGATTGAAGCGACCGAAGCGGTGCCGTCGACTTGATGGAGTGAATGATGAGCGAGGACGAACGACAGATCCGGAATCTGATCGACCGTTGGGTGGAGGCTGTGCATAGCGGCGTCATGGCCGGGGTTCTCGCGGACCACTCCGACGACATCGTGATGTTCGACGTGCCGCCGCCATACGAGGGCGCTCGCGGAATTGATGCGTATCGCGAGACATGGCCGCCGTTCTTCGAATGGCAGTCGCAGGGTGCCAGGTTCGAGATGGTGTCATTGGACGTGACTGCCGGCGAGGATGTTGCGTTCGCCCATGCGCTCCTCCGCTGTGGAATGGAAGCGGAGCTCGCCGGCAATCCGGAAAACCGGCTCCGCCTCAACAGTGGGGTTGCGGAAGGTAGATGGTCGTTGGCTCGTCGCTCACGAGCACCACTCGTTCCCGGACACCACGGTCTGACCTATCGCGTATGTGGAGGCCGCAGGCCGCTCATTTCGGACGTTTTTGAATGAATTTAGGTTGTAGTTTCACCCACCCAACCACACCCGGGAGTTTCGTCACTGTGATGATTGAGAACTCGGGCTTCATCGGAGTGAAGTTGTCGAGAGGTAGCGTCGAGTAGGCGTCGATGGCTGCGCCTCGTTGGGAGGTCGGCCATTCGCTGGACCGCTGGCTCCGCCGACTTGGGACGTCGGCCGGGTGACGTGCGGGCGTGTCGGTTCTGTTCCACGTGAAACACAGGACAGTTGTTACACGTGAAACTGCCCGCGCCGAATGCGATCAGACGGACCACCGTCCCGGGCGCGCACCGGCGCAGAACAAACTCGGGCCGGGACTACGACGGGCCCCAGATCGCCCTTTGCGATCCGTCGCCTGTTCCACGTGAAACATCCGCGCGTCGATCGCCCCGCTGTTGATCCGCAGAACCAGATGACGCGATGTGCGCGAGACGCATCCGAGGTCGTTCACCGGCGAGGCGACGCGGGACCGCCGAGTCGGCGGGTTGCCTCACCGACAGTGCACGAACTCAACCCCTCCCCTCCCCCACCGGAAGGGGTGCGGCTCGACACTGTTCCGGCGTTGCGCGTTCGAGTTAAGGGACATACTCGCAACGGAGGGCGGATAATAAAGAAACTGTGTTTGTTGATTTCGCGTTATTCGCGGGAGGATGTTTCACGTGGAACCGAATGGTGGAGAGCCGGCCGAATGGGACGAACAAGCGGCGGCACGCCAGGTGTTCGGTGAACGATTCGATATTGCGGAGCGCTACTACAAGTCGTTGGCGTCCGACGGGGTCGAGCGGGGATTGATCGGACCACGGGAGGTTCCGCGACTCTGGGAACGCCACCTCCTCAACTGTGCCGTCGTCGGTGAACTGATCGCCGAGGGTGAGTCCGTCGTTGATGTCGGAAGCGGTGCCGGGTTGCCCGGTATCCCGCTCGCGATCGCGCGACCTGATCTCCGGATCACATTGGTGGAGCCGCTGCTGCGACGGTCGGTGTACCTCGCCGAGTTCGTCGAGTCGAACGGTCTGGACGTGCTGGTGGTCCGTGGCCGGGCCGAGGAGTCGGGTGTGGTGAAGGAAGCCGGTGGCGCAGACGTCGTGACGTCCCGTGCTGTGGCACCGTTGGAGAAGTTGGCCAAGTGGTCGCTGCCGCTTATCCACGAGCATGGGAGAATGCTCGCATTGAAAGGTTCGAGCGCCGCCGAAGAGATTTCCCGTGATCGCGCTTCCCTGACTCGGTTGGGTGCTGGCAAGCTGGATATCGTGGAATGCGGAGTGGGCCTGCTTCCTGTCCCCACCGTTGTCGTTCGGGCAGAACGTGTACCGAAACGCCGTCAGCGTCGATGACGATGTGCACGGTGACTAGGGAGTGAATATGTCGAGTAACGAGCGATTCCCAATCGAAGGAGTAGTCAATGTCGGGTGGGCCTGAATCCGCCGTTTCACGTGAAACAGCTTCACGTGAAGCCGACCATCAATCCGGCCAGGCGACGAGCTCCGGGAACGGAGACGACGGATTCACGGCCCCCTACAACGGAATCTCCGTCGAGGAGACTCCGATCGGTGCCGCCGCGCACCGCGCAAGTCAGGTGCTGCACCCCCACTCGGTGAGTCTGCCGAAGCCGCCCGAACGGCGGATCCTCACGATCGCCAACCAGAAGGGCGGCGTCGGCAAGACGACCAGCGCGGTCAACCTCGCCTCCGCCCTCGCGGTCCAGGGACTTACCGTTCTGGTCATCGACCTCGACCCGCAGGGCAACGCCAGCACGGCGTTGGGAGTCGCCCACCACTCCGGTGTGCCGTCCAGCTATGAGCTTCTCCTCGGTGAGGTAACGGCAGCGGAGGCGATCCAGAAGAGCCCGCACAACGACCGGCTGTTCTGCATTCCGGCCACGATCGACCTCGCCGGCGCCGAGATCGAATTGGTCTCCATGGTCGCCCGCGAGGGTCGGCTGAAGGGCGCGCTCTCGGAGAAGGCGCTCGGCGAGGTGGACGCCGACTTCATCCTGATCGACTGCCCGCCCTCGCTCGGACTGCTCACGGTGAACGCCATGGTCGCGGCCAAGGAAGTCCTGATTCCGATCCAGTGCGAGTACTACGCCCTCGAGGGTGTGGGACAGCTGCTGCGGAACATCGAACTGGTGCAGGCACATCTCAACCCGGACCTCCACGTGTCGACGGTCCTTCTCACGATGTACGACGGGCGCACCAAGTTGGCCGACCAAGTGGCCGAAGAGGTCCGCACCCACTTCGGTGACGCCGTCCTCCGCGCCGTCATTCCCCGCAGCGTGAAGGTGTCCGAAGCTCCCGGGTACGGCATGACCGTGCTCGACTACGACCCCGGCTCGCGGGGCGCCATGAGTTACCTCGACGCGGGACGTGAACTCGCAGCACGCACCGCACACATCACGAAGCAGGAGCAGCGATGAGTCAGACGCGTAAGGGTGGACTTGGCCGTGGACTGGCTGCGCTCATTCCTACGGGACCGACGACGACGGGACCGGGGCTGGGCAACGCCGCCGCGGACGTCGTGATCGGCGCGGACCGGCGCACCGTACTGACCGCTCCCGCGACGAACGCGTCGGACTCTGCGACCGACGAGAAGACCGCTCCCGCGTCCACGGGAAACAATGGAAGCAGCAACGGCGCCGACGGCGAATCCGGAAACGGTGCTCAACCCCTCCCCTCCCCCACCGGGGCGGTGTACCGGGAAATCGCTCCAGACCTGATCGAGCGGAACCCCAAGCAGCCGCGTCAGGTGTTCGACGACGACGCACTCGCCGAGCTCGTCCACTCGATCCGCGAGTTCGGATTGATGCAGCCGATCGTGGTGCGTCCGCTCGACGACGGCAAGTTCCAGCTCGTCATGGGCGAGCGTCGGTGGCGTGCCAGCCAGGAAGCCGAGCTGGAGACGATCCCGGCGATCGTCCGCGAGACCGGCGACGACGCCATGCTTCGCGACGCGCTCCTGGAGAACATCCACCGCGTGCAGCTGAACCCGCTCGAAGAGGCTGCGGCGTATCAGCAGTTGCTCGAAGAGTTCGAGGTGACCCACGAGGAACTGGCGGCGAAGATCGGCCGCTCGCGTCCCGTCGTCACGAACATGATCCGACTGTTGAAATTGCCGATTCCCGTGCAACGACGCGTCGCGGCGGGTGTGCTGTCCGCCGGTCACGCTCGCGCCCTGTTGTCGCTCGAGGCCGGAGCCGACGCGCAAGAGGTGATGGCGGCACGCATCGTCGCGGAGGGCATGTCCGTTCGCGCGACAGAGGAGGCGGTGACGCTCGCCAACCGCAGCGACGACCAGGCGGCGCAGCCCGCCCAGCGCCGCAAGCCGATCCAGATGCCGGGCCTGCAGGACGTCGCCGAGCGGCTGTCGGATTCGTTCGACACGAGGGTCACGGTCAGCCTCGGCAAGCGCAAGGGCAAGATTGTGGTCGAGTTCGGTTCGGTGGACGATCTTCAGAGGATCGTTGGGATGATGGAGGCACAGAAGGCCGATTCATGAGCGCCTGAGAGAGGTAGCAGTACCCGCGGGTGATCCGTCACTGTGACAGTGGCCGCTGACGGACCGACTCCAGCAGAACTATCGGGGGCGAAAAACGTTGAATACCAGAGGATGTCGAATGATCTGCGGTAGTGACATATGGAGGCTGAGCTAGCCAGTGTCGACTCACGTCACATCGCTCACTCTCGACGGCTTGGACAAGCTCTCCGCCCACGCTCGTCGCTGTGTCTTCTGGGAAATGGATCCCGCGGCCATCCACAGTTCGCGCGGATTCTGCGACCAGGAGTTCGAGAAGGAAGCCTGGCTCTCCATGGTCATGCTCGAATGGGGATCGTGCGGTCAGGTTGCCGTCATGGATGGCAAGCCGGTCGGCAGCGCCCTCTACGCTCCCCCACGGACGGTGCCGCGCGCGCAGCTTCTCCCGACCGCTCCGGTCGGTGCCGACGCTGTCCTCCTCACCAGCCTTCGGCTCGAGCCGGCCGGGGAAGAACAGAATCTCGGAACCACCTTGATCCAAGCCGTGGTGGCCGATCTCGTGCGCCGCGGTGTTCGCGCGCTCGAGGCGTTCGGTATCCGCAACACCGACGGAACCGGGCCGATCGACACACACGGGATGGCGTCAGCCACAGCGGCGCGCGAGTGCTCCCCCGAGGAGTGCATGATCCCGGCCGATTTCCTCGAGGACAACGGCTTCGAAATCGTCGCGCCCCATCATCGGTTCCCGCGCCTACGGCTCGAGCTGAACCGGGATCACGGGTGGAAGGAAGACGTCGAGGCTGCCCTGGAGCGTCTGATCCACACCGCGACGGTGAGCATGGTCGACATCGGGGAGCGCACACCCGTCGGTGCGCACTGAGCGTTCGGGAACGAGACGTCAGGAACGTTCGGAGGAAGACAGCTCTTCGGCGAGCAACTCGGCGAACGTGAACGTTCCGGTCGGCTGATCGTCCTGACCGAGCAGGTACAGACGCTTCACGGAGATGAGGATCGCTTCGGCGATGGCGTCGCGGGCCCGGGGGTTGGAGAGCACCGCGGCGTCGAGGTCGTTGGTGAGGTAACCGAGGTCGATCTGCACGGTCGGCATGTTCGTCAGACGCAGCAGGTCCCAGGTGCGGCCGTGGGTCCGGCAATCCTGCAGGGGCGTGCGCGCCACGATCTCCCGCTGAATGAACCCGGTGAGGACCTGACCGATCATCGACGTCGAACCGTGCGAGTTGCCGAAGTGGAAGCTCGCGACACCGTTGGCGGACGGGCTCGTGTTGCCATCGCAGCGCAACGAGATCATCAGATCGGCATCGAAGGCGTTCGACGTGGACGCGCGTTCGATGTCCGTCGGATTGGCGTGGTGCGGGCGGGACAGGAACGTCTCCATGCCCGTCGCGGCCATGCGGCCCTCGAGGCGGCTGGCGAGATCCCACAGGATGTCGGACTCCGAGATCGTGCCGTACGCGGACCGGACGATGGTGCCGTAGGTGTCGCCGCCGAGGCCCGGGTCGATGACGATCCGCTTGCCGCTCAGCTGGGGTCCGGAGCTGCGAACCATTTCTTCTTCGCTCATCGCGTGCGGTGACCCACCGGTGACGCGGGTGCCGAGCAACTCGAGCGACCGCAGGGTGGCCGGACCGCAGATGCCGTCGGCGGCGATCCCGATCTCCCGCTGGAACGAGGACAGCGAATCGTGGGTCTGCGGGCCGAAGAAGCCGTCGACGCGACCGACATAGAAGCCGAGATCCTGCAGGCGGGTCTGCAGGGTGGCGACGTCATCGCCGTAGAGCGGTGCGGACAGCTGGTAGATCAGCGTGCGCGCGCCCAGGCGGTACGACGCCTCTTTCATGGACCGGTAGGTGGCAGGACCCACGATTCCGTCGACGAGAAGCCCACGCTGCTGCTGGAAGGCCCGTACGGCGCTGTCCAGGTGGTGATCGAACACGGCGTCGGGGGCGATCCAGTGCGAACCGTTGGTGCCCTCGCGACGGGTGTCGGCGACGCCGTTGTGCAGGAAACCGAGACCGGCCAGAGTGCCCCGAATCTCAGCGACGGCCGGACCATGGTCGCCGTGACGGAGTCGGTGCATGTTTCAGGGCCTCTCAGTCCGAATCAACGAGTACATACGAGTCTCGGTACAAACAAAACGATCGATGTGTTCCGGTCGGTCTAGCTGATGCGACTGGAGCACATCGATCGATTGTCTCAGAGATTCCCACAAAATCGGGAATCGCGCCGGGTGTTCGGGTGTCGATCAGAGAACGTCGGCGAGCTCTTTCAGCAGCGCAGCCTTGCCCTTGGTGCCGACAATCGTGTTGATCGGCTTGCCGTCCTTGAACAGGATCAGCGTGGGAATCGACATGACCTGGAAATCGCGCGCAGCGCCCGGGTTGGCGTCGATGTCGAGCTTCGCGATGGTCAGCTTCTCGCTGTGCTCACCGGCGATCTCCTCGAGGACGGGGGCGATCATCTTGCACGGGCCGCACCAGGTGGCCCAGAAGTCGACGAGGACAGGCTTGTCACTGGAAATGACGTCCTGCTGGAACGAATCATCGGTGATGGTGACGGTATTCGACACGGGGATTTCCCTTACTCGAGGTGGGTGTGTGTGGTGAGGTCAGGCGTCGACCGGTAAGCCCGCGGCGGCGACGGTGTTGGCGGTGATGTCGCCGCGCTCTGCCAGCCAGCGCTCGGCATCCATCGCCGCGGAGCAACCGGTGCCGGCGGCGGTGATCGCCTGCTGGTAGATGTGATCGACCAGGTCGCCGGCGGCGAAGACTCCGTCCACGGAGGTGGCGGTGGTCGGCGTCTTGACGAGCACATATCCGGCGTCGTCGAGGTCGACCTGTCCCTTGACGAGTTCGCTGCGCGGGTCGTGACCGATGGCGACGAACATGCCGGTGACGTCCAGCGTGGAGGTCTCACCGGTGACGGTGTCGCGGATCACGAGGCCGGTGACGCTGTTCTCGCCCAGCACCTCGACGGGCGCCGCGTTGGTGACGAACCGGATCTTCGCGTTCGCCTTGGCGCGCTCGAGCATGATGCGGGACGCACGGAACTCCTCGCGGCGGTGCACCACGGTGACGCTGCGCGCGAAGCGGGTGAGGAAGGTGGCCTCCTCCATGGCGGAGTCGCCGCCGCCGACGACGACGATGTCCTGATCCTTGAAGAAGAATCCGTCACACGTGGCGCAGGCGCTGACGCCGCGGCCAAGCAACTTCTCTTCACCCGGAATCCCCAGGTAACGGGCTGCGGCGCCCATTGCCAGCACCACCGCATGCGCCTGGTAGGTCTCGCCGTTGACGACGACCTTCTTGATCGGGCCGGTGAGGTCGAGTTCCTCGACGTCCTCGGTGCGGATGTCGGTGCCGAACCGCTTGGCCTGCTCGCGCATCTGGTCCATCAGGTCGGGTCCCATGATTCCCTCACGGAATCCGGGGAAGTTCTCGACCTCGGTGGTGGTCATGAGGGCGCCACCGAACTGGGTCCCCTCGAACTGCAACGGTTCGAGTTCCGCGCGCGCCGCGTAGACGGCAGCGGTGTATCCGGCAGGTCCCGAACCAACGATGATGAGTTCATGAACCGTCGATGGAGTGGTCATGCGGGCCTTCCAGTAGTGAGGGGGTGCTCAGTCGTATGGATCAACACAAGACTAAAGGGTGTTGTTCCCCGACTGCAGGTGATACCGGTCGCTCCCCTCGCGGGCGCCCTGATCAGCGCAGAGTCTCCCGGATGACGCAGCGGGTGCCCGTGTAGATGGTGGGCATGCATTTGTTGCAATGGATGCAGAGTCCCTCGGCCACGTGCCGGTCGCGGAACTTGTTGACGAGGTCCGGGTCGCGGAGCAGGGCGCGCGCCATCGCGACGAACTCGAACCCGTCGCCGAGTGCGTTCTCGATCGTGTCGAGTCTGTTGATGCCGCCGAGGAGGATGAGCGGCATCGACAGGGCTTCGCGGAACTGCCGTGCCATCGGGAGGAAGAACGCTTCCTCGAAGGGGTACGTCGGAAAGATGCGCGGCCCGTAGACCTTCAGGCCCCAGCCCACCAGCTTGGGCTGTGAGGCAACGAATTCCGCCATCGGAACCTCGCCGCGGAAGAAGTACATCCCGTTGAGCAACGAGCTGCCCCCGGTGAGCTGCAGCGCGTCGAGATGCCCGTCGGCTTCGAGGAGCTGCGCGATACGGAGACTGTCGTCGAGCCACAGCCCTTTCGGAACACCGTCTGTCATGTTGAATTTGGCCGTGACGGCCACCGAGTCGCCGACGGCGTGGCGCACTCTCTCGACCACCCGCCTGGGGAACGCCGCCCGCCGCTCCAGGCTGCCCCCGTACTCGTCGGTCCGCTTGTTGAGGTTGGGGCTCATGAACGAGCTGAGGAGGTAGTTGTGCCCCAGGTGGACCTCGATCGCGTCGAATCCTGCCTCGACGGCGTTGCGGGCCGTGTCCTCGAAGTCCCGAGTGACCTGGTCGAGTTCTACTCGGGTGGCCCCCTTCACCAGACCCATCGCGGGCGGGCTGAGGCGGGTGGACGGCGCGAGGGTCTTGGTGCGGTTGGACAGTGTGTTCGCGACCAGACCGGCATGACCGATCTGCGCCGCGACCAACCCGCCTTCGGCGTGAACGGCGTCGGTGAGCCGGCGCAGGTCGGGGACGCGGGCGCGGTCGAGCACGAGGGTGTTCGCGTGGACGCGTCCGCCGGGTGAGACGGCGCAGTACGCGACGGTCGTCAGTGCGGCGCCGCCGCGAGCGACCTCGGCGTGGAAGTCGACGAGCTGGTCGGTGATCCGGCCGCGCGGCATGACGCCCTCGAACGTGGCGGCCTTCACGATGCGGTTGCGCAGCGTCAGGGGACCCAGGCGGGCCGGCTCCCAGATGCCGGGGTGCGGTGGTGGAACGGTCATGGTGGTCCGCCTTCGAGGGTGGTGGTGGAAGGGCGTTCAGGTGAAGGTCGCGGCCAGCGCCGCGCGGGCAGGCCGCCAGGTGAGCTCCAGCTCGTCGCGGGTGCGCGAGTCGTCGGTCGGGGTCGCCGAGGTGAGCAACCAGGCGGCCTCGTAACTGAGCCCCGCGCTGAGAGGTGTGAACCTGCCGATCACGTCGGCGATCCGCCCGAGCGTGCGAAAGGTGCTGCCCGACAGCGGGATGCGCCGGAGTCGACGGCCCGACGAGTGTTCGAGGACGTCGATGAGCTGGTTGAACTCGACGAGTTCGCCGCCGCAGACGTATCGCCGGGGACCGCGGCCGGGGTGCATCGCGGCGGCGTGGACCGCGGCCACGTCGCGCACGTCGATCATCTGCATGCCGCCGTCGAATCGGGGTGCCACCCCGCCGCTGACGATCGCGCCCCAGCCCTGTTCGGTGATGCCCTTCGTGGATCCGAGCCCGGGACCCACGACGCTCGTCGGGTACGTGATGACCACGGGGGCGCCCGCGTCCTGGAGCGCGCGGGCGATGCGATCGGCGGCCGCTTTGGTGCGGCCGTACGCGCTGCGGCCCGACGCCGTCGGACTGTCCGGGCCGATGACGGCGTCGGGTGACGGAAACAGGGCACTGAAACTCGCGACATGGATGATCGGGTCGAGTCCGAGGAACGCCGCCCGGGTGAGGATCGCGGCGGTGGCCTGCGTGTTGATCTCCCACATCAGCTGCTCGCGTCGATCGTCGGTGCCCACTACCCCGGCGGCGTGGAGCAGTGCGTCGCAGCCGTCGAGGAGGCGTGCGACCACTTGGGCGTCGCGGATGTCGCCGACCACCTGCTCGATCCGCGCGGCGTCGTCCCCGGCTGCCGCGAGTACGGCGTCGGGAGATTCGGCGGGCAGCACCAGCAGCCGAACCGAGTGGCCGGCGGCGAGGAGCGCCAGCGTGGTGTGGGCGCCGACGTATCCGGTGCCGCCGGTGACTGCGATCTTCATGTGACCGTCCTGTTCGAATTACGGTGCCACTGGTCTCGTAATAGGTACGATATAGCGCGGAAGGCACTTGTGTCCCACAATTCGAACCAATGAATGCAACTGGAAGCGGCCGCCCCCGCGACCCGCGGATCGACACCGACGTCCTCGCGGTCACCCGGGCGATGCTCGTGGAATCGGGCTGGGAACAACTGAGCATGCGGGCCATCGCGACGCGGTCCGGGGTGAGCAGGGCCTCCATCACCCGACGGTGGCCGTCGAAGGCGCACCTGGTTCTCGACGCCATCCTCGGTGCAACACCCGACCTGACACCGTTCGAGGGCACCGACCGCGAAGGCTGGATCCGTTGGGTGGTGACCGGCAGCGCCGAACTGTTCTTACGACCGGAGGTGCGAGCGGCCACGCCGGGTCTGCTGGCCGCGATCCGGGACCACGACGATCTCCGCACCGCGCTGTGGCGGGGATTCAGCGGGCCGAGTACTCAGCTGTTCGAGAGCGAGGAGGACCCGGCCGGGTCGAGCACCGCGACGGCCGTGCTGGTGCTCGCCGCCGGCGCCGCGCTGTTCACCAGCCTGATCGCCGTCGAGGACGACACCCCGGAACTGCGTGGGAAGATCCTCGAGCTACTCCTGCCGGTCGCCCGTTCGGGGCGGGAACGATCTTGAGGATCAACCGATCTCGGTGACGGCGATCGTCGCCGGATCTCCCGCGCCGCACTCGCGGCCGACCACCAGGGCCGTGATCTGCGGCGGACGCGGCGCGGCCACCAGCAGCAGTACCCCGGGAACACCGTCGAGGCGAACCTCGCCGGAACCGAGCAGGGGGCGGGACGTTTCGATACCGTTGGCGCGCAGACATTCCGACAGTTGTGCGGGATCCTCGAGTGGTCCGAGCTGCCGCGAACCGATCACGGTGAGGAGGCGTCCGGAGTCGAGATCGGTGCCCAGATCGAGAACGGCTGGTGCCGGCGAGGTTTCGGAACTGGGCAGGGCGACGATCGGCGTCTCGGGTTCCTGCCTGTCCGGCGTGACGACCGCGACGGCCACCACGACCGCTGCCGCCGCCGCGAACGTCCCCGCGGCCGCGGCAGCCCACTTCCGCCGCCGGGCGAGTGGGACCGCGGTGGCCTCGGCAGGTGTGTCCCGCTCCGCGGCGAGAGCACGATTGATGCGGTCGGCGACGTCGGCGGGAATCGGGGTCGAGACGGAATGATCGCGACCGAGCGCACCCAGCTGATCGGTGACCCGGTCGAGGGCGTCGATCACCGACATCGCCTGCGGGTCGTTCCGGACGAGTGGCCACAGGCGATCGCTGACCGACTCCGGCAGTACCCCGGCATGAAGGTCGGCCAACAGGTCCTCGGAGTACGGCGGTGCAGGCAGCGTGGCATCGGACGGGTCGGGTTCACGGTCGGCCATGGCACCTCCTCACCGAGTCGTTGTGGTCCGGGACGTCAGGACAGTTACCCGCTCCTACTACGTTTTGACGCCCCGGAGTCATGATCGGTTCCCCTCCACCCGAAAATATTCGAGAGAGGCGGCCAGCTTCTTCCGGCCGCGGGCGCAGCGGCTCTTCACGGTGCCTTCCGGAACCCCGAGGAGAATGGCGGCCTCGCTGGTCGAACGGCCCTCGAGGTCGACGGCCACGATCGCGGTCCGCTGATCCGCTGGCAGCTGCGCCAGTGCGCGCTCGACCACCAGGCTGAGCTCCACCTCGGACACATAGTCGCGGGCGTCGCGCGGCTCGTCGTCCTCGTCCGCGGACAGGGATACCGCCGGACGAGCCTTGTTGCGGCGGATCCGGTCGAGGCAGGCGTTGACCACGATCGTGTGCAGCCAGCTGCGGACCGCGGCATCCCGGCGGAACGAGCCTGCGTTGCGATGCGCGGACAGCAGCGCCTCCTGCAGGGCGTCCGCCGCATCCTCGGTGGTGTAGCTGGTGCGTTTGGCGACGTGCCACAGATGGTCGTAGTGCCGCGCGAGCAGTGTCTCGAAGGCGTGCCGATCGCCGGCGACGTGCGCAGCCAACAGGTCGACGTCCGAGGGCTCACCCTCGGAATCCCCCCGGAAGATTCGCACCGGCGGATGTTAGCTCAATTCGCCGGTCCGCGAGCACCGGGTGCCGACTAGGTCGCGGCGTTGAAACCGACGTCGGCGATGGACGATTGGTTCTTGCCACCGGAATTGCTCAGGCCGGTGATCCACACCAGGACGTTCTTGGTGGGTCCCTCCGACTTCACCGGGATGTCGGTGACGCCGTTGCCGAGGACCTTCGAACCGAGCACCTGCGTCTGGTCGAGGGTCGGGTTCTCCGACGGCGCGCTGCGGATCTCGACGTTGGTGCCCGGAGTCGGCGAGTTGATCCACACGCTCGACAGGGTCGCCGGCTCGTCCAGCGTGACCATCAGGCCCACACCGTTCTTCAGCGCGGGGAAGGGCTGGAAGTACGAGTCGGTGCTCCACACGGTGGACGTGTTGCCGTCGACGGCCAGCCGGGCGTTCGCGGCCGAGTCGGGTGTGCCCTGCGGCGAGAACACCGTTGCCCCCGAGGGCGTGACCGGTGCCACGTTCGCCGCCGGGGCGGGCGCGGGTGCGGGCGACTCGGGGTTGGGCGGTGCCTCGGCCGACGTGGTGAGCCCGAAGTCCTGTTCGGTGAGCGGCGCGTCGGAACTGCTGCCCGTGAGGAACGTCGCGAGCCAGAAGCCCAGGAGCGCCAGCACGATGATCGTGACGACCGCGAGGCCCACGAGCGCCGCGATCATCCGGTTGGACTTCTTCTTCTCCGCCTCCAACGCTTCCGGGTCGGCGAGAGCGTGACCGGTCGTGCCGGGGCCCCGCTGCCCGAGCCGCAGGGCGGGGATGAATTCGGTCTTGTCGTTGACGACGGACGCCTGATCGAGAATGTGCTGCACGGTGGCCGCCGTGCGGATTCCCCCGTTCGGCTCGAGCGAGCGCAACGCCACCGCGGAGATCTCGAACGGGACCTCCGGCCGGATCACCCGCGGTCCGATGGGCTGTCCGCTGGAGTCGCGGTCGGCCAGTCGCATACCGCCGACGCTGCCCGGACGGTGCGACCCCGACGGGTCACCCGAGGGCGCGGACGGGTCACCCAGCGGCCAGCGGGCGGTGATGAGGGCGTAGAGCATGGCGCCCAGTCCGCGCACGTCGGTACTCGAGTCGGAGTCGGCGAGCGTGGCCGGGAACGCCAGCACGGCATCGCCGTTGATGCTGATACGGACGCGGTCGGGGTGGTCGATGGACAGTGCCCCGCCGGCCCGGTGCGCGGTCTCGGCGGCCGCGGCGAGTGCGCGGATGGCACTGGCGGCGCCGATCGGAGACGGCTTCGTGTCGGCCATCTCCCGCAGCGAGCGGCCCGGGGTCCACTCGGCGACGACGATGCCGCCGGAGCTACCGCGGACCACGTCGAGCACGCGGGCGAGACCGGGCGAGTTGATCCGGCCCAGGCGCAGGGTGCGCGACAGAATGGCTTGCGGGCCTTCGGGACCGGCGGAGGTGGAGCGCTGTTCGGCGTCCACGAACGTCAGGGCCACCTCGCGGTCGAGCTTGACGTCGAGTGCCTGCCAGAACTGCAGTCCGCGCGAACCACCGTGCGGAGTCAGCAGGCGGTACCGACCGCCCGCGACGGACGCGCCGGGAATGAGCTTGGGGCCACGGGGAGTACGACGCGGGCCTGCGCCGGGCTCACGTCCGGGTGCCGGTGTGATCGGGATCACTCCGGTGTCGTAACTGAGATCCCGTGCGGGGGCAGCGCCCATGTGACGTGTGTCTCCGCGCGATTCGCCGGAGTCGTCGGCGGGAGTCGTCGGCGCAGCCTTCGTCTGCGCATCCGCAGGACCGCCGGTCTCCTTGCTCTGCCCCGTTTTCGGAGTGTCTGCGGCGCCCGCGGACGTGTCCGCGTCCTTCTTCTGCGGTGCGTCGGCGCCGGCCTGCTTGCCGGACTTCGCGGAGTCGGTGGAGGCCGACTCGGACGAGATCCGGGTGGTCGGGGCGTCGACGCCGTTGGGGGCGGCGGCCGAATCGCGTTCGGACGCTTGCACCGTAGAACCTCCGGCTCTCTTGCTGCCGGCCACGTCGTCGTCGCTCACCCTCACTCCTTCATTCTCGAATGCCCAACTCCGACCAGTACCGGGCGGCGATCCGACCCGCTCGTGTCCAGGGTACGGGAGTCCACCGGGTCGTTCGATACCACGCGGCTGTCCCCCGAAGTGGTGCGGTGTGGCGCGGACCACGGGAATCAGTTCGGTTTCGGCGTCTGCGAGCGGGTCGGCCTCCGGTTCCGGTGCGGCGCCGCGACCGCGCAGCGCGCGAACTTTGCGGGCGACGGCGACGGTGATGGACACGATTTCGGGAATCTTCGCGAACCAGAGGATCACGAAGGTGACGACGAGCATCAGGACACCGCTGATCATGACCCGGACCATCGAGCCCGGACCGCCGAACAGACTGGTGAGACGGTCGAGCCCGAGGAGGCGGTCGGCGCCGAGCATGACGAGCGCACCCGCCATCGACGCGAGCACCACCACCCACACCGTCTTGCCGACGTTCGCCATCTGCAGGTTGCCGAGACTGCGGTGCAGCAGCCAGCCCCCGACGAGCGCGCCGGTGATGTAGCCCAGGCCGTTCGCGGCGCCGAGGAGGATGACCACCTGGTCGTCGCTGGAGGCGATGAGGGGGGTGAGAGCGGACAAAGCGATCTTCACCGCGGTGATGCCGAGGACGATCCACGTGGGGGTCCAGGCCTGTTCGCGGGCGTAGAACACGCGGAGCTGGATCAGTACCAGGGAATAGGGAATGAGCGTGAAGGCCGACCAGCTGACGGCCTGACCGAGGCGTTCGGCGTCACCGGACCCGAAGTTGCCGTACCCGTACAGTGCCTGGCCGATCTCGGGGCCGGCGAACGTGAGGAACGTGATGATCGGGATGAGGGAGATCATCGTGAGCCGGGTGGCGACGGACAGGTCGTCGACCACGGCGGGGGTGTCGTCGGCGGCGGCGTTGCGGCTGAGCCGCGGCATGATCGCCGTCAGCACCGTCACGCCGAGCACGCCGTACGGCAGCTGCAGCAGCAGCCACGCGTTGTTGTAGATCGCGGGACCCGATGCGTCCGCGTGGGACGAGATGCGGGTGGCGACGATCATTCCTGCCTGGCTGATCAGCACGTACAGGATGATCGCGACGGCCATGCCGCCGAACTGCTTGAGCCGGTCGTCGAGGCCCCACAGCGGTTTCAGCGAGATGCCCTCGCGCCGGATCGCAGGCACCAGGCTCAGCGCCTGCACCACCACACCCAGCGTGACGCCCACACCGAGGACCAGCAGTTTCGGGTCGCTCATCCGCACCGGATCGAGGGTGATCTCCCCCGGTGTCGCGTAGTAGATCACCAGGACGGTGAGCATCACGACGTTGTTGAGCACCGGAGCCCAGGCACCGGGTTTGAACACCTGCCGTGTGTTGAGAATGGCCGTGAGCAGCGCCGACAGTCCGTAGAACAGGATCGCGGGCAGGAGGAGATAGGACAGAGCTGTGGTGAGGGACGTATTCACCTTGCCGTCGGCCGACAGGAAGACGTGGGTGGTGAGTACGGGTGCCGCGGCGGTCGCCAGCAACGCCGCCGTGCCGAGCAGCACACACGTGGCGGTGAACAGGCGTCGGACGAACGCCGCACCCTGATCCGGGTCCTCGCGTTCGGCGCGCACCAGGACGGGCACCACGATCGCGGTGAGCACCGCTCCCAGCACGAGCTCGGAGATCATGTTCGGGATCTGGCTGGCGACGGTGAACGAGCTGGCCACCGACCCACCGAGCAGCGTCAGGACGAGGAGCTGTTTGGCGAATCCGGTGATGCGGCTGACGAGCGTCGCCACCGCGATCGAGCCGGTGGACGCCAGCAGTCGCGAGTTGCTCTGCTTCTGCGGCGCGGTCGAGGGCCCGGAATCCCGGACCGGAGGCGGCGAGGGGTCGACGCGGATGGCCGCGAACTGCACCGTCGGCGCCTCGTCCGGCCGGATTTCCCGAGCCCAGTGGTCCCGCTCCCACGGCGCGACCCGGGGATGGGAGCGATCGGGAAGCCTCTGGCCCCTACTGGGCAAGTTCCCGGTCATGAACGTTCGTACCCTTCGTCAGCTGGATCCGGCTGGCCGCGGAATCGATGCCACAGCCGGCGGCCGGCGAGGAACAGCAGCAGAGCACCCGCGCATGCTGTCAGTATCGCCAATGCCTGCCCGTACGCGTTGGACCGTACCGTCACGCTGGTCGGCTCTCCCAGTTGCTGTCCATCGGCGGTGGTCAGAGAGAATTTGACGACGAGCTTGCGGGAGTCGTTGGCCTCGGTGGGAACGGTGAGGGTGCGACTGCCGCGCGGGGGCAGTGTGGTGGGGCCGATGTCGGTGATGGTCATCCCCGACGGCGCATCCACCTGGAGGCGGACGGTGATCCCGACCGGCAGGTCGTTCCTGGCCACCAGCAGCAGTGGGCTCTGTTCCGAGGCCAGCGTGTAGACGCCGCCCGGCGACACGACGGTGACGGCCCCGAACAGGTCGTCCATGGTCTCGGCCACCTCGTCGGCGCGCACGTCGGACGCCTCTTCCGCGGACCGTCGTTCGTCGTCGCGGCGATGCGCGAGGCTCATCGAGCGCAGGAGGTCCTCCCGCAGCGGTGCGGTGAAGCGTTCCGGGGTGAGCGGGGCCTGCGGGTCGTCGACCAGCGCGGCGTTCAGTGCCTCGATGCGGGGTGTCTGCGTGGCGGCGGCGTCGCGGATGTGGGCGGGGACGCCGTCCTCGGCGGCCTGATCCGGGTACTCCAGGGTCGCGATCTCGGGTGATCCGGGCTGCCGTCCCAGGATCGCGGGCAGTGGCCGGGGCGTCGCCAGCCCCGAGCGCATCAGCGAGGACACCGTGGACAGCAGTGTCTTCGCGTCCTCGGCGCCTGCCGTCCACAGCTGCGGTGGCACCACCATCAGCGATCGCGGGGTGCCGGCGGCCCGTGCGGCCTCGGGTTCGAGGGCAGACCAGGACACCGCGCCGAGCGCGTCCTGCAGCCGGGCGGTCTGGGAATCGTCCGAGAGGTCGTACCGCGCGCGCTCCGGGGTGTACGAGGGGGTCTGCGGTGTCGCCCCCATGGCCGCGAGCGCCGTGCCGACCGCGGGATCGAACAGCAGCGCGTCGACGCTTCCGGTGGCGGCGGGCGTCTCGGTGGCCGCCGGGGTCGTCTCCCCGTTCGCGGGAACGGGCGCGGGGGGCGGTGTCGCCTCGATGACGTGGGCGCTGTCGCGGGGTGTCGTCGTGTCGATGGAATTCGCGGCCACGAGCGTGGTGGTCGCCTCGTCTCCGCGGAGCATCTGGGCCGTCGCGTCGTCGAGCACCCCGGCGTCGCTCCACACGAAATTGCGCAGCGACGTGACACCCAGAACGTTGTCGACGATGTCCGCGGGGGCTTCGACGGCGGTCGCGGTGAGGTCCGGGTTCGCGACCTCGGTGATCGCGGACAAGTCGGCCTGCGCGAACGGCACCGACGTGGTGCACATGGACGCGGCCAGCGACCGGGCGCGGTCGAGCCACGCCGACGCGGCATCCTTACCGGCGCCCTCGTGCGCGGAACCGGTGGGATCGGACGGGTCGTCCACCACCAGATATCCACGCGCCATGTTCTCGACGGTGATCAGCAGGTCCGGGTCGACGGCCAGGCACAGACTGTCCCGGAGCGTGTGATCGCGGTCGACGCTCTCCCGGGTGGCGAACTCCGCCGCGCCCAGCAGTTCGTCGAGGCGGCCGCCGTCCGCGAGCGAGGTCGCGAGGTCGTCGTCGACGAGACGGACCGGTTCGGTGACGGAGCCGGGCACCCCCGCCGCGAGCCGGGGCCGGTCGGCGAGCGGCCACATCATGGTGACGGCGACGGGACTGGAGATGTCCGGGGGCACGGCCGGAGTGCCGGGGACCCCGAACACGGGGAGCAGGAAACGGGCGTCGTCGAGACGCGCCGCACCGCCGTACTCGGGGGTGCCGTTCACGTTCACCATCAGCGGATACACGCCGGGTTCGGTGATGTCGAGGGAGATGTCGGTGTCGGACCGCAGTGGCAGCGACAACGTGAACTGCTTGCTCTGCCCCTCGTCGAGGCGGCCCGCGACCGTGTCGAACATGCCGACCGTGTCGTACCGCGACTGATCGAGGGTGAGGGACGTACGGAGGCCCTCGCTGCTCGCGACGGCGGGAGCGCGCTGCAACCGCACGCCGACGTCGCGGACCGTGCGGTCACCGATGTTCTTCACCGAGCCCGTGACGGTGACGAACGGGTCGCTGGTGGTGGTGACCGTGGACGGCGTGACGTCGTCGATGTGCAGTTCGAGAAACTCGGGGTCCTCGTCGACCGTCTGGGTCCCGGCGCTCTCGGGCGGCACCGGGTCCTGGGCCGCAGCCACCACGGTGCTGGTGGGAGCCAGAACGACCGCGAGTGCGGTCAACGTCACGGCACCGACCCGACGCAAAGCCATCCTCATCCGGCGTCTGGCCCCTTCTGGAGCTTCAGGTCGGGAGCGGTCGGGGTGGTAGTCATCTTGGAGATCAAGTCACCGGCGATTTCTGCGAGTTTCCGTTCGTCTGCGTAGGCCAGGCGTGATCCCAGCTCGGCGAGCGGCACCCACGCTACCTCGGTGACTTCCACGTCTTCGTCCGACAGTTCCCCACCGAGGCATCTCAGCAGATAGTGGTGGACGGTCTTGTGGACCCGCCGGCCCTCGGTGACGAACCAGTAGTCGATGCTGCCGAGCGACGCGAGGACGGTGCCCTGGATGCCGGTCTCTTCCTCGACCTCACGCATCGCGGTCTGTTCGGCGGTCTCGCCCTGCTCGATGTGTCCCTTGGGCAGCGACCACAGCAACCGCCCGCGTCGGTCGGTGCGTCCGATCAGCGCGGCGCACAGATTCTCCCGCGGTCCGCCGAGACCGTTGACGACGAGCCCGCCCGCCGAAGTTTCGCGAACCGTCCTCATGTGGGGTTTCGCGGGTTTGCCGACGGCGCCGCGCCGCCGCGAGTTGCGGCGACTCCTGTTCGCACGTTCGGCAGCAGACACCCCATCGATAGTAGTTGGCTTTGCCGTCTCCACCGGAACGCCGCACCCGAACCGAGACGCTTCGTGACACACCTGTGGTGAACCGAACGGCGAGGTGACAGCGTGTATGCGTATCTCGCTATTTGCGCACCTCGGTAAGCTTCCTGGACGTGACTGCCCCTTCTCTCGACGACGAGCGCCGTACGCGACTGCTTGCCGGCGCCGCGGTGACGCTGCGCGAGCTGTCCGAAGTCCTGACGCCGCTCGGTGAGAGGTTCGCCGCCGCCGGTCACGAGTTGTACCTGGTGGGGGGCAGTGTCCGGGACGCGATCCTGGGCCGCCTCGGCACCGACCTCGACTTCACCACCGACGCCCACCCGGAGCGGGTGCAGAAACTGCTGTCCGGCTGGGCCGACAACCAGTGGGACACGGGCATCGAGTTCGGGACGATCAGCGCCGCCAAGGCGGGCCAGCAGATCGAGATCACGACGTATCGCGCCGACGCCTACGACCGGGTGTCGCGCAATCCGGTCGTCCAGTTCGGGACGAAGCTCGAGGACGATCTGGTGCGGCGCGATTTCACGGTCAACGCGATGGCCGTGCGGATCGGTGCGGACGGATCGCAGGACTTCGTCGATCCTCTGGGCGGCATGAACGCGCTGCTGGCCGGGGTGCTGGACACGCCGTCGGCGCCGGAGAACTCCTTCAACGACGATCCGTTGCGCATGTTGCGGGCCGCCCGGTTCGTGTCCCAGCTGGGGTTCACGCTGCACGAGCGTGTGCATCAGGCCATCGTCGACATGGCGCCTCAGATCGAGCGGATCACGGCCGAACGCGTGCGGGCCGAACTCGACAAGCTGATTCTCGGCGAGTTCCCCATCGACGGCATGAACGTGATGTGCGAGACGGGTCTCGCCGATTTCGTGCTGCCCGAGGTGCCGCAGATGAAGCTCGAGATCGACGAGCACCACCAGCACAAGGACGTGTACTGGCATTCGCTGACCGTGCTGAAGCAGGCCGTCGACCTCGAGGACGGCGACCCCGACCTGGTGTTGCGGTGGGCGGCGCTGCTGCACGACATCGGTAAACCGGACACGAAGCGCAACGAGCCGGGCGGTGGTGTGAGCTTCCACCACCACGAGGTGGTCGGCGCGAAGATGGTCCGCAAGCGGATGCGGGCGCTGAAGTATTCGAAGCAGATGGTCGACGACGTCTCGCAGCTGGTGTTCCTCCACCTGCGGTTCCACGGTTACGGCAAGGGTCAGTGGACGGATTCCGCCGTGCGCCGGTACGTGACCGATGCCGGCCCGCTGCTGCCGCGGCTGCACAAGCTGGTCCGCGCCGATTGCACCACCCGTAACAAGCGGCGGGCGGCCGCCCTGCAGGCGACATACGACGACATCGAGGAGCGGATCGCCCGGCTCGCCGAGCAGGAAGATCTCGCGCGGGTGCGCCCTGACCTCGACGGCAACGCGATCATGGAGTTGCTCGGCATTCCGGCGGGCCCCGACGTCGGTAAGGCGTGGAAGTACCTGAAGGAGCTCCGGCTCGATCGTGGCCCCCTCAGCCGCGACGAGGCCGAGGCCGAACTGCTGTCGTGGTGGGCCACGCAGCAGGGCTGACCGAGCGTCGATCCGTTCGGGTCGACGTCTCATCTCCTTATTCCGCTTTCGGGCGGCCGTTCACCTGACGTGACGACGGTCACACGGCCTGGTCGACATCACCACCGGGCCCGGGTCCGGGTGCGAGAGACGTCACCGAACGCTCACGGGGGTTAATCCCGACGAAACACGGTTCACGGCAGCATTGATACAGGTCGTGAGCCGGGTGGACAGGCTGCGACCGTGCAGGTGAGGAGCTAAGTCGATGCAGCAGCAGAAAGCCGGGACTTCCACCGTGAAGACCGCCTGCTCGTACTGCGGTGTCGGCTGCGGCATGGTGCTCGAGGTCGGGATCGATCCCGAGACCAGTGCGCGCCGTGTACTCAAGGCGTCCGGCGACAAGGACCATCCCACCAACTTCGGGCGGCTGTGCACCAAGGGGGCGACGAGCGCCGAGATGCTGGTGGCCGGTGGCCGGATGGAAACCGGGTACGTCCGCGACGAGCGCGGGGAGGCACCCACCTCGATCGACGTCGGCGCCGCCATCAGCGAGACCGCGCGCCGGCTGAAGGCACAACTCGACGAGCACGGACCGGACGCCCTGTCCTTCTACGTCTCCGGTCAGATGTCCATCGAGGCGCAGTACCTGATCACCAAGCTCGCGAAGGGCTTCGTGGGCACCAACCAGATCGAATCCAACTCGAGGCTGTGCATGGCCAGTGCGGGCACCGGCTACAAGCAGTCGTTGGGTGCGGACGGCCCGCCCGGGTCGTACCAGGACTTCGACAAGGCCGACGTGTTCTTCGTGATCGGCGCCAACATGGCGGATTGTCACCCCATCCTGTTCCTGCGGATGATGGACCGCGTCAAGGCCGGCGCCAAGCTGATCGTGGTCGACCCGCGCCGCAACGCGACGGCCGACAAGTCGAACCTGTTCATGCAGATCGCGCCGGGCACCGACCTCGCGCTGCTCAACGGCCTGCTGCACCTGCTCGTGAAGAACGGGCACACCGACCCCGAGTTCATCGCCGAGTTCACCGAGGGCTGGGAGGTGATGCCGGAGTTCCTCGAGGAGTACACCCCCGAGAAGGTCGCGGAGATCACCGGCATCCCCGAATCCGAGATCCGTCGGGCCGCCCAGTGGATCGGTGAGGCCGAGAACTGGATGAGCTGCTGGACGATGGGGCTGAACCAGAGCACGCACGGCACGTGGAACACCAACGCGATCTGCAACCTGCACTTGGCCACCGGTGCGATCTGCCGTCCGGGCAGCGGCCCGTTCTCCCTCACCGGTCAGCCCAATGCGATGGGTGGCCGCGAGATGGGGTACATGGGCCCCGGCCTGCCGGGGCAGCGGTCGGTGCTCGCCGCCGACGACCGGGCGTTCATAGAGGATCTGTGGGAGCTGCCGGAGGGCAGTATCCGCACGGAGGTCGGCACCGGAACCGTCGACATGTTCGAGCGGATGGTGGCGGGTGAGATCAAGGCCTGCTGGATCATCTGCACCAATCCCGTTGCCACCGTGGCGAACCGGCGGACGGTGATCGAGGGCCTCGAGGCCGCCGAGCTCGTGATCACGCAGGACGTCTTCCTCGACACCGAGACCAACGGTTACGCCGACATCCTGCTGCCCGGGGCGCTGTGGGCGGAGTCGGATTCGGTGATGATCAACTCCGAGCGCAACCTCACCCTGTTGCAGCAGGCCGTCGATCCGGCGGGTCAGGCACTGCCCGACTGGCAGATCATCGCCCGTGTCGCCTGCGAGATGGGATACGCGGACGCGTTCACCTACGACTCCTCGGAGGACGTGTTCGAGGAGATCAAGCGCACCTGGAATCCCAGGACCGGCTACGACCTTCGCGGCATCACCTACGACCGTCTGCGGGAGACACCGGTGCAGTGGCCGAGCCCGCCCGGCAACCGCACCGACCGCAACCCCCTCCGCTACGTCAACGACGGCGTGAGCCAGAACCTGCTGTCGGCTCCCGACGGTTCACTCCCCCGGCTGGCGTTCGCCACCGCGACCGGCAAGGCCGCTTTCTTCCCGCGCCCGCACATGCTGCCCGCCGAGATGCCCGACGACGACTACCCCTTCGTCCTCAACACCGGTCGCCTGCAGCACCAGTGGCACACGATGACGAAGACGGGCAAGGTGGCCAAGCTCAACAAGCTGCACTCCGGCCCGTTCGTCGAGATCAATCCCGCTGATGCGCAGAAGCTTTCGATCACCGACGGCGACAAGGTGGAGGTCGCGTCGCGGCGCGGTCGCGCCGTCCTTCCCGCCGTCGTCAGCGACCGCGTCCTGGCCGGCGGGTGTTTCGCCCCGTTCCACTGGAACGACTCCTTCGGCGAGTACCTCAGCATCAACGCCGTCACCAATGACGCCGTCGATCCCACGTCCTTCCAGCCGGAGTTCAAGGCGTGCGCCGTCTCCCTGACCCGGGTGGCCCCGGTGTCGGCGCCGGAGGTCCCGGAGACCGGTGGGGCGCTCACCCTCGCGCAGGGTTCGCCCGCCGCGGAGATGAGTCGCATCCTGGGCCTGGACGACTCCGCCTCCCCCACTTTCGACGAGCACGAACGCATGTACCTCGCCGGGCTGCTGTCGGGGCTGCAGTCCACCGCGATCCAGGGCGTTCCGGTTCTTCCGCGAAGCGCACCGATCTCGGGGTCCAAGCGAGTGTGGCTGGACGGTCTCATGGCGGGGCTGTTCTCCCGTTCCGACGTTCCGCAGAGTGTCGTGGTGCCGGACGCGAACGCTGAATCGGTACAGCACCCCGTGGTGGTGGTGTGGGCGTCGCAGACCGGCAACGCCGAGGAGTTCGCAGCCGAATGTGCCGAACAACTCGAAGCGGCCGGGCACGGCACCCGTCTGACGAGCATGGACGACTACGACGTCGCAGGCCTCGCCGACGTCCGCGACCTCCTGATCATCACCAGCACGTTCGGGGACGGCGACGCCCCCGACAACGGCAGCAGCTTCTGGTCCGCGCTCAGCAGCGACGAGGCCCCGAAGTTGTCGCAGACCCGGTACGCCGTGCTGGCTTTCGGTGATTCCAACTACGACGACTTCTGCGGGCACGGCAAGCGGATCGACGCCCGGCTGGAGCAGCTGGAGGCGAAGCGTCTCACCGAGCGGGTCGACTGCGAACCCGACTACGAGGAGCAGGCACGTCAGTGGCTGACCCAGGTCCAGAAGCTGGTCCGGGAGCGTGCGGCGGCCGACGGTGCGACCGTGGTGGCGTCCACACCCGCACCTGCCCGGCCCGCAGCGAAGAAGGCGGCGACGTTCACCCGGAAGACGCCGTTGATCACGCGGTTGACGAAGAACATTCCGCTCAGCGCGGCCGGATCGTCGAAGGACGTGCGGCAGTTCGGTTTCGAAGTGAGCGATCCGGAGTTCACCTATGAGGCGGGCGACGCTCTCGGTGTCTGGCCGACCAACAGCGACGCCGTCGTCGACGAGTGGCTGAAGGTCACCCGGTCGATCCCGGACACGCCCGTGAAGTTGCCGGACCTGCCGGAGATGACGCTGCGCGAGGCGCTGCGCACGAAGCTCGAGATCACGAAGGTGACCCCCGAGCTGCTGCGGTTCGTGCAGAGCCGCACCCAGGACACCGAGCTGGCGCGGCTGCTGCGCCCGCAGAACAAGATCGCGCTCCAGCAGTGGCTGTGGGGGCGGCAGTCGATGGACGTGCTGGCGGAGTACGGGGTCGACGCCGACGCGGACGAGTGGCTGAGCGTCCTCAAGCGCCTGCAGCCGCGGTTGTACTCGATCTCGTCGAGCCCCAAGGTCGATCCGGGTGAGGTGCAGCTGACCGTCTCCGCGGTGCGCTACAACCACGAGGGCAAGAACCGCGCCGGGGTCTGCTCGACGTTCCTCGCCGATCACTGCGACGAGGCCGACGTGCCGATCTTCGTGCAGAAGTCGGCGCACTTCCGTCCCCCGCAGGCCGCCGATGCACCGATGATCATGGTCGGTCCCGGTACCGGCATCGCTCCGTTCCGCGGATTCCTGCACGAACGCCGGGAATTGGGTCACACGGGCAAGAACTGGATGTTCTTCGGTGAGCAGCACGAGGCTACCGACTTCTACTACCGCGAGGAGATGGAAGCTATGCACCGCGACGGATTTCTCACCCACCTCGATGCGGCCTTCTCCCGGGACCAGCGGCAGAAGATCTATGTGCAGGACCGCATTCGCGAGCACGGCGCCAAGCTGTGGGGCTGGATGCAGGAGGGTGCCTCGCTGTACGTCTGCGGCGACGCCAGCCGCATGGCGAAGGACGTCGACGAGACCGTCCGTGAAGTCGTTCGCACCCATGGGCGCCTGGACGAAGAGGACACCGAGCTGTACATGAAGCAGCTCGCGACCGACAAGCGCTACGTGCGCGACGTGTACTGATCCGCATCTGCGGAAATACACACTTGATCGGTCCGTATTTGCCGACATAGGATGTCGGTATGACGCATGCGCGGACAATTCTCGGATGACGGGTATCCGGATACGACAGGCAGCAGAACTGCTCGGCGTCAGCGACGACACGGTCCGGCGGTGGATCGACAACGGCAGCCTCGCGGCGGAGAAGGACGAGTCGGGCCGCAAGGTCGTCGACGGCCCGGCGCTCGCCGAGTTCGCGCGCGCCAACGCGTCGAAGTCCCCCGATCTGCTCGGATCGGAGTCCTCGGCGCGTAACCGATTCACCGGAATCGTGACCGCGGTGGTGATGGACAAGGTGATGGCCCAGGTCGAGATGCAGTGCGGGCCTTTTCGCGTCGTCTCCCTGATGAGCAGCGAAGCCGTCCGCGATCTCGGGCTCGAGCCCGGCAAGGTCGCGGTCGCCGTCGTCAAGTCGACCACGGTGATCGTCGAAACACCTGGAGGAATTTCATGAGAATGTCCTGGCGCCGGGCCACGACGGGGGCTGCCGCGGCCGCGCTCGGTCTCGGTCTTCTCACCGGTTGCGGTTCGAACGACGACAGCGGAGCCTCGGGTCCGGCCGAGCCGGCGTCCGCGTCCGCGCCGGTTGGCGACATCACGGTGTTCGCCGCCGCGTCGCTGAAGGGCACGTTCACGGAACTCGGCCAGATGTACGAGACCGCGAACCCCGGATCGCACGTGGAGTTCAGCTTCGCGGGATCCTCCGACCTCGCCGCTCAACTCGACCAGGGCGCCTCGGCCGACGTGTTCGCGTCCGCCGACACCGACAACATGACGAAGGTGGTCGACGCCGGGCTCGTCGAGGGCAGTCCCGTCGATTTCGCCACCAACACCCTGACCATCGTGACGGCACCCGGAAACCCCAAGGGGATCACGTCTTTCGCGGATCTGAACCGTGAGGGGACGCTGGTGGTCACGTGTGCCCCGCAGGTTCCGTGCGGTTCCGCGACGCAGAAGGTCGAGACCGCGTCGGGTGTCGACCTCAACCCGGTCAGCGAGGAGTCGTCGGTCACCGACGTGCTGAACAAGGTGACGGCCGGCCAGGCCGACGCCGGACTGGTGTACGTCACCGACGCGGCGAGCGCGGGCGACAAGGTGACGGCCGTGGCGTTCCCCGAGGCCGCGCAGGCTGTGAACACCTATCGCATTGCGACGCTGTCCGCTTCGAAGACACCGGACGCAGCGCAGGGCTTCGTCGACCTCGTCACGGGACCCGACGGTCAGGCAGTGCTGGCGAGGGCAGGGTTCGCCCAGCCGTGATCCGGGCGGCGCGCGTCAGAGTCCCGTCCGGGCTTCCGGGCTGGATCTTCGTTCCGGCGGCACTGGGCGGACTGTTCGTCGTCCTGCCACTGTTCGCGATGCTGGCGAGCGTCGACTGGTCGCGGTTCTTCCACCTGGTCACGTCCGAATCCTCGCTCGCAGCGCTGGAACTGAGCCTGCGGACCGCCGCCCTGAGCACCGTGCTGTGCGTCCTGCTGGGTGTCCCGATGGCGGCCGTGCTGTCGCGCAGCAGTTTTCGCGGACTGCACGTACTGCGGTCGCTGGTGCTCCTGCCGCTGGTGCTTCCACCGGTGGTCGGGGGCATCGCCCTGCTGTACACGTTCGGCCGGAAGGGCCTGATCGGGCAGCACCTCGAGGTCGCGGGGATCCACATCGCGTTCACCACCACCGCCGTGGTGCTCGCGCAGACGTTCGTCGCGCTGCCGTTCCTGGTGGTGAGCCTCGAGGGCTCGCTCCGGACCGCGGGCAGCCGGTACGAGCACGCCGCCGCGACGCTCGGTGCGAGCCCGACCACCGTCTTCCGGCGGGTGACGCTGCCGCTGGTGCTGCCCGGGCTGGTGTCCGGGGCGGTGTTGTCGTTCGCGCGGGCGCTCGGCGAGTTCGGGGCAACACTGACGTTCGCGGGCAGTCTGCAGGGCGTCACGCGAACCCTGCCGCTCGAGATCTACCTGCAGCGTGAGACCGATGCCGATGCGGCCGTGGCGTTGTCGCTGGTGCTGGTCGTTGTCGCGGTGCTCATCGTGGTGGGTTCGCGGGGCTGGGCGTCGAGGGCTGCAGTATGACCGGCCTGAGCGCCACGGCGCGGGTGGATGCGCGTGGCGTCGACGTGGGGTTCGACCTCGGCGAGGGCGAGGTGCTGGCTGTGCTCGGGCCGAACGGTGCCGGCAAGTCGACGGCACTGTCCGTGGTCGCAGGCCTGGTGCGCCCCGACTTCGGACGGGTCGAACTGAACGGTCGCGTGCTCACCGACACCACCCGCGGCGTCGCCGTGCCCCCGCACCGGCGCGGAATTGCGCTGCTCGCGCAGCAGGCGCTGTTGTTCCCGCATCTGACGGTGGCCGCCAACGTGGCATTCGCCCCGCGCAGTGCCGGCCGGGGACGGCGGGAGGCGCGGGCGATCGCCGAGAAATGGCTGGACGCAGTGAATGCGACGCAGTTCGCCGACCGCCGTCCGCACGAGCTGTCCGGGGGGCAGGCGCAGCGGGTCGCGGTGGCGCGGGCCCTCGCGGCCGAGCCTCAGGCCCTCCTGCTCGACGAACCCATGGCAGCACTCGACGTGGCCGCGGCGCCCGCCCTGCGCGTCCTGCTCCGACGGGTGCTGCGGGAAGGCAACCGGACCGCGGTCGTGGTCACCCACGACATCCTCGACGCGCTGGCGCTGGCCGACCGGGTGATCGTCGTCGAGGGCGGTGAGGTGGTCGAATTCGGTTCGGTACGAGACGTGCTGACCCGCCCCCGCAGTGCGTTCGCCGCGCGAATCGCCGGGCTCAACCTCGTTCCCGTGTTCGGGGCGCAGGACGGCTTCGAGACCGAGACCGGTGTTCGGCTGCACGGCCTGCCCGACGCCGATTTCGTGCCGGGTGCGCCTGCGGTCGCGGTGTTCGCTCCCCATTCGGTGGCCGTCCACCGGCGCTCCCCGGAAGGCAGTCCGCGCAACGTCTTCCGGGTGTCCATCTCGGAGATCGAGGTGCGAGGGCCGACGGTCCGGGTGCGCGCCGCCGAAGCCGGAGGCCGGTTCGAGCTCAGCGCCGACGTGACGGCGGCGTCCGTCGCGGAACTCGATCTGGTTCCGGGGTTGGACGTGTTCTTCGTCGTCAAGGCCACCGAGGTCGCCCTCCATGCCGTGCGTACTTGTTAACCGCGGGCGGTTAACAAGTACTCACGGGTGCAGGGACGCGTGCATCAGGTAGACGTTGTAGCTGTCCCACTCCGAGATCGTGAAATACAGATCCTTGTCCGTCGACCACGGATGCATGAAGCCGCCGTATGCCATCGGGTAGTCGGCCGTGTCGACGAGCGTCGCGCCGTCCGACCACACACCCTGCGGGCTCGACGACTGCCGCAGGATGATCGAGCCGCCGACGGGCTCGAGGTAGCTCATCAGCCAGGTGCCCGCGGTCGCGTCGTAGCGGACAGACAGTTCGCTGGCCACTCCACCGACGATGGGGGTGGCGAGGTGCTGGGACACCGGGGTCCACGTGCCGTCCGACCAGTACTGGTACGACGTGGTGTTGAGGACCTGATCGACCGGCACCCGGGCCAGGCCGATGGTGCCGATCCGCCCGTTGGGGGTGCCGAACATGTACACGTAGTCGCCCTGCGGCACCATCGCGGACACCTGGAATCGGGCGCCGAAGATGTTGTCCCACTTGGCATGCTGGTCCTTGGTCCAGGTCTGCCCGTTGTCGTCGGAGTACGCGATGCCGCCGTAGTTCGTGTACCACATGCCGGGGACCATGCTCCAGCGCTTCACCGACATGTAGCTGAGGTACTGACGGTCACCGATCGCGAACCCCGACGTGGGGATGGTGGTGGTCTCGAAGTTGTTGATGTGCCTGCTGTCGATGATCTCGGCGGCATGGCACCGGCTGTCCTGGACCATGCTGTCGATGGTCATGCCGTCGGACAGGTCGGTGTCGGTGCTGTGGCCGAGAACGTTGCTCCGCCAGTCCTCGCCGAACGCGCCGGGTGGAGCCCAGTCCTTGCCGAACGTGTCCCCGAACGCGACCGCGACCTCACCGGGTTTCGTCTCCCAGGTGATGCCGAGGTCGGTGCCGTCGACCTGCCAGCGTTTGTCCGTGCGGTTCTCCGAACCACGGCCCGTCAGCTGCGACACCAATTGGACGTCGCCGACCTCCGGCTTCGCCACGGGTGCGGTGAGGGAACCACGTTCGGCGGGGTTGATCTCGACGGGAGGCGCCGGCTGCGGCTCGGGTCCGGGGCCGCCGGGAACGGGGATGGGAATGGTCTCGGGACGCGGATCGATCGAGATCTTCGGGATCGGCAGCGCACTCGAGCCGGACGAACCCGACGACCCCGCGGAACCGGAAGAGCCTGCAGAGCCGGAGGACCCGGGCTCGGTCTCCGGTTCGTCGACCGGATCGGTGAGGTCGGGGCACGGGTCCGCGCACGGGTCGGCGGGAAGGTCCTGGGCGACACGCGTCTGGTCGGCGGTCGGTCCGGGGACCGGCACCGGCACGAAGTCGGGGTACGGGATCGGGATGCTCACGGTCGGGGGAATGGGCGGAAGCAGTGGACCGCCGCCCGGACTCGGCGGTTCCTTGGCCGGGTTGAACCCGGTCTCGCCGCACGCGTTCACCGGCAGCCACGGAGTGGTCTCGGCCGCGGCGGGGGCGGCGGTGAAGCCGATCGTCGCGGCCACCACGGCGGCGACGCACAGCGGCACTCCGGCCACAGACCATGACTTCTCGACCACGGGACCCCTCCAGATCGGTGGTCGGAGTACTAGTGGACCGACCTGCACGTTCGGGTTGAAGATAACACCCGGCGACGGCATCCTCAGCGCACGAGCCCGGCCCGTCCGGTCACAGTGCGGTCTCACTGTCACACAGGAGAATGTCATCGCCCGGTACTACCGGGACCATTGACGTCGGTGCCGAAGCCGGGCACAGTGGGTTGGGATTTCAAACTAACCGAGTGTTCGACGAGGAGAACGCATCATGACCGATCTGACCCGGGAGGCGGCGAGCGCCTTCGTCGCCGCTGCCGGCCTGGAACTCGACGAGGTGTCGGGGACGAAGGTCGTCGGCCACATCGACCTGTCCGCCGACCACCACACACCGTGGGGAGTCGTGCACGGCGGCGTCTACACGACGGCGGTCGAATCGGCCGCGAGTATCGGTGCGAGCACTGCCGTCGCCGACCGTGGTGAGTTCGCGGTGGGTGTGCACAACGGTACCGACTTCCTGCGGGCCCGCACCGAGGGGCGGGTCGATGTGGTCGCGGTGCCCATCCAGCAGGGCCGGGTGCAGCAGTTGTGGTCGGTGGTGATCACCGCGACCGACACCGGCAAGGAGGTGGCCCGCGGTCAGGTGCGGCTACAGAACGTGCCGATGCCGGGGTCGAAATAGGGCGGTTCTCAGGCGGGTTCGCGTCGGGAGTTGAACAGGACGCCGAGCAGTCCGAGTCCGTAGACCGCGCCACCCGCCAACACCAGCCCGAGTGACCGGCCGTCGGGGGCGATCACCAGGGAGGCCGCGGCGATCGACGCGATGAAGGCCACGTTGAACACCGTGTCCTGCAGGGCGAACACCTGTCCGCGGCGGTCGTCCTCGATCTCGATCTGCATCGCCGCGTCACCGGTGAGTTTGATGGACTGCCCGGCGAATCCGAGGAGGAGCGCACCGCACAGCAGCGAAGCCTGCGTGAGCGTCGCGACGAGCGTGCACTGCACGACGAGGGCGAGGATCAGGCCGCCGACGATGGTGCGCGACCGTCCGACGCGCGGAATCAGGAACGGTGTCGAGATCGCCGCCAGCAGCATGCCCGCGGCGGTGGCGCCGACGGCGACGCCGAACCCGGCCAGACCGCCCGGCAGGGCGCTGACGGTGGCGGTGTCCCGGAGTACCAGGACCATGATCAACGTGTTGACACCGAAAACGATCCGGTGCGTGCCTATTCCGATCATCGCCGTTGTGACGCCCGGTGACTGCCACACGGCGACCGCCCCGTTGCGCAGTCCGGCGGCGACGGCGCGGACCGCCCCGTATTCGGGTTTCTCGTCGGCGTGCGGGCCGAGCAGCCGATGGTGGAAGCGCGACGCCGCGAATGCGGCCACCGCGGAACCGCAGGCGGCTGTCGCGACGGCGATTCCCGAGCCGCGATCGCCGGCGCCCACGAGGGAGATGATGGCGACGGACGTCGCTGCTCCGAGTGCGGCGACGACGGAGCCGGCGGTGGCGAGCACCGAATTGGTGGCCACGAGCCAGGACCGGTGCACCACTCGCGGCAGCGCCGCCGAGACTCCCGCGAGAACGAAACGGCTCACTCCGATGGCGGCGAGCGCCAGGAGGAGGAGCGCGGACTCACCGGTCCCCGTCTCCAGCAACACGGCGGTCAGCAGAATCAGCAGTCCGCGCAGAACATTCGCCCACAGCAGCACGGCGCGGCGATCCCAGCGGTCGAGGAGCGCGCCCGCGTACGGTCCGATCACCGAGTACGGGAGCAGTAGTACCGCGAAACCGGCGGCAATCGTGACGGGATCCGTTGCGCGCTCCGGGTTGAACAGAATCGCGCCGCCGAGTGCCGTCTGGAACATGCCGTCGCCCAGCTGACTGGCGAATCGCACCGTCGCGAGGCGGGCCAGCCCGGGCGACCGCCGGAGGGTGTACGCCGTTCTGCGCCACGCCTCGCGCCGGTCGCCGAGCTGTTTCGCCATTCACAGGACCCTATCCGGCGGCCGCGACCGCCTGTCCTGCCACCACTGGACGGTCTCCTCGGCGGCGCGGTCCAGCGGGGTCGGGGCCAGTCCGAGCCGGGCCTCGCTCTCGGACGAGTCCATCACGAACGGCTCCTCGAACTGGTACAGCATCTCGGCCAGCTCGCGGCTCCCCTGGTGCACGAGCCCGCCGCCGCGGATCACCCAGCCGGGCAGGGTGCGCACCTTCGGGGCGGGAACCCCGGCGGCCTTCGCGTAGGCCTCGACCATCTGCCGTTGGGTGACGGCCGGGACGGTCGGTGCGTGCAGCACCGAGTTCCACAGCGCGGGGTCGTGGGCGGCGGCGATCATCGCGGCCGCCAAGTCGGGAACGTACGTGAACGAGTGGGGCAGGTCGGCGGAACCGAGGACGCGCATCGTCTTGCCCGCGAGGACGACGGGCACCATGCGCTCTCCGGCGTGCGCGTTCAGCACCTGCGGTCCGAAGAAGTCGGACGCGACGACGCTCACGGTGAGGGTCGAGGACTCGGCGCGGGCTTTCAGAAGCCGGGTCCGGATGCCGCGTTTGCCGGAGTCGGCCGGCCGCGGCGTGTGCTCGGTCATCGGCTGGTGCGACGTGTCGTAGGAGTAGAGGCTTTCGGGGAACACGACGACGGCGCCGACGCGGCCTGCGGCCTCGAGCACGGTCTGCTCGGCGGCGGGGAGTTCGCGCTCCCATGCGTCGGCGTTGTAGGCGGCGTGGATGCAGTGGTAGACGGCGACGGCTCCGTCGAACGCCTCACCCAACGCGTCGGCGTCGGAGACGTCGACCTTCCGCCGCTCGATCAGAGGATGGTCCGGGCCGCTGCCCGACCGTGTGAGGACCCGCACCTGGCGCCCCTGTTCGGCGAGCTGCAGGGCGACGGTCCAGCCGACGGGTCCTGCTCCGGTGACGATCTCGATGTTCGACATGTCCGCTCCTGCTGTGTGAGTTGATTTCGGCGATTCGAGAGCACTGCTCTCTGTCTCATTCGAGAATGCTCCCCCTCGACCTCATTGTCAAGAGCACTGCTCTCGTTTGTTGACACCGCTCTCTGAAATTGCCACGCTGGACCCCATGCCAGGAACACCACGGGAGCGCGCCCGCGAGCAGACGTTGCAGGACATCACGAGGATCGGACGCGAACAGCTGGCCGCGGTCGGTGCCGCGGCCCTGTCGCTGCGCGCCGTCGCGCGGGACCTCGGCGTCGTGTCCTCCGCCGTCTACCGGTACGTCAAGAGCCGCGACGAACTGCTGACGCTGCTCGTCGTCGACGGATACAACGAACTCGGCGACGCCGCGGAGGCAGCCGTCGCGTCCGCCGCCGAACCGCGGGAACAGTTCCTGGCACTCGGCCGGGCGGTGCGCGAATGGGCGCTCCACGAGCCCGCCCGCTACGGATTGCTGTTCGGCAGCCCGGTTCCCGGCTACCACGCGCCCGGCGAGCAGACCACGACGCCGGGCACGCGGGTGATCTACGCCCTCGTCGGGATCTTCGACAACGCGTTCCGGGCGGGCAAGCTCGAGGCGGCCGCCGCCGCGCCCATCGACGACGAGCTCGCGGCAGACCTCGACCGCATCCGCTCCGAACTCGGACTCACCACCCCCGACCATCTGCTCGCCCGCGGCGTGCTGGTCTGGTCGGCTCTGTTCGGGGCGGTGAACTTCGAGGTGTTCGGGCAGTACGGCGCCGACACGTTCACCACACCGGGGGCACTGTACGAGCACCACCTCGCGGTTCTGGCCGAGACGGCGGGGCTGTCCGGGGCGTAAAGCGGCGAACCGGACGCAGGTCGCGTCCTCCGTCACATCGCGTCCGCCGCGGTGGGATGATGTTCAGGTGGCGCACGCAGAAGAACCCGAAGATCGAACGGCGTCGACGGAACCGGTGGTCCGGCCCGGCAGCCTGTTGGTCTCGTCCACAGATCTCGTCGAACCCGCATTCCGTCGCACCGTGATCTATGTGATCGAGCACAACGACGCCGGCAGCCTCGGCGTGGTCATCAACCGTCCCAGCGAAACCGCGGTGCACGACGTGCTGCCACAGTGGGCGCCGCTCGCCGCGCGCCCGTCCGCGCTGTACGTCGGCGGCCCCGTCAAACGGGACGCCGCACTGTGCCTGGCGACGCTGCGCACCGGTGCGCAGGCCGACGGTGTCGCGGGTCTGCGCCGGGTCCACGGCCGTGTGGTGATGGTGGATCTCGACTCCGACCCCGAGGTCATCGCCCCGCTGGTGGAGGGTGTCCGGATCTTCGCCGGCTACTCCGGCTGGACGTACGGCCAGCTCGACTCCGAACTCCAGCGCGACGACTGGATCGTGATCTCCGCGCTCGCGTCGGACGTGGTCGCTCCCGCCCGGGTCGACGTGTGGGCGCAGGTGCTGCGCAGGCAGCCGCTCCCCCTCGCCCTGCTCGCCACTCACCCGATCGACGTCGAGCGCAACTAGCCGACACACCCCGCGCACGTCCCCGGACTGTCGGGGACGGGTGGTATCAACAGAGGTGGGGAACGAGAAGTGAGGAGGACAGCACACGTGATCGACACCTGTCACGGAACATTGATCGTGCACGCGCTCTACGGAGCAGAGTGCACGGACGAGTCGTGCGTCGAGTTGTCCGCGGACCGGCACGCACTGATCATCGACTGCGACGAATTCGGCGACTGCGTGTGCTCGGCGGAGTTCGCCGAGCAGCTGCGTCACGCATCCTGAGAATCCACCTCGAGCGTCACCCCGACCTCCGACAGGCGTCGGCGCAGCTTCGGAAGATGGCTGCCCGGCCAGTACAGCTGCGCACAGTCGCGGCATCGACTGAACTCGTGTTCATTACCCGCGACGCCCGGTGGCGCCTCGGCGAGCGCTTCGGCACGGGGAACCGGCGCGAGAAGGCCGTTGCAGCGCGCGCACCGCGTGAACGGTGAGATCCGCGACCGAAGGTCGAAGCGGTCCAGCACTTCCCGCAACTGCCGGCGTGGGTCGGTTTCGTGCAGGAACGCGCCGTGGGTGAGCGCCGACCTCTTGAGTAGGCCCGTGTCCCGGGTCAGGACGATGCGATGCTCGGACAGGGAGATGTTCACCAGTTCCGGGTCGGCGAAGTCGTTGCGGTAGCGGGTGTCGAATCCCAGCAGGCGGAGGTAGCGGGCGAGTCGGCCGAGATGCACGTCGAGCACGAACGTCGGGTCCCGCAGCGGTCGGGGACGCAGTTTCGTGACTCCGGTCACCTCGAGTCGCTCGAACATCGGGTACACCGCGACCCGTTCGCCGCCGCGCAGCAGGTGCGCGAAATCGACCGACACCTCGTCGACGAGGATCAGATCCACCTCGGTGTGCGGGACGCCCAGCGCCTCGATCCGGTCCTTCACCGACGGGGTGCCATCGAATTCGTGCTCGAACGTGCGCTTGCGCCGCAGCGGCGGCAGAAAGTCGTTCAGCTCCTCGTAGAAGCGGAACTCGCAGTGACGAAGTGGCTCGGGCATCGGCATTTCACATCCCTCATGCCACAGTACTGGCCGACTCCTCGCGGCTGCGCCTCGAATACTTCTGCGCGAGCGCGGCGCAGACGATGAGCTGGATCTGGTGGAAGATCATCAGCGGCAGCACTATCAGCCCCACCGGATGTCCCGCGAACAGGACCGAGGCCATCGGCAGACCGGTCGCGAGGCTCTTCTTCGATCCGCAGAAGACGATGACGATCCGGTCGGGGACGGAGAATCCCAACTTCCGACCGGCCACTGCCGTGACGGCGAGTACGACAGCGAGGATGACGAAGCACACCAGCACGACACCAATCACCTGCCACACCGTCACCGTGTGCCAGATTCCCTCGGTCATGCTCGCGCTGAACGCGGAGAAGACCACGAGGAAGATCGAGCCGCGATCCACGATCCGGGTGGGTTCGGAGTACTTCTGCAACCAGTCGATGACGAACGGCCGGATCAGCTGGCCGACGAAGAACGGCAGGAGAAGCTGTAGCACGATGTCGAGGATCGACGAGAAGTCGACGTGGGCGTCACCGGTGGTGTTCATCAGCAGGATCACCAGCGCCGGTGTCACGAACACACCGATGAGATTGGAGAACGACGCGCTCACGATCGCCCCCGCCACGTTGCCCTTGGCGATGGACGTGAACGCGATCGACGACTGCACCGTCGACGGAACCAGGCACAGGTACAGGATGCCCGTGTACAGGTCCTCGCTGAGCACCCCCGGCACGAGGATGCGCAGCGCGAGCCCGATCAGCGGGAAGAGCACGAACGTCGCGGCGAACACGACGGAATGCAGCCGCCAGTGTTTCAGCCCCTTCAGCGCCTCCTGCGGCGACAGCCGCGTGCCGTACAGCAGGAACAGGACGCCGATCGCGATCCGGGTGGCCCAGTCGAGCACCGTCTGACCGGTCCCCGACACGGGGAAGACGGTCCCCAGGATCGCCACGGCGACGATGCCGAGGACGAACCCGTCGAGGTGGAACCGGCTGAGAAATTTCACTGCGTCAAGGGTAGAACGGCGTGGTCACGACCCTTCGTGCGGACGCTCAGCACCGCGAGGACGCCGCACAGGACGGCGCCGATGATCGCGAGTTCGATGATGGCGACGTGCATGCCCTGGACGGTGATGGCGATGCCCGCGCAGATGGACGGCACGGCGAGACCGACGTAGCCGACGGTGAAGAACGCGGCGAGCGTCCCGCCCTGGGCGTCGGGGGCGTGCTCCGCGGCGGCGGCACCCACCGCGCGCATCGCTCCGGCGAACGAGAGTCCGTGCCCCACACCGACGATGACGGTCACGACGCACAGCAGGACGAGGGACGGCACGAAGTCGACGACGAGCAACCCGATCATGCCTGCGCCGACGGCGCCGATGCCCAGGGTTCGGCAGAGCACGGTTCCGAATCGGTTGGCCACGAGTTGTGCGGTCACCGAGCAGATCATGACCAGTGCGGCGGCACCGCCGGCGACCACGAGGTTGCTCACGCCGAGCAGGCCGATGATCCACGTCGGGACCACCGACTGGAACAGGCCGACGGCACCCCACGCCAGTGCGACTCCGAGGGAGGACAGCCAGAACACCTGACGGATGGGTGCGGGGACGTGCGGGACCTGGAACAGCTGGGTGGGGCGGGACTGCCCGCCGGTGGGTGCGGGGAGCAGCAGCACCATGATCAGTGCAGGCAGCAGTGTCAGCGCGAACAGCACGTACGGCAGGACGAGGGCGTGCGGAAGGTACTGCGCGACGGCCCCGCCGAACAGCGGGCCCAGCGACGCACCGAGTGCGGTGGTGAGGGTGGCGGCGAGACCCGCGCGGCGGAGGTTACGGGCCGGTTCGTGCTCGATGAGGGCGGCGGATCCGGCGGCCGAACACGCACCGACGGCGATGCCCTGGGCGATTCGGCCGAAGAACAGCCAGATGGTCGAGTCGGCGAACGCGAGGACCAGTGCGCCCAGCAGGCTGAAGGAGATGGCGGCCAGCAACACGAAACGGCGTCCGAGTGCGTCGGACAGCGGGCCGAAGAACAGCAACGAGGGAAGCAGTCCGGCGACGTAGACGGCGAAGATCAGCGTCTGGACCAGAGGGGTGAATCCGAACTCGTGGCGGTAGAGCGAGTACAGCGCCGTGGGGATGTTGGCGCCGAGGAGCAGCACGACGAGGAGGTAGTTCAGGCCGTGGAAGTGGCGGCTGGTGGTGCGGACGGTGGAGGTGGGGACGGTGTCGGCGTGAGCGGTTGACGTGGACGTGTGGGGTCGCCTCCTCGGGCTGTCCGAATACATGGGACGTCCTACGTAGTTTAGGCGGGCCGGTCGGGAGTCGCGAGCCGGCGAGGTGTGAGGATGAGTACATGGCAGTGGTTCGGCGCGAATCCGCGTATCAGCAGTCCCTGGACTGGATGCGTGGCCAGATCGCCCAGGGCGACTGGACGGTGGGCGAGCGCATCCCGACGGAACCCGAGTTGATGACGCTGCTCGGGGTCGGGCGCAACACCGTGCGCGAGGCCATCAAGACCCTGACGTCGACGGGCATCCTCGAGATCCGGCGCGGGTCCGGGACGTTCGTGCGGGCCCGCACCGACATCGGCGGGCTGCTCGGGCGACAGGTCGCGGTCGCCGAGATGCTGAACGTCTTCGAGGTCCGGCGGGCCCTCGAGACGGAGGCCGTCCGGCTGGCGTGCGGTCGCCGCACCGACGAAGACCTGCGGTCCCTGTCCGCGCTACTGGAAGAGCGGCAGCGAACGACGGATCAGCCGTCCCGGTTCGCGGACGCCGACCTCGCATTTCACCTCGGGGTCGTGGAGGCCGCGCACAATCCGGTGCTGTCCGACCTGTTCGCGGGGATCCTCGAACCCACCCGCGCCACCTACGACTTCACCGAGGGCGTCCACCCCCCGTCGCTGACCACCGACGACCATCGCGCCGTCATCGACGCGATCGCCGCCCGCGACGCGGACGCCGCGGTCCGGGCCGCCCTCGGCTACCTCGACCGCGTGCTCGACGCGGTGCACCAGGCCTCCCGCCCGTGAGTGGTTAGCGAGTCCCTGCACTCCCGGGCCACTCACGGGTGGCGGAGCCGCCTGTCGGCGAACGTGTTGAGCGCCCCGGCCATGTCCTCGGCCCGTGCACTGGTGACGGTCAGCCGGTCGCCGCACGCCGTCGTGACGATCACGGCGGGACCGCTCCTCGTCACGACGCCGTAGTTCCGCCGGCCCTTCACCTTGAGTCCCCAGCCTCCGAAGTCGTCGAACGGCTTGATCACGTCGACGCGGGCGCCCTCGATCTCGTCGACGCCGTACTGCAATGCGGTCATGCCCATGTTCACCACCCGGATGCCGGACGGATCGACGATCACCCGGAAGCGGAGCAGGCTCACCACCAGCAGCCCGACCGGAACGAACACCGCGAGCGGCCACCACCCGTCGACGAGCAGACAGACGGCGACAGCGGGCGCGACACCGAGCAGCAGGAGCAGCACCAGCGAGCCGACGGTGCCGAAACCGACCGTGTCCGCGACCGTCGCCGGGTCGTCGGCGCGCGGCAACCGGGGGTCGGGGGGACTTGTGGCGGACACCCGGGGCCGGTAGTCGCGCAGCAGGGCGGCGCCGAGCAGGCCGACGACCGCGCCGATCACGACGCCGAGGCCGAGCGACCACAACGGCAGTTGGGTATGAGCGGCGTCGGTGATGTCGAGTTGGACGTAGAGCAGCACCACCTGCACCGTCAGGATCAGGCCGACCACGGACAGTCCGACGACGAGCATCGTGCGGCGCATCATCAGCATCGCCTGGGCCAGTGCGGCGATCGCGGCACATCCGCCACCGAACAGGACCGTCACCAGGGCAAAGGTCCAAGCGCTCGACATCGGGGTGGCGAAGCCGTCGGGCGAGGTGGTGGTCCAGTGGGTTGCGATCTCCGCGGGCAGCCGCGGTTCCCAGATCTTCGTGAGGACGACCCCGAACAGGGCGGCGAGGACCGGCAGCAGGAGACCGAAAACTGCGCCTGCGGGGTCGACGACGCGCGAGGACTTCACCGGACGGGCCGTCGGCAGCCGGTCAGGACGGCTGGCAGGCGCCCTTCAGCGAGCACGCACCGCAGGAACTGCCGCACCCGCCGGTGTCGGCAGCGGGCACCGCCGCGGCGGCACGGGCACCGAGTGATCCGCCCGTCGCCGCGGTGAGAGCGGCAGCCACAACGCTGACCAGGACGGCACCGATTCCGAAGACTCCGCCGATCAGGATTCCGGCGATTCCGCCGATCACGAGGAGCCCGGCCGCGGCGAGCAGGGTGGGCCCTGCGACCTTGTTGGCCAGCGCAAACGTCTGATCGTCGCGCATCGTCTCGGGGGTGCGGACACCCGCCCACCGGTTGCGCGGGAGGCGCTCGGCGAGGCCTGCAACGGCGACACCGGAGACAGCGACGGCGAGCACGAACAGCACGACGGAGGCAATCAACACGAGACCAGGATACGGCGGACCCGGACGCGCAGGTGAGCCCGGGTGGGGTGAGGCTCTACCCTGGTTGACGGTATCCCCCTAATTCAGAATGTCAGCCAAGTAGATAGCGACCACAGTGACCGAGCACGTGCAGCCCGCCAACCCGTCCGACGCGACCCCGCAGCACCGCTACACCGCGGAGCTCGCCGGCCAGATCGAGCAGCGCTGGCAGGACCGGTGGAGCGAGGAGGGCACGTTCAACGCGCCCAACCCGGTCGGTCCCCTCGCCGGCGACGTTCCCGCGGACAAGTTGTTCGTGCAGGACATGTTTCCGTACCCGTCGGGCACGGGTCTGCACGTGGGCCACCCGCTCGGCTACATCGCCACCGACGTGTTCGCCCGCTATCACCGCATGCAGGGCCACAACGTGCTGCACACCCTCGGCTACGACGCGTTCGGTCTGCCTGCCGAGCAGTACGCGGTGCAGACGGGCACGCACCCGCGGACCACCACCGAGGCCAACATCGTCAACATGAAGCGGCAGCTGCGCCGCCTCGGGCTCGGCCACGACGAACGCCGCACATTCGCGACCACCGACACCGACTTCTATCACTGGACGCAGTGGATCTTCCTGCAGATCCACGACGCGTGGTTCGACAAGGAGGCGGGCAAGGCCCGGCGGATCTCGGAGCTCGAGGCCGAGTTCGTGTCGGGTGCGCGCTCGCTGGAGGACGGACGGGAATGGGCGTCGCTGTCCGTGTCCGAGAAGGAGGCCGTCCTCGACTCCTATCGCCTCGTCTACCACTCCGATTCGATGGTCAACTGGTGCCCCGGTCTGGGCACGGTACTGGCGAACGAAGAGGTGACCGCCGACGGTCGCAGCGACCGCGGCAACTTCCCCGTGTTCCGTAAGCACCTGCAGCAGTGGATGATGCGCATCACCGCGTACTCGGACCGTCTGGTGGACGACCTGGAGTACCTGGACTGGCCCGAGAAGGTCAAGACCATGCAGCGCAACTGGATCGGGCGCTCGCACGGTGCGCAGGTGAAGTTCCAGGCGGACGGTCATGAGATCGAGGTGTTCACGACGCGTCCGGACACGCTGTTCGGCGCGACGTACGTGACGCTGGCGCCGGAGCACGAACTGGTGGACGACATCGTTGCGGCCGAGTGGCCCCGGGGTGTGGATTCGCGCTGGACCGGTGGTGCCGCAACTCCCGCCGAAGCGGTTGCGGCGTACCGGAAGTCGATCGCGGCCAAGTCGGATCTCGAGCGTCAGGAATACAAGGAGAAGACGGGCGTCTTCCTCGGCACCTACGCGGTGAACCCCGTCAACGGGCACAAGTTGCCGGTGTTCATCGCCGACTACGTCCTCACCGGCTACGGCACGGGCGCCATCATGGCGGTCCCGGGCCACGACCACCGCGACTACGAGTTCGCGACCGAATTCGGTCTCGACATCGTCGAGGTCATCTCCGGCGGCGACCTCACCAAGGACGCGTACACCGGCGACGGCACCATCGTGAACTCCGATTTCCTGAACGGCATGAGTGTCGCCGATGCCAAGAAGGCGATCACCGAGCGTCTGGAAGCGGACGGCACCGGCAAGGGCACCATCCAGTACAAGCTGCGCGACTGGCTGTTCGCACGCCAGCGGTACTGGGGCGAGCCGTTCCCGATCGTGTACGACGCCGAGGGCAACGCGCACGCCCTGCCGGAATCGTCTCTGCCCGTCGAACTCCCGGAGGTCGAGGACTACGCACCCGTGTCGTTCGATCCCGACGACGCGTCCTCGGAGCCCTCTCCCCCGCTGGCGAAGGCCGTCGACTGGGTCAACGTCGAACTCGACCTCGGCGACGGGCTGCAGACGTACCGCCGCGACACCAACGTGATGCCGCAGTGGGCCGGCAGCTCCTGGTACCAGCTGCGGTACATCGACCCCACCAACCCGGACGTGTTCTGCGACAAGGAGAACGAGCGGTACTGGACGGGTCCGCGCCCGGAGATCCACGGACCCAACGATCCCGGCGGCGTCGACCTGTACGTCGGCGGCGTCGAGCATGCGGTGCTGCACCTGCTGTACTCGCGGTTCTGGCACAAGGTGCTGTTCGACCTCGGCTACGTCAGCTCGAGCGAGCCGTACCGCCGTCTGTACAACCAGGGCTACATCCAGGCGTACGCGTACACCGATGCGCGCGGCGTGTACGTGCCCGCCGACGAGGTGGAGGAGAAGGACGGCAAGTTCTTCCACCAGGGCGTCGAGGTCAACCGCGAGTACGGGAAGATGGGCAAGAGCCTCAAGAACTCCGTGTCGCCGGACGAGATCTGCGAGGAGTACGGCGCCGACACGCTCCGCGTGTACGAGATGTCGATGGGCCCGCTGGACACGTCCCGCCCGTGGGCGACCAAGGACGTCGTCGGTGCGCAGCGCTTCCTGCAGCGCGCGTGGCGGGTGGTGGTCGACGAGGAGTCCGGTGCACTGCGCGTCACCGACGACGCCCCGGCGGAGGACACGCTGCGCGCGCTGAACAAGGCGATCGCCGGTGTGAGCGAGGACTACACGGCCCTGCGCGACAACACGGCGGCGGCCAAGCTGATCGAGTACACCAACCACCTCACCAAGGCGTACCCCGGCGGTGCCCCCCGCTCGGTGGTGGAGCCGCTGGTGCTGATGCTGGCACCGCTGGCCCCGCACCTCGCGGAGGAGCTGTGGTCGCGGCTCGGGCACGAGAAGTCCCTGGCCCACGGCCCCTTCCCGGTGGCCGAGGAGAAGTGGCTGGTGGAAGACACCGTCGAGTACCCGATCCAGGTCAACGGCAAGGTCCGGAGCCGCGTGACCGTCGCGGCAGACGCCCCGCGCGAGGAGATCGAGAAGATCGCGCTGGCCGACGACAAGATCGTGGCGCTCCTCGACGGCCAGGATCCCCGCAAGGTGATCGTCGTTCCCGGCAAGATGGTCAACATAGTGCGCTGACGCGCCCGTGAGTACTTGTTAACGTCGGGCGGTTAATAAGTACTCACGGCAGGATCGTCGTATGACCGTTCTCAAAGCCGTGATGGCTCCCCGCGACGAGACGGTGGTCGACGGGTTCAGTGAAGTCGACGTCTACGACCTGCCGACCGCGTGCACCGCGGACGTCACCGGTATCTACCTCAGGTGGGACGTCGATCAGGAATTCCTCGTCGAGCAGCGGGACTTCCTGAACTCTTTCGTGGTCCGCGGCGGCCGGGTCGTCGTCAACGGGCACGTGCAGCGCGTCTTCCTGGACGGACTGACCCGGTGGCGCAAGCTCGAGTACCGCGGCCCCGCGGACCTGGCGCTGACGCGTGTGACGGAGCACCCGGTGTGGGCCGGGACCGATCCGAAGGCGTTTCTCTACAACACGGGGCGCCGCGGACCGGTGGCGTTCGCCGAACTCGAACGCATCGGCGTCGCGGGGTTCTACGGCCGCGGCTGCTATCTGGACCTGCCGGACGGCGCGCGGGTGGTGCACACGATCGGTCGCACCCGCGCCCCGATCGACTACGAGTACCCGCTCGGCGCCGGCCGGGTGCTGGTACACGGCGGCAACGACCTGCTCCAGTTCTCGAGTGCCGATCGCGGCACCGCCGACCTGCGGCCGCAGATCGTCCGATGGCTGGAGGTGAGATGACCCGCGCCGCGACCGTCGCCTTCCTGCACGGTGGCAGCCACGCCCAGCTGGCCACTCTCGCCGACCCCGCCCTGGAGCCGTACCGGATCCGCCCGGTGCACGTGCGCACCGGCGACCTCGGCGACCTCTGCGACGTGGACGTCCTGGTGGTCGTCGACCGCCTGCGCCCGGACCTGCTGACACGGTGGACCGCGGCGATCATCGACTGTCTCGGTCGCGGTGCCACGGTGGTCGTCTTCGGCGAGAACCACTGCGGGGACTGGCTTCCCGGTGTCCGCGAGGACAGCCGCCCGACCGTGTTCTGGTGGTGGCGCACCGGCGAGGATCACCGACTGCGTCTGCGTTCCCCCGACCACCCGGCGTGGGACTACTTCTCCGAACGCTCCGTGATCTGGCACTACCACGGCGTCCTGGAGCCGCCGAGCGGCGCGGTGAGCCTGGTCGACCTCCACACCGAGCACGGTGAGCGCGACGGTTCGATCCTGTTCGTCGACGAGACCACTACCGCGGGGCGGCTGCTCGTCACCACGATGGACCCCGTGTACCACCACGGATCCGGGTTCATGCCCGGCGCAACGCAACTGCTGTATTCGGTTCTGCGCTGGGCGTGCGCGCCCGTGAGTACTTGTTAACCACCGGCGGTTAACAAGTACTCACGGGTGGTTTGACACATGGGTGCAACTCGTCATCGAGGCAACCGACCTTCTCGGTCTGCAGCCGGGAGACGCGACCACGGCGCGCTGGGTTCTCGACTGCACGGCGACCCCGACGCTGACGGGTCTCGACCTCACCGGACCGTACGTGCAGGGCCGGCCGGGGCGCGCGGTTCGTCTACCTGTCGTGGGGGACGCTCGATGCCGACGGCCGATTCGACATGTTCCGCCGGGCGAAGTTGATGTGGACGCGGTGGATCCGGCGATTGCGGACGCGGCGTCGGCTGCCGGTCGCATCACGGCGCGACTCGGGCTCACCGACGCCCGGGGAAATCCGCTGTGCGCTGCGGTGCGTCCGCCGTTGGTCGAGTGGTCGGCGTAGCCGATCGCCGTACCCCCTGCGCGTAGGGTGAGGGTATCGGCGGCACTTCGTACGCGAACGCCCGAGATCGCGTCGCCGCCGACAGAGATATCGGTCGCATTGCGGCCGAGGCGGGAGCGTCGTCATGACGCTACAACAGGATCGCAATTTTCCCGGTCGTCTTCACGGCGCCCATACTCGTGGCGGCCCGGCGCAGTCGCCGCGGCTTCGGTTGAAGCCGGAAGCGCCCGGTGCCGGCACGGTGGACGGCGCCTGGTGGCCCCGGTCCCGTGACCTGACCGTGGAGATTGCGGATCTGGTTGCGCTGGTGGCGGTTCGGGTGGGTGTGGTCGATCGGGTCGTGTACGACATCAAGGCCTGGCTTCCTGCGCCGCGCCGGGTCACGGTCGCGGGGCGGTCGGTGCATCTCGACGGCTACGAGTACCAGCCGCTCAACACCCTGTACGTGAGCGGTCTGAAGCGGACGAGGTTGACGCTCCTGGTGGTGCCCCCCGAGGCCGATGCCCGCTATGCCGACTCGACGATGCACACGGCGGCCAACCCCAACAGTGCCCTGACCGCCGACGAACTGCTGATGTCGGGCATCAGGGACGGCTTCGACCGCACCACGAGCGCGAAGGGACGTGAACGATGACGCACGACGACAACATCACGCACTCCGGTCGTGGGCTGGGACTTTCTCGGCCGGCCGACGGTGGGCAGCCTTTCGACGCACCCACCCGGACCCCGAGACTGCTTCTGCGCGCTCGCGGCGAGGTGTCGGAGGGCGTCGACGGGGCGTGGTGGCCCCGAACCACCAATCTGACCACCGAACTGCACGACCTGATCAGCGCGTTGACGGATCGAGTGGGAACGACCGAACGCGTCGCGTTCGACTGGAACTCGCTGAGCATCTCGCAACGCGGCATCGACCGGCGGGACGGCATCGAGGTGTCCGGCCCGGATCCGGATCAGCCGCCCGACATCATGTACGTCTTCGGTACCGACGGACGTCGCCTCGACATCTTGATCGTCGGGCCCAATACCGACGCCGACAACGCTTTCGAGGCGATGCAGCGGGCTGTGGGTCTCGCTCCGGACCAGTAGTCGCTATCGGCTCTCGGCGTCGTGGAGGGACGGCGGCCGATCGACGTGACGGGGACGCTTCTCCCGCATCCACGGCAGTGCTGCGGACGCGATCAGGACGACGGCCATCCCCGCCCACTGCACCGGCGACAGTTGCTCGCCCAGCAGAATCTGGGCGGCCAGCACCCCGACCACCGGTTCGAGCAGTCCGAGGAGGCTGACCGAGGCCGAACCGAGCGCGCGTACCGCGATGAAGGAGCAGCCGATCCCGATCGGCATCAGCAGGAGCCCCTGGAACAGGATGGACCCCCACCCGCTGGGTGCGAACGTCCAGGACTGTCCGTCGACGACGGCGATGGTGCCGGTGGCGATTCCGGCGCCGAGTGACGCCAGTCCCCCGGCGGCGACGGGGCTGACCTGGTGTACCCATCGTTCCCCGACCACCAGATACAGGGCGTACCCGGCAGCGCTGAGGAGGGCGAGTACCGCCCCGTTCACGGCGACGGCGGAGCTGCCCGCGCCTGCGACGAGCGCGATGCCGCCGGACATCGCGAGGGCCAGCACCAGCTGACCGCGGTGGATCCTGTTCCGGGTGAGCACCCAGACCAGCGCCATCACGAACAGCGGGTAGATGTGGACGATCACGACCGCGATCTGGGCGCCGGTCACGCGCACTGCCGCAAAGAAACACAGCAGCTGGATGCCGAACAGCGGGCCGCAGATGAAGCACAGCCCGACAGCGGATTTCCAGGTCACGCCCGTCAGTCGTCCGGTCGACCAGGCCAGGAGTAGCAGGAGTGCGGCACCGACGAGGCTGCGGAGGCAGACGAGGACGGCCGGCGACACTCCACCGGCGTAGCCGATCGCGGCGAACGTCGGCGTGAGTCCGTAGGCGACCGCGGAGGCCGCACCACATCCCCAGGCGACGGCACTGCGGCCGCGGGTGGTGCTATCGCCCATGGACTCGAACGCGCCGAGCGGTCCGCGGTGGTCGGGTCACCATGTCCGCGGCGCGACGAGTTCGTCGTGAACGAACTGCACGAGAACCTCTTTCATGGCGGCGACGGTCATGTTCGGTGCGCCGGTGAGCACCTGGATGGCGGTCCCGTCGGTGAGCGCGGTCAGCCGCTGCGCGATGGTCTCCGGGTCGACGTCGGTGCGGAAGATCTCCTGGCGTTGTCCGCGACGGACGATCTTGACGACGGTTTCGTGCCAGCGCGCGTAGTAGGTGTTGTGGAACGGGCGGAGTTCGGGTCGCAGCGTGGCCTCGGCCCAGAACTGCAGCCAGATGGACCACTCGTCGCGCAGTGGCCCGACGCGGGGCAACTGCATGTCGATCAGGCGGAGCAGCCGCTCGTGGGCGTTGTCGATCGCCTTGAGTTCGCGGCTCTGCCGGTCGAACGCGTTGTCGATGGCGTGGCGGAGGGCAGCCGTCAGGACGTCGCTCTTGCCGGGGAAGTAGTAGTGCACCGCCCCGGTGCTGGTGCCGACGACCTGTGCGATGTCGGAGATGCGGACCGAGTGGTATCCGCGCTCGGCGATCAGCTGAGCCGCGGCATCGAGTATCGCCGTTCGACGCGCGTCCTCGGTGACTTGAGCGGTCACTGTCCCTCCTTCGATTAGTCATCTGACTGATCCATCAAATCATACGCCTCAAACTGACGCATCAGTCAGACAGCGCATCCCCTGCGTGAAAGTGGTCGACTCCGCGGACTCCCCTGCATAACAGCAGCTTAAACCATCTAAATGAGCAGAAGAACCATTCGGGCGGCGACCCAATTTCCGGAAAACCCTTGACATCTGTGGGCTGCATCACGGTATAACTGATGCATCAGTCAGACCCCCGGGTCGGAACGGCAGCGACGAGAGGCGAACGCTCGATGGAATGTGAGAACCCAGGTGGAGGCGCCGGGCAGGTGCTGCGCCCCGACGTCCATCGCGGGCGGGTGGCACTGATCACCGGTGGAGGCACCGGGATCGGACGCGCGATCGCGCTGGACATGGCGAGGTGTGGAGCCGACGTCGTCATCAGCGGCCGCCGGTCCGAGCCCCTCGAAAAAACCGCCGCCGAGATCGAGGCGCTGGGCGCCCGGGTGCTCGCAGTGCCCGCCGACATTCGCGAGGAAGAGCAGGTGACCGACCTGGTCGACCGCGCTCTAGACACATTCGGCCGGATCGACATCCTCGTCAACAACGCCGGCGGCCAGTTCGCGGCGCCGGCCGAGGACATCACCAGCAAGGGATGGCGCGCCGTTCACCGCCTCGCCGTCGACGCCACCTGGGCGGTCACCCGGGAGGTCGCCGTTCGCGCGATGATTCCGCAGCGGTCGGGATGCATCTTCTTCATGGCGTTCTCCCCGCGTCGCGGAATCGCATCGATGGTCCATGCCACCTCGGCCCGCGCCGCCCTCGAGAACCTCGCGTCCGGACTGTCGCTGGAGTGGAGCAGGTACGGAATCCGGTCGATCTGCATCGCCCCGGGCACCATCGCGACGGAGGGCATGGAGGGCAACTACACCGAAGAGGCCCGCGCGCAGTGGACGTCCGCGGTTCCGCTCGGACGCCTGGGTACGGCCGAGGACGTCTCCGGAGTGGTCACATTCCTCGCGTCGCCCGCAGGCAGTTACGTCACCGGCACCACGCTGGTGATCGACGGCGGCGCCGACGCCTGGGGTACGGGTCACCCCGCTCCGAAGGTCGAGGAGACGCGATGAGCACGATCACCGACCGTGACCTCACGGCACTGTTCGACCCCCGGTCGGTCGCCGTCCTCGGTGCCAGCAACGACGAGACGAAGTACGGCAACTGGATCAGCGTTCAGGCGCTCCGCATGAAGGGCAACCGGTCGGTCCACCTCGTCAACCGGCGCGGTGAGCGCATCCTGGGACACCCTTCGCTCCGCAGCCTGTCGGAACTCGACGAACGAGTCGATCTCGTTGTCATCACCGTTCCGGCACAGGGTTTCGAGGAGGCCGTGGACGACGCCCTCGCGGCGGGCGCCACCGCCATCGTCGGCGTCACCGCCGGTTTCGCCGAACTCGGTGCTGCCGGAAAGGCTGTGCAGGATCGGGTCGTGGAGCGGGTGCGGGCGGCCGGAGCCGTCCTTCTCGGGCCGAACTGCCTGGGTGTGCTGGATTCGAGCACCGCGCTGACGCTGGCCTCGAACGCGCTTCCCGCCGGACGGGTCGCGCTGCTCTCCCAGAGCGGCAACATGGCACTCGAACTCAGCCAGTTCCTCGAGGCCCGCGGGCACGGGTTCTCCCGGTTCGCCTCGCTCGGGAACCAGGCAGACCTCGGCGCCGCCGACCTCATCCGCTCCTGCGTGGAGCACGACGACACCGATCTCATCGCCGTGTACTGCGAGGACTTCGGTGACGGGCGGGCGTTCGTCGATGCCGCCGCGCAGGCATCCCGAGCCGGGAAGCCGGTTCTGCTGCTGACGGTGGGTGGCAGCGCGGCCTCCATCCGCGGGGCGCAGTCGCACACGGGATCGCTGACTTCCGACAGCGCGGTCATCGACGCGGCCTGCCGGGCTGCCGGGGTGTACCGGGTGTCGAGTCCACGGCAGCTCGCGGACGTGGCGGCCACACTCCTCGGGTACGGACCTGCGGAGGTACGCAGGGTCGGCGTCATCGCGGACGGCGGCGGGCACGCGGGTGTCGCGTCCGACGTCGTCGAGGCAGCCGGACTCGCGGTGCCGGAGTTCACCGCCGACATCAGCAGCGCACTGCGCACTCTGTTGCCGCCGTCCGCCGGGGTGACGAACCCGGTCGACCTCGCCGGAGCCGGGGAACAGGACATCACCTCGTTCGTCTCGGTCCTCGACACCATCCTGCAGAGTCCGGCCGTCGATTCCGTCCTGCTCACCGGATACTTCGGCGGCTACGGAAGTTACGGCGAGAACCTCGCGCGAGCGGAGGTCGACACCGCCCGTGCGATGGCCGAGACGGCGCGCACCCACGGCAAGCCGGTCGTCGTGCACACGATGCATCCCGACAGCGCCGCGGCCCGGGTCCTCGCCGACAGCGGAGTTCCGGTCTTCCGGGCGGTGGAGGATGCCGCGGGTGCGCTCGGGATCATCGCCGAAACCGCTGCGCCGCAGCATCATGCGAGCCTGTCGAGCGAGCCGGCCGAGCCGGTCACCAGCGACGCGTACTGGGACGCCCGCGAACTCTTCCGCACTGCGGGCGTCGAGTTCCCGGACGCGCAACTGGTGCGGACCTGCGCCGAGGCGGTGGCAGCGGCCGACACCGTGGGGTACCCCGTGGTCCTGAAGGCGATGGGGTTGCTGCACAAGTCCGACTCCGGCGGGGTGGCGCTCGGATTGGGAACCGCGCAGCAACTCACCGACGCGTTCACGCGGATGGACGACTCGCTCGGTGCGCCCGCCTACTGCGTGGAGGGGATGGCGGACCTCAGTGAGGGAGTCGAACTCATCGTGGGAGTCCAGACCGACCCGCGGTTCGGTCCCGTGGCGATGGTGGGTCTCGGCGGTATCTTCACCGAGGTCCTCGCGGACGTCGCCTTCGCGCTGGCGCCGGTCGATGCGGAGACCGCCCGCGGCCTGCTCGACAACCTGCGGGCGTCCGCTCTGCTCCGAGGGGTTCGCGGCAGGCCCCCGATCAACGTCGACGCGGCCGCGGATGCCATCGCCGCCGTCACGACCGTGGCCACCGCACACCCCGAGATCGCGGAACTCGAGATCAACCCACTATTCGTCACTCCGAAGCACGCCCTCGGACTCGACGCACGCATCGTCCTCAGCTCATCGAACACCAACTGACACAAGGAAGTTCATTCACCATGGAATTCGCATACAGCCCCCGCCTCGCCGACCTCAAGGAGCGCGCACGCGCCCTGACCGACACGATCATGCAGTTCGAGGACGAGTGCGAAAGAAACAACGGAATTTCCGACGAATCCCACGCCACCATCAAGGCGGCCGTCCTCGCATCGGGACTGCAGGCGATCAACACCCCCGTCGAATACGGCGGTGCCGGACTGACGGTGCTCGAGCAGGCCGTCGTGCAGGACGAACTCGGTAAGCTCACCAACGCGCTGTGGGACACGGTGTGGCGGCCCGCGAACCCGCTGACCCATGCGACCCCCGAACAGCGGGAGCGCTACCTGATTCCCGGTGCCCGCGGTGACCGCCGCGACGCCGTCGCGATCTCCGAGGCCAACGCGGGCTCGGACTTCTCCGCGGCGAGTACCACCGCGACCCCCGACGGCAACGGCGGGTACATCATCAACGGCGAGAAGTGGTTCGTCACGGTCGGTGACGTCGCCGATTACCTCATCGTGCTGGCCAACGTCGAACCCGAGCACGCCGCAACGATTTTCCTGATCGACGTCGACACCCCGGGTGTGAAGATCAAGCACATCCCCCGCTACACGCACACCTTCGTCTACGAGCACCCCGAGTTCACGTTCGAGAATGTGCGCGTCGGAGAGGACGCCGTGCTCGGTGGCATCGGGCAGGGTCACGACCTCACCCGCGACTGGTTCACGGAGGAGCGGCTGATGATCGGCGCACGCACGATCGGTGCCGCCGAGCGGGCGCTGACCCTGGCCGTCGACTGGGCGCGGGAGCGGGTGCAGGGCGGCGAGCCGCTGATCAATCGTCAGCTGATCCAGGGCATGATCGCCGACTCCGTCGTGGACATCACCACCAACCGGGCACTCACCCACCAGGTGGCGTGGGAATTCGACCAGGCCGACCCCCACGACGCCGATCTGCGAAAGACGCTGCACGCCAAGGCCGCGACTGTGAAATTGGCCGCCTCGGAGGCGTCGAACCGGGTGGCCGACCGGGCCGTCCAGATCTTCGGTGGGCGCGGCTACATCCGCGACTACCCCGTCGAGCGGCTGTGGCGCGAACTGCGCGTCGACCGCATCTGGGAGGGCACGTCGGAGATCCAGCGCCTGGTCATCGCGAACGAGGCCAACAAGCGGGGTCTCGACAACCTGCTGTCGTTCCGCTACGAGGCCGGGGAGAAGTAGCACGATGTCGACCGAGAACCCCGGGACCGTCGATGTGCGCCGCGACGGCGACGTCGCCGTCGTCACCCTGAGGCGCGAACGGAAGCGGAACGCGCTGTCCACGCACATGGAAGCCGAACTGCTCGGCGCACTGGGGTCACCCGAGGTGAAATCCAGCCGTGCGGTGGTTCTCACCGGGGGCGACTCGGTGTTCTCGGCCGGCGCGGACGTCACCGAACTGCGGGAGATGACGCCGGAGGCGATCGCCGAGTACTACCGGACCTCCGGGTCGGTGTACGAGGCGCTCGCGGCTCTCCCGCAACCCACCGTGTCCGCGATCACCGGCTACTGCCTCGGCGGCGGGCTCGAACTGGCTCTCGCCACCGACATCCGCGTCGCCGATCCGGCCGCGGTCTTCGGATTCCCGGAGATCGGAATCGGAATCCTCCCCAGTTCCGGTGGGGTCACCCGCATCACCCGCGTCGTCGGGGCGGGCCGTGCCCGCGACCTCGTCCTGCGCGGACGGCGCTTCGATCACACCGAGGCCGAACGCTGGGGCGTCGTCAGTGAGATCGCCCCTCCCGCGGAGCACGTGAAGCAGGCGCTGAGCATCGCGCACGAACTCGCGGCGTATTCGCCGCTGGCGCTGAGCATCACCAAGCAGGTGCTGGACGTCAGCGCCGACTCCCCGCACCATGCCTCGCTGCTGCTCGAGCAGCTCGCCTACTCGGCGCTGAACAAGACAACCTCTTAGCGGTACCGGCCGAGTGCGGCCGACTCGACCGCCACCCCCAGGGTGACGGCACCAATCTACGTAGTGGAGACGACATGAGTTCCTTCGACGTGATGGACAGACCCGCCAAACGCGGGTTTCACACCAAGCTCCTGATCGCGTGCTGTGGCGGACCATTCCTGGACGGGTACGTCATGAGCATCATCGGCGTGGCCCTGCTCGGGGTGACCGAGCAACTTCACCCGACGACAGCCGAGGCAGGGTTGATCGGTGCCGCCTCGCTGATCGGAATCTTCTTCGGCGCCACAGTGTTCGGCTTCCTCACCGACCGGATCGGCCGGGAGAAGATGTACGCCCTCGACCTGGTGGTACTGGTCGTCGCGTGCGCATTGTCGGTGTTCGTCCAATTGCCGTGGCAGCTTATCGTTCTGCGCTTCGTCATCGGTGCGGCCATCGGTGCCGACTACCCCATCGCCACCTCGCTGCTCACCGAGTTCACTCCCACCAAGAAGCGCGGCGCCATGGTCGGGATGTCGGCCGTCGCGTGGTCGGCGGGCGCGGTTGCCGCGTACGTGGTCGGTGCGCTCGTCGTCGGCATCTCCGGTGGCAACGACCATTGGCGCCTGCTCCTCGCGTCCAGTGCGGTGCTGGGTCTGATCGTGATCCTGGTGCGCCGCGGAATCCCGGAGTCGCCGCGCTGGCTCCTGAAGAACGGCCGGGTGGCCGACGCCGAGGCCGTGGTCGAGAAGATCTACGGGGAGAAACTCGACCTGAGCAAGGTCACCGTCGAGGACACGGCGGACAAGCCGAAGGCCGACATCCGGATCTACTTCCGCGGCCAGTACCTGGCCCGGCTGATCATGTGCAGCGCTTTGTATCTGGCGGTCGTCACCCCGCTCTACGCGTTGCTGACATTCCTGCCCACGATCCTGTCAGGCTTCTCGATCTCCGGTGACGGTTCCGCGGGGCTCATCGTCGAAACCGTCATCATCGGGCTCATCGTCGCCGGATCCATCCCCGCACTGTTCCTGGTCGAGAAGTGGGGCCGGCGTCCGATCGCCGTGGTCCCGTTGGCCCTGATGGTGATTCCGCTGGCAGGGCTGTGGTTGTGGGCGGACGGTCCCCTCTGGTTCATCGTCGCCGCCTTCTGCGCGTACGCGTTCATCTCCGGCGGTCCGAGCATCCTGGTGTGGATCTACCCCAACGAACTCTTCCCCACCGAGTTCCGGGCGACCGCGGTGGGAATCGCCACCGCGGTGAGCCGGTTCGGCGCCGCGACGGGCACGTACCTGCTGCCGCTGAGCATCTCGGCGCTGGGAACCGGCACCACGATGCTCTTCGGTGCGGTGCTGACGGCGGTCGCGTTCGTGATCTGCTTCTTCATGTCGCCGGAGACGAAGGGGAAGTCGCTGGAAGAGGTGTCCTCCGTAACCGCTGCCCCGGTAATGGGGACGAGCGCTCCCCGGGTGGAGAAGTTGGAGGAGGCGTCCGCGCCGCGAACCTGAGGATCGTTACCTCCCGCCCCTGCCGGCTTCCGATGTCGGCAGGGGCGGGCCCGGTGCGAACATGTCCCGCTGCCTGGGAGAAGGGGCTCCCGACCGGGCCGGTGCTGCGTTACTCTCACCACTAGAACACGTTCTATTCGACTGAGGAGTTCGCATCATGGCACCGTCCGCAGAAGACATCCGCAAGACCGTCGAGAGGTACATCGAGGCGGTGGCCACCGGGACCACCGACGACGTCGTCGCGCTGTACGCCGAGGGCGCCACCGTCGAGGATCCGGTGGGTACCGAGCCGCGGACCACGGTGGAATCGCTGCGGGAGTTCTACGGGGTGATCGAACCGCTGAAGCAGACCGGCGAGCTCCTGACGCTGAAGATCGCCGGAAACTCGGCCGCGTTTCACTTCTCCCTCGTCACCGACCTGGGTGAGCAGAAGCTCGAGATCGCGCCGATCGACGTCATGACGTTCGACGACGACGGCAAGATCACCTCCATGCGCGCCTTCTGGTCGCAGGAAGACATGATCACGAGCTGACCGACGGCCGGGCCCGGCAACCACACCGCAATTCGGCCCGGCTGATCAGCGACTGTGCTTACCATGGCGTGGTGGCCACCGACGTCGCCGGGCAGGCCGCACGGCGTGCCCGACGCAGAGCAGTCGTTCGAGCCGGTACGCGCCCCGGGCGCGCACCGCGTAGCTGGCTGGCGGTCGCCGGGGCCCTGACCGCCACGGTGCTCGTGGCGTGCTCCTCGGGTTCCGGGGGCCACCCCGATCCGATCGACCTGGACCGCGCCACCGACAGCGGGCAGCTTCCGTGGACGGAAGTGCTGCTTCCACCGCAGACGCCGACGACGGTCCCGTTCGGTCCGCCCGGCACCGACCTGCCGAGCGAATCCCGCGCGGCCGGGATCCGGGTGATCGGCGACCGTGCCGGTCTCTACGGCGGAAGCCCCGACCGGGTGCTCTGCGACCGGCAGCGTCTCGTCGACGACCTCGAGCAGGATCCGGCGAGGCTACAAGCCTGGTCGAGCGTGTTCCAGGTCGACGACGTGCGGAATTACGTCCGCACCCTGACACCGGTGCTGCTCCGTGCGGACACCCGCGTCACCAATCACGGCTTCGACGACGGGCATGCGAGCGCATTCCAGTCCGTTCTCGAGGCGGGGACCATCGTGTTGATCGACGACCACGGCGTTCCCCGCGTCCGATGTGTGCGCGGAAGCCCACTGCTGTCCCCGGTGGTGAACGAGAACGCGGACGTGCAGGGCGATCCGTGGCCGGGTTTCCAACAGGACAGGTTGTACGTCGTGCAGCCCTCCAACCTGGCGATGACCGAAGTGACCGTGGTGGATCTGATGACCGGTGGACTGTCGCCGGTGCCGATCGGTTCCGGCCCGCAGCAGCCTGTGGAGCGCCCGAATCCGGTGGCGCCCGTGGAAGCCCAGGCGCCGGTGGTGGATTCGCCGCCCGCGGTGGTGCAGCAGGCGGCTCCCCGTCCCGCGCCGGCTCCCTCCCCGGAACCTCTGCCTCCGCCCCCGCCGCCGGCACCCGCTCCGCCTCCACCGCCGCCGCCCGCGCCCGAGCCGCAGGTGAACTACCCGCCTCCCGCCGCGCCGGCGCCCGTACCGCCACAGCAGATTCAGGTGCAGATTCCGGGTCTGCCACCCATCGTCATCCCCATTCCCAACTGAGGGTCGGCCGCGGAGACTCGGCTACCGGGTGACGAGCGCGGCGTTGATCACGATCGCCTGGGTGAAGAGGGTCCAGTCGTTGATGATGTGCGCGCCCGTCGAGACCCACAGGTTCTTGGTCCGGATGTAGGCGAGGGTGAGCACCAGTCGGGCCCCGCCGATCACGATGAAGGCCTGCGCGAAGTTCCAGTCGTAGGTTTGCAGGTGGGCGGCGCCGAACCACACCGCACTGAGCAGCCAGGCCAGGATGATCGCGGTCTTGCGGGACAGTTTTGCCTTGGCGAACAGGTAATACATCAGCGCGAGAAACGGGACCATGGTGAAGACTTCTTCGCCGACCAACTGGATCCCGGTTCCCACGTAGAACGCGGCCGTGTCGAGCGCACCGCCCTCGCCTGCACCGTCGATGGCCTCGTTGGACGCCACCCCGAACAGGGCCCGCACGATCAACGCCAGCACGGACGTGACAACGAGGTTGAGCACGGCGAAGCCGATCATCGTGAGGACGTCCCGGCCGTGCACCTTCCGGAACAACGCTGTCCAGTGCTCGCGCGTCACCATCGCCAGCACGACGAGCGGGATGACGACGAACAGGATGCGCGGAAGCAGCGCAACGACGTTGTCGGGATACGGGATGAGGACCAGGGCCGCGAAGCCGACTGCGACCGAGGCCCATGCCAGGACCCACTGCCGCACCGACAGCGTGGTGGGCGTCCCGTTGTAGAAGGGGAAGTCGGCGTCGTCGCGGCGCTCGATCAGGGGACCGAAGCGGTCGTGGGACGACGCCGGTTCGTGGACGGGAACGGCTCTCGGGCCGGAACCACTACTCATTGATCAGCCCCTCTGCAGGTGGATGGACTCAGGCGGCAATTTTCCCAGCAACCCACGACCCCGACCACCCGACGCGCCCGCCGGGCCGCACAACGGACAGTTAACGGAAGGAAACTTATCTATACCTGTGGCAAACTCCTTGCACTTGTATTGATATGTTGTCCCGGGTGGGTCCACAGTGAGTCGCATGACAACTCAACGACGCTACGACGTGGTGGTCGTCGGTGCCGGAATCGTCGGCCTCGCGCACGCGTATCACGCGCGCAATCGAGGCCTGTCCGTGGCGGTGATCGACCACGCCGACCGAGTTGCGGGCGCGTCCGTCCAGAACTTCGGCCACGCCTGCATCACCGCCCAGTCGGGCGTCGCCCGCGACTACGCCCGAGCGGGCCGGGAGCACTGGCTCGACCTGGCACGCAAGGCCGGGTTCTGGTCCGCCGAATCCGGAACATACTGCGTGGCACGACATGACGACGAGCTGGCCGTCATCACCGAGTTCGCCGAAGTACGCGAACCGGCCGAAGTGGAACTGCTGTCCCGAGACCGGATCCTCGGCGCGTTACCCATCGTCGGCGACCGCGTCGTCGGGGGCATGTACATGGCCGACGACCTCCAGGTGAACCCGCGGGAAGCGGCCCCCGCCATTGCGCGGTGGCTCGGAGCGTCGGGCGTCGACTTCTTCTGGCGGACCGCCGCAACCGGATTCGACACCGGAGTCGTTCATACCTCGCGGGGCGATCTGCACGCGGCGACGGTGTTCGTCACCGTCAACTACGACATCGACCGCCTGTTCCCGGAGCCGGCCGAGCGCGGCGGGCTCCTGCGGTGCCGGCTCCACATGATGCGCGCGAGGATTCCGTTGTCCGCGCCGTTGTCCGCGCCGTTGTTCACGGGCTGGTCGCTCGTGCGGTACAGCGGTTTCGAGAATCTTCCTGCGACGGCGGCGGTCGCGGCAAGGCTGCGTGACGAGTACCCGGACTACGTCGATCTCGACCTCCACCAGATGTACACACCGCAGCCCGACGGGTCGATCCTGCTGGGCGACACCCACATCCGTGAGATCTCGGCGGAGCCGTTCCAGTCGGAGAAGGGGTTCGAGGTGCTGATCCGTGAGGCCGCCGCCCTCTTCGGCGTCTCGGACGTCACCGTCACCGAACGCTGGCAGGGCGTGTACAGCTCGGCACCCGATTCCGAGTTCCTGATCGAGGAGCCGATCGATGGCGTGCACATCGTCACCGTGACCACCGGAATCGGCATGACCACCAGCATGGGTCTGGCGAAGGACCGCATCGACCACGTCTTCGGCAGCGACATCCTGCCCGTAATGGCATAGCAGCACAATCACATTCACCGAACACCGAGAGGAACCAGGCAATGGGAACACATCACCGGGACATCAGCCTCGTCGTCTTCGACATGGCAGGCACCACCGTGGAGGACAGCGGGCTGGTACAGCAGTCCTTCCTCGCCGCGGACGAGCATGCCGGACTGTCGAAGACCGACGAGGACCGCCGGCAGATGCTCGACTACGTCTCCGACACCATGGGCCAGTCCAAGATCGTCGTCTTCCGCCATCTCAGCGGCGGTAACGAGGAGCAGGCGCAGGCCGCGAACAAGGAATTCGAACGCTGCTACTCGCAACTCGTCGACGACGGTCGGTGCAGCGCGATCCCCGGCGCCGAGGAACTCTTCGGCTCCCTGCGGGAGCAGGGCATCAAGACGGCGCTCACCACCGGGTTCGCGCACGAGACGCAGATGTCGATCATCCGCGCGCTCGGCTGGCAGGACGTCGCCGACGTCGTGTTGTGCCCCGGAGACGGTGTCCGCGGCCGCCCCTTCCCGGACCTGGCGCTGACCGCGTTGATGCGCACCGGCGCCCCGTCCGTGCAGTCCATGGTGGTGCTCGGCGACACCACGTCGGACGTCACCACCGGCCTCCGCGCCGGAGCACTCGCCTCCGTGGGCGTGCTCACCGGCGCCCACGACGCCACCCAGCTGTCCGAGGCCGGGGCCACCCACGTTCTCGACAGCGTCGCAGATCTGCCCGGTCTGCTCGCCGAACTGCGCAACACCTGATTTTCCGATCAGGCTCCGTTGCCGTCGTCCGACGGAAGACGGGGGTCGATGGTGCGGGCGTTCACGATGCTGAAGGCGACGAGGTCGGGGCGGTACCGATCGTCCGCGTACTCGAACGTGTCGCCGTTCTGATCCCGCGACGTCCGACGTTCCCGAAGCAACGGGCTGCCGGGGTCGATGCGGAGATTCTCGGCGTCGACCCCAGTTGCGGCGACGGCGTCGAGCACGTGCTCCATGGATTCGAAGCGGACGCCGCGGGAGGTGAGGTAATCGGTGATCGATCCGGTGTCGATGTCGAAGTCGAACAGCAGGGAGCCGACGCGGTCGGTGAACGTGCTCCGCTCGATCATCGTCGGTTCGCCGTCCAGCAGCCGGACGCGGAGCACCTCGACGACGAAGTCGTCCGGAGCCGATCCCAATGCGCTGGCGGCAGGTTCGGACACCCGGCGACGTGAGATCTCGAGCGTGCGGCTCCCCGCGACGCGGCCGGTTCGACGCGCCCACTGCGAGAAAGGGGTGAACGTGTCCAGGGTTTGCGTGATGTCGTGACTGCGCACCACGGCCGGTTTGCCTTGGGACAGCTGGATGAGCCCCTCGTTCTTCAACGTCGCCAGGGCCTGGCGCACGGGACCGCGCGAGACCTCGAACTCCGCGCACAGCATGCTTTCGCTGGGCAGCGACTCACCCACCGCGTATTGCCGCTGCATGATGCGCTGCCGGAGCTGGAGTGCGACGAACTCATGGCGGGAGCGTGCCTCCACCATTGCGCATCACTCCACTTCCCCGCCGGTCGACGGTCGCCACTGCGAGTCAGGTGCATTCTAATGGCGTCGTCGTTACGCTACAGTGCTGAAACACGTTCCAGCCGGTGGAGGGATGCGGAGCATGGCGTCGTCGACGGAGCGGGTGGTCACGGTCGACGGATTCCGTTGGCAGATTTCCGAACTCGGTGACGGTCCGCCCGTAGTCCTGTGCCACGGATTCCCGGGGCTCGGCTACAGCTATCGCCATCAGATGCGGGCTCTCGCGGCTTCCGGGTACCGGGCGATCGCCCCGGACATGCCCGGCTACGGCGGCACCGACGTGCCCCGCGACATCGACGATTACACGAACGAGCGGGTGTCGGACGCGCTGATCGGCCTGCTCGACACGCTCGGTCACGAGCGTGCCGTGTTCGTCGGCCACGACTTCGGCGCGCCGGTCGCCTGGACCGCCGCACTGCGTCACCGCACACGCGTGTCCGGGCTGGTGCTAATGGCGGTCCCCTACGCGCCCGACCGGTTCCCGCTGCGACCGTCGGAGCTGTATGCGTCGATGGCGCGCAAGCACTTCCTGCACATCCACTACTTCCAGGAACCCGGTGTCGCCGACCGCGAACTCGACGCCGATCCCCGCGGATTCCTGCAGCGGCTGTTCTATGCGTTGTCGGGCGCCTACCGCTATCTGGACATCTGGCAGCACCCCTCGGAGGGCAACGGCTACCTGGACGTGCTGCCCGAAGCCCCACCCCTGCCGTGGTCGTGGCTGACGGAGGACGAGTTCGACCACTATGTGGAGGTCTTCACCCGGACGGGATTCACCGGCGGACTGAACTGGTACCGGGCGTACGACGCCAACTGGGAACGCTCCGGGAATCTCGCCGGAGCCGAAATCGAGGTGCCGACGCTGTTCGTGGCCGGTGCGCACGATCCCGTCCTCACGATGAGTGGTGCGCAGGCCCTCGACCGGATGCGCGACACCGTCCCCGACTTGCGCGGACTCCATCTCGTCGAGGGCGCCGGGCACTTCGTCCAGCAGGAAAGACCGGACGAGGTGAACGAGCTGCTGCTCACGTTCGTCGCGGGCGGTACAGGCGGCGACGACGGCGACTCGGCTCGGGCAGGTGACCGGTGATCTCGAGGTGCGCGGTGAACACCCACTCCCCGGACCGCTTGCGCGCCAGAGCCTTCGATGCGGCATCGATCGTCCCCGTTCCGTCACTGGAAACCCGAGGATTGTGTCGTGGGTGGGCTGTGGGTGGCATCGCCTAGCATCGTCAGCATGACGTCGCCGAGTGCCGCACTGTCGTATGCCGAACTGCTCGACACGGTTGCCGAATCGCACCGGACGGTGGAGGCGACGCTGGAGGGATTGACCGACGACCAGGCGCGGGAGCCGTCGTTGCTGCCGGGGTGGAGCCGGGGGCACGTCGTCACGCACCTCGCGAGGAATGCGGACGCGCTCAACCGGTTCGCGGTCGGGGTGATCACCGGCGAGGCCGCGCCCGAAATGTACCCGGGCGGCCCGGCCGCGCGGGCCGCGGCGATCGAGGAGGGGGCCGGGCGTCCGGCCGAACTACTGGCGGCCGATTTCCGCTTCGCGGGACGGCGGGTGCTCGAGTCGCTGCGGCGGATCACCGAAGATCTGTACGAGACGCCGGTGAACTGGCGTCAGCGGGTGCCTGCGCGGCAGGTGCCGGTGCTGCGGTGGCGTGAGCTCGAGATCCACCACGTCGACCTGGGGCTCGACTACTCGGCGGCCGACTGGCCGGCGGCCTTCGTGGAGCACACGCTGGAAGCGGAGCTGCCCGAGCTGGCGGCCAGGCATCCGGACGTCGCGGTGCCGGAACTTCCGCGCACCGACCTGCTGGCGTGGGTTATCGGGCGCCCCACGCGGGAGGGCTTGCCGCCCGTGCCCGCGTGGCCGTTCTGAGCGTCAGGCGTACTCGACGTTCTCGAACGTGTCGGCCTCGTCGAGCGCGTCCCAGATGATCGCGTAGCGCTTGTGGGTCATCTCGTCGGCATCGACGAGCAGGGCGTCGAACAAGGACTTCGGGTTGTCCTGCCACGTCTGAACGAGGCCCGCGACCGCCTGCGGAGTGAACAGACCGGACCGCGCTGCCGCCTCGATCCACTCGTCGAAGTCGCCGCCGTGAATCCGCTCGACTGCTTCGCGATCGACCTCGCCGTCGCCGAGATCGAGGGTGAACATCGTCGCGAAGACGTCGCCGTCGACGGCGACGACGGTGTCGCTGTACATACGCTGGTCGGTGTTCATCGTGGGGATACCTCCTGGGAGTCAGCTCGTTGAATCTGACTCACGTTTGCGACCTCTGCTGATGAGAAGAACTGTAGGGCGACTGATTGTGAGCAGCTTAAAGCCTTTCTGTGAGATCAATCTGTGATCTATCTCACGCAGGTTTCTTCGTTGTCAGCGGACCCTCAGCACGATTTCTGTGGGGTGCGCATCACTCGGTGTCTCCACCGCGTTGCGCACGGCTTTTGCGACGGTCGACGGCTTCAGATACTTCTCCGGCAGGTACTCGTCGCCCTCGCCGGCCACGATGGCGCGCTGCATATCGGTGTCGATCCGACCGGGGTGAATTGACGTTACGCGCAGTAACGGCTCCTCGAGACGCAGCGCGTCACCGAACGCCCGCAGGGCGAATTTGCTCGCCGCATACGACGCCCATCCGGCGTTCGCGCGGAGCCCGGCACCCGAGTTGATCAGGACGACGTGCCCACCCGCGGCGCGGAGAGCGGGCAGCAGCAGCCGTGTCAGTTCGGCCACCGCGACGACGTTCGCCTCGAGCGTGTGCCGCCACTGTTCGACGGCCGACTCCGCGACGGTCGCGAGATCGGCGACGCCGGCGTTGTGGACGAGCACGTCGAGTCGCTCGATCGGGGCGCACGCCGCCGCCAGCGCGTCGTAGTCCGTCAGCTCGACCGGCCAGGGCGTCGCCTCCGGCAGTTCGTCGAGGATGTCGGTCAGCGACCCGGCCGCACGGGCGCCGAGCAGGAGGTCGTGGGTCGGGGCGAGTTCGCGGGCGATGGCGGCTCCGAGGCCACGGCTCGCGCCGGTGATCAGGGCTGTGGGCATGCTGTCGAGGCTAACGCCCGTGAGTACTTGTCAACGTCGGGCGGTTGACAAGTACTCACAGCGCGGACCAGTGGTGCCACGTCAGGTCGCGGATCGCGATCACCGGCCCGTCGGGGCGGCGGTCGACGTACTGCGGGTACTTCGCGGCGAGGACGTCGATCGCGGCGCCGCCCGCCGGGGAGTCGGGGGTGAGCACCTCGGCCCGGCCGTCGACCCGCACCCACCACAGGTGGTCCCAGTTCTCGTCGTAGTGGTCCACGAGCAGGGTGACCGCGGGGTTGGCCGCGATGTTCGTGAGACGTCGTAAGGCCTTGGTGCGCTTCGGTTTGTGGTCGACGCAGGAGTAGATCGTGTCGGAGTCGAGTGCGAAGACGAGCGGGACGAGATGCGGCACCCCGTCGGCCCCGACCGTGGCGAGCCGCGCGATGCGGGCGGCCGCGAATCGCGCGACGGCGTCCATCACGGTTCCATCAGGTAGTCGCCGCTCACCGGTTCCGGGAGGGCGGGAATGCCCAACGGGCGCTTGAAGTACGCCCAGGGGAACCACAATGTCCCGACCTTCTGCCAGCCGTCGGACTCGAGCTTCTGGCGGCTCGCCAGCGCCGACACGCGGGTGTGTTCCCACTGCTCCTCGGACTTGCGGACGGTGTGGAACAGGGTGCCGAACCCGACGGAGTGCCAGCCGTACGAACCGGCGTGGTTGAGGATGCGCATCTCGTTGAACGCGGTGAGCGGGGTGAGCCGGCGGGTCCGGCCGTCCGGGTCCGTGTCGGGGGCGTCGCCGATCCGTTTGCCGAAGCGTTGTTGCGCCGCCTGCCGCGACATGCCGAGTGCGGCGCCGACCGTGTCCCAGCTGTGGCCGGCGGAGCGTGCGGCGGCGATCGCGGAGACCAGCAGTTCGTCGACCGACTCCCGTGCCTGCGAGGTGAGCCGGACGAGGGCCAGGTAGGCGGCGGGGTCGTGGTCCAGCCTCGGGTCGATCTCGGGGTCCGCCTTGGCGATCGCGTCCGACAGCAGTTGGGTGAGCGCGGCGTCCGGCATGTGTCAAGTATTCGTTGACAAGAGTCATCTTGTCAATCAAATGTTGACTGAGGGCGTGTCTCCCAATTCCCGGTTCGGCGCTCCTGACGCCCAATCGCCGGCCTGCTGCGTTGTCGTCGGCGCCGATACGACAGCGGTATCGGCTTCTCCTCCGCCTTGCCGGACGACGATTGTTTCGCCAGGTGCATCCGAGCCAGGTGCATCCGAGAGGAATTGGGAGACACGCCTAACTCGTGACGAGGGTGATGCCGAGGGTGAGCATCAATGCGGAGATCCCGGCGTCGAGCACGCGCCACGCGCCGGGGCGGGCGAACACCCGGTGCAGGAACTGGGCGCCGTAGCCGAGCGCGAGGAACCAGACGACGCTCGAGGTGGCGGCACCGAGACCGAACAGCCACCGGCCCGAATCGCCCTGGTTGTTGGCCACCGAGCCGAGCATCAGCACCGTGTCGAGGTACACGTGCGGGTTGAGCCACGTGAGTGCGAGGCAGGTGAGGATCGACGTCGCGAGGGTCGCCGATCCTATTTCCTGCGTCGCATCGAGCGTTCCGGGGCGGAGGGCGCGGCGAGCGGCGAGCACCGCGTAGGAGACGAGGAATGCCGCGCCCGCCCAGCGGATCACGGTGATGGCGGCCGGAGCGTGCGCGAGTACGGCGCCGATCCCGCTGATCCCGACGGCAATGAGCACGGCGTCCGACACCGCGCACAGCACGACCACCGGCAGGACGTGCCTGCGTGCGATCCCCTGTCGCAGGACGAACGCGTTCTGCGCGCCGATCGCGACGATCAGCGACAGGCCGGTACCGAAGCCGGCGGCCGCCGTGAGCAAGGCAGGGGTGAGGTGCATGAGGACCACGCTACGAAGCCCGCGACCATCAATCCAGCTAATTATCCTTCATTGCCATTAGCATTGCTTCATATGGATCTGGACCGCGCTTCTCTCCGCACGTTCGCGGCCGTGATCGACGAAGGCACCTTCGACGCCGCGGCCCGGGTCCTGCACATCACGCCGTCCGCGGTGAGCCAGCGGATCAAGGCACTCGAGCAGCAGGTCGGACGCGTGCTGGTGCAGCGGGCCAAGCCGGTCCGGGCCACCGAGTCCGGGCACGTCGTGCTCACGCTCGCCCGCCAGATGGCCCACCTCGAGCGCGAGGCCATGTCGTCCCTCAATCCCGAGGAGGCGACGACGAGCACGCTGTCGCTGGTCGTCAACGCGGATTCGCTGTCCACGTGGATGATTCCGGCCCTCGCCCGCCTGGCGCCGGAGCATCGGGCGCTGTTCGATCTGCATCGGGAAGACGAATTCCACTCGACCACCCTGCTGAAGGAGGGCACGGTGATGGCCGCGGTGACGTCCGTCCCGGAGGCGGTGCAGGGCTGCACCGTCGAGAAGCTGGGGTCGATGCGGTACCGCGCGCTCTGCAGCCGCGACTACGCCGACCGCTGGCTCCCCGACGGCCCGACGGCGGACGCCCTCGCGGTGGCGCCGATGCTCGACTTCGACCGCAAGGACGAACTGCAGGCCCGGTTCCTGCGCGGATTCACGCGGCGCAGGCTCCAGCCGCCGCGGCACTTCGTTCCCGGCTCTTCGGCGTTCTCCGACGCCGTCCGCCACGGACTGGGCTGGGGACTGCTGCCGGAATTACACACCGGCGACGACCACGGGCTCGTCGAACTCGACCCGTCCCGCCCGGTCGACGTCCCGCTGTACTGGCAGCGATGGAAGCTGGATTCGCCGATCCTCGCGGCGCTCACCACCGCAGTCCGGGACGGGGCGCGCGAAGCGTTGCGGTGACGTCGGGGTGGGCGCAACACTGGAGGCATGGACGCCGACAGCCCGATGGACCCGGTGCAGGCCCTGCGAGAGACAGCGTTCTGGCTCGAACGGTCGCGTGCGGAGACGCACCGCGTGAAGGCGTACCGGCGTGCCGCCGACGTGGTGGCCGAACTGTCCGAGGAGCAGCGGGACGTCCGCCGGCGCACCGACAGCTGGAAGGATCTGCCGGGCATCGGACCCAAGACGGCGACCGTGATCCGGGAGTCGCTCGACGGGGTGCCCGTCTATCTCGCGGAACTACGGGAGAACGCGGAGCCGATCGGCGGCGGTGCGCTGCGGGAGGCACTGAAAGGCGACCTGCACACTCACTCCGACTGGTCGGACGGCGGCAGCCCCATCGACGAAATGATGCGCAGCGCAGCCGCGCTGGGTCACGAATACTGCGCTCTCACAGACCATTCCCCACGCCTGACGGTCGCGAACGGGCTGTCGGCGGAGCGGCTGCGTTCTCAGCTGGAGGTGATCGCCGAGCTGAACGAGGAACTGGCACCGTTCCGCATCCTCACCGGCATCGAGGTCGACATCCTCGACGACGGTTCACTCGACCAGGATCCGGATCTGCTCGACGAACTCGACATCGTCGTCGCCAGTGTGCACTCCAAGTTGCGGGCGGAGCGCGGGGCGATGACCCGCCGCATGGTCCGGGCGGTGGAGAATCCGCTGGTGGACGTGCTGGGACACTGCACCGGCCGTCTCGTCGAAGGCGGGCGCGGGACCAGGCCGGAGTCGACGTTCGACGCGGAGCAGGTGTTCACCGCGTGCCGCGACAACGGCACCGCCGTCGAGATCAACAGCCGTCCCGAACGCCGCGACCCCCCGAGCCGTCTCATCGATCTGGCCATGGACCTGGGGTGCCTGTTCTCGATCGACACCGACGCGCATGCACCCGGGCAACTTGCCTGGCAGGGGTACGGATGCGAGCGGGCGATGCGGTGCGGTGTCGAGGCCGACCGCGTCGTGAACACGTGGTCCGCCGACGACCTGCTGGAATGGGCCAAGTAGCGCCCGTGCGTGGCTGACGAGTGCAGGGGCTCGTCAACCGCGCACGGGCCGAAGGCCCGGCTTCGCGGATGCCCGATTACACCGCGACCGGCGACGACGCCTGCGCCCAGAACCGTTTCGGGATCCGTCCGGCATTCCGGGCGAGGTGCCCGGCCGTGACCGCTGCGGCCATCGCCGCGGCCATCAGCGGAGGGTCCGACGCCCTCGTCACCGCGGAGGCGAGCAGCACGGCGTCGCAGCCGAGTTCCATCGCCAGAGCTGCGTCGCTGGCGGTGCCGATCCCGGCGTCGAGAATGACCGGGACGCCGGTGCGCGCGACGATCATCTCGATGTTGCGGGGGTTCGAGATACCGAGCCCGGTGCCGATCGGCGACCCGAGCGGCATCACGGCGGCGCACCCGGCATCGACCAGGCGCTGCGCGAGCACGGGGTCGTCGTTGGTGTACGGCAGCACGACGAATCCGTCGTCCACGAGTTGTTCTGCTGCCGAGACGAGTTCGATCCCGTCGGGCAGGAGCGTGCGCTCGTCGGCGATCACTTCGAGCTTGACCCAGTTGGTGCCCAGGGCCTCGCGAGCCAGGCGCGCAGTCAGCACCGCCTCCGCGGCGCCCCGGCAGCCGGCTGTGTTCGGCAACAACGCGATGCCCAGTCGATCCAGCAGTTCGAGCAGCCCGGTTCTCCCCGCGGCGTCCACCCGGCGCAGTGCCACCGTCGTCAGTTCGGTGCCCGAGGCGACGAGTGCCTCTTCCAGTACCGAGAGGTTGGCCGCACCGCCCGTGCCCATGACGAGGCGGGACGCGAAGTCCCGGCCCGCGATCGTGAGTGCGTCGGTGTGGATGCGCATGGGTACCTCCGGTCGAGAATTCGGCGAGCACTTGAACCCTACGATCGAATCGTCTCCGACGTCAGAACCACTTGTGCGCTACGTCATAGGTCCAGATTGGACCCCTGTCTCGCCGTCTATCTGGATCTTCTGGACCCGTACCAGACGGCCCAGAGTTGTCGGTGCGAGGAGCCGAACACCACGTCGTCACGATCGGAGTAGAGATGAACACCATGGTCGCGCGCAGAAACCGCACCGCGAGGTCGAGGGAGGAGGAGCGCCTGGCAACGGAACTGGAGGACGCCCGGCGCCGCATCATCGAACTCATGGGCCAGCTGGCCGAAACGGTCCGCAGCCGTGATGCTTTGAGCGACCGCGTGCAGGTGATGGCGTGGAATGCCCGGTGGGGCCGCGAGCACACCGGATTCGGGGTGCGGTGACCCGAGTCCGGGAGTCACAGCCACGTGGTCGGGCGGATCAGGTTGGCGAGATCCACCAGGGTGTACCGATGCCTGCGCTCGGGGGCCTTGCGGGCGAGGGCCCGGAGCGCCGACTCCGCCCCGGTGCGCAGACCGCGTTCTGTGAACGGCACGCTGAGGATCCGCGTGGTCTCGGGAATGCCGCCGGCGTGCAGCCAGTCGACGGCCACGCCGAGGACGAGCACCCGGGTCTGGAGTGCGCGACGCTCGTCGTGGGCGAGTAGTTCGACCCGCCGGGCGGCCTCCTGCAGATCCCGTTCGCTCACCTCGGCGAGGGGCCGATCGTGGACGAGCATCAGCACACTCGTCAACCGGGCCTCGGCATAGTGCCGGGATGTCGGTGGCACCTCGTCGAGGGCCTCCACCGCGGCCGCCCGGTCGTCGCGGTGCTCCAGTTGCCGCGACAATCCGAACGCCGCACTCACCGCGCCGTGATCCGTGCGCCACACTGTGCAGTAATACTTTTCGGCGGTCCGGCGCCACCGCCCGATGTCCTCACCGGAGCGGTATTCGCACCACATCTCGGCCGTCGCCGCGAGGGCGAGCTTCGGGGCCTCCTCGCCCGGTAGCGCGGTCAGGACGGAATCGAACCGGGTGAATGCCGCCTCGAAGTCGCCGCCCACCAGCGCACACAGTCCCGTGTGCCAGTCGACGCGCCACGTGTCCTCACGTTGATGGTCGAGGGATTCGAGAATGGTGGCGGCATCACGGGGCTGCCCGAGGTCGAGGTGCGCGCGTACCTCGGCGAGCGGGATCTCGATGCTCGTGGACGCCACACCGTCGTCCGCCACCTCCTTCGCCCTGTGCAGTGAATCGAGAAGCTCCCTCGGTCGGCTGTGGACGACGGAGAGCAACGGGGCGGCCGGATCGTCCGGGTCCACCAACGGAATCGGCAGCGCTCGAACGATACTCATCGCGCTGATCCGCTCGTCCCGGCGGTGCCCGTCGACGTAGACGTCGGTGCGGCTGATCGTGAGGTCGGTCCCGAACGTCGTGCGCTGCGGGCTGAACCGGTGGGACAGCCCCGGCTGCGGGTGGCCGGTCTGCTGGGCCCGCACCTCGCGCAGGACACCCTCGAGCTGGGTCGACATCTCCTCGGCCGACGCGAACCGCCGGGCCGGATCGGGATGGATGGCCCGGAGCAGCAGCCGGTGGTAGAACTCGTACTCCGCCAGCAGCGGCGCCTCCTCGGGCGTTGGCAGGCCGTCGACGTAACAGCCGCCGGCGGTGGGCATGTCGAGGGTCACCACGGCGAGCGTCCGCCCGACGGTGTAGATGTCGGAGGCGACGGTGGGACCGGTGGTGGCGATCTCGGGGGCTTGGTAACCCTGTGTGCCGTAGATGTATCCGTGATCCCCGATCCTGGCGACCGCGCCCATGTCGATGAGCTTGAGCTGGTCGTAGTCGTCGCCGATCATGATGTTCTCGGGCTTGAGGTCGTTGTACACCAACCCCATCGAGTGCAGGTATCCGAGCGCGGGCGTGACCTCGAGGAGGTAGCGGATGGCGTGCTCCACCGGCAGCATCGGCTTCGGGTCGTCGGGTCCGGCGTCCTCCTTCAGTTCGGTGAGCAGGTCGCGCAGGGTTCTGCCCCGGACGTACTCCATGACGATGTAGCCGATGGGATTGCCGTCCATCCCAGGGTGTTCGACGAAGTTGTAGATCTTCACGATGCTCGGATGCGTCACCTCGGCGAGGAACCGGCGCTCGGCGAGAGCTACCTCCTGGGCCTCGGGGTCGCCCGAGTGCAGCAGGCCCTTGAGGACAACCCAGCGGTCGCTGACGTTGTGGTCGAGCGCGAGGTAGATCCAGCCGACACCGCCGTGGGCGAGGCACCCCAGGACCTCGTACTGGCCCGCGACCAGTTCACCCGCCTCGAGTTGCGGGGCGAACGAGAAGACGGTGCCGCAGTGGGTGCACACACCCTCCGTGTCGCCCGGCCGCGCGGCGGTGGAACGTCCGACGGGGCGCTTGCATCGGTCGCAGTAACGTTTGTGCTCCGCCAGAACGGGATTGGTCAGGAGCATCGACAGGTCGGAGGTGTGGGCGGCGTCCGGCACCGTGCGTGCGGAGGGGACGTCGTCATCGTCGTCGTCCGCGAACGGATCGAACCGCACACCCCTGGTGGATTGCGGGTCGTCCATCGGTGTTCGCCTGGTTTCGTCGCTCACTCGGTGTCACCTCAGTCCCGGTACGTGGGGGCGGGTGGTCCGGCGGAAGGGCCGAGAACCGTCAGCCAGTTGTCGTAGAGCCTCGTCCAGGTTCCGTCCGCACGCATCCGATCCAGCGTGCCGTTCACGAAGCGCACGAGATCGTCGTGGTTCTTGTTGACCCCGATGCCGTACGGCTCCGATTCGAGCGGCGGGCCGACGATCTCCAGGTTCGGGTCCTGGGCGGCGAGCCCGGCGAGGATGGAGTCGTCGGTGCTCGCGGCGTCGGCCTGCCGCTGCTGGAGGACCACGAGGCAGTCGTCCCAGTCGGGTACCGCCACGATCGTGGCTTCGGGTTGCACTCGGCGAACGGTGTCCAGCGAGGTGGTGTCGCCGGCGGTGCAGACGCGCTTGCCCGCCAGATCCGCCGGGCCGGAAATGCCGGAGCCCTTCGGCACCAGCAGACGTTGATAGGCCTGGAAGTACACGGTGGAGAAGGCGACACGCTCGGACCGTTCGCACGTGATCGACGTGCTCTTCACCACGAGATCCACGTCCTCGTTCTGGAGGGCGTCGAAGCGGTCGCCGGACGTGAGGAGGCGGAATTCGACCCGGGAGGGGTCACCGAACAGGTCCCGCGCCATCTCGCCCGCGACGTCGACGTCGAATCCCATCAGCATGCCGGTGGTCGGATCCCGGAAACTGAAGAGGTTGGTGTTCTGATCGATTCCGACGATCAGCCGGCCGCGGGCGGTGATCTCGGCCAGCGAGCTTCCCGGCGCCCGGACGTCCGGGGTGGCGGCGGGGCGGAGACTCGCGAGCGCACCGCAGGAGTCGGGTGCGGGTGGCTCCTCGGGCACGTCGCCGGTGGGCAGAAGGATCTCGGCCCCACTCGTCAGCGGCACCTCCGAGTAGTCGCCGCTGACGGTGGGCGTGAGGGGTTGCGGGGTGGCGCATCCGGCTGCGAGGACGGCGACCACGGCGGCGGAGAGGAGGAGGGCGCGCGGGCGCGTCCGCCGTCTCGGTCGAATCACCCGCGTCATCAGTGGTACTCGTTCAGTCTGGGCCAGATCCCCCCACCGACGGCGAACCCGCAGAGGACGCCGATCACCATGCTACCCACCGCGAGCAGCGACAACGAGCGATATGCGTCGGCCATCCCGTCGAGTTCCTCGCTGCGGAATCGGTCGATGCCGTCCTGCAACGACTCGTCGAGCGCCGCGAAGGTGGCGGGGGACGCCGAGTCCGCGGGGCCGATCGCGATGGCCTTCGCCCCCGGGTAGTCCCCCACGTCGAGCTTCTCCTGCAGCATGGTGTGCGCGCGCCGCCAGTCGCCGAGCGCGGTGACGGCGGCGTCGATCGGCGGTGTCGTCGCCGGCCCGTGATCGCCGTCCTGCAGCGCCCCGAGGATGTCGGCGAGTTCGGCCGACCGCCGGGCGTAGTCGACCTCGGACTGTTCGTCGGAGCCGCGCTGCAGCAGCGCGAGGGTCTCGTCCGCCCGGGCCTGCTGGGCGAGGATCCGCGCCTGGGTGATCGTGCCGAGTGGTTGCGCCCCTTGGGTTCTCGCTCGGTCCGTGGCCGCGGTGGAGACCAGGGTGGCGGCGGCCAGCCAGATCAGGAGGGTGGCGGCGAGGAGGGAGGCGAGGACGAGGCCGGGATTGACGCGGCGTTTGCTCTTGCGCGCCAGGTACACCTGCGCGAGGACGAGCGCGACGAGCAGGGCGACGGCGACGGCGGATGCGGCTCTCGGGAGCCGCGCGGTGAGGACCTGGGTGTCGGCGACGGCTCTCGACTGCTCCGAGTAGAGGCTCTCGGCTGCGGGCAGGATCGTGTCCTGCATCATCGTGGAGGCGTCGCTGAGATAGGCGACGCCGACCGGGTTGCCCGACCGATTGTTGGCGCGGGCCGTGGCGATCAGGCTGGTGTAGTCGGCGAGATCCCGCGATATTTCGGACAGCAGCGCGAGGGCCGCGGCGTCTGTCGAGTCGACGCCGTTAGACGCGGTGACCAGCGCGTTCGACGCGTCCCCGATCGCCTGGTTGTACCGATTGCGGACGTCGATCGGCTCGACACCGCCCGAGATGAAGGACGTGGCGGCCGCGGCGTCGGCGATGGACAGCGAACTGTAGAGCCGTTCGGCCGCGTAGGTGAGGGGTTCGGTGTGTGTCCGCAGGGTCTCGATGCGCTGTTGCCGGGCACCGATCGCCGCCGACGTGATCGCCCCGGTCGCCAGCGCGGCGGTCACGAGGGCGATCCCCAGCACGGACAGTCGTCCCGGGGTCGAGACGAGGAATTCCCGCCACGGCCGGCTCCGGGATTCGGGCTCGACGAGCAGGGACTCGTCCAGCGAGTGTTCTTCGGTGACGGCGTCGTCTCCGCGGTGGAACACGGTGCCCTCCTCCGCCGAGGTCTTCTGCAAGTGTGCCCCGATTTTCGGCGGGTCGTGCCGGAAAAGCCGATGTGGCATCGGACGCACAGAGAAGGACAGGGACCGCTGGTGCGGTCCCTGTCCTTCGGTACGGCGGGTGCGTCAGGGCTGCTCGCGGGTGACGACTCCGACGAGTTGTTCCGCGTCGGATCCGTCGCCGGGCGAGGCCGCGGGCGGTGTGACGGTGTCGAGGCGTTCGGCGCTGGTCCGGCTGCGGCGGCGGAACTCGTACCCGATCAGGATGAAGGCGAGAGTCACCACACTCAGCCAGAACTGCGAACGGGTGGTGGGGAGCACGGCCATGGCGGCGATCACGGCTCCCATCAGGACGATGGTCGCGTAGCTGAGCCAGGGGAACAGCCACATCTTCAGGCTGAGGGCCTCGGGATCTCGCGCTTCCAGCTTCTTGCGGAGCGCGACCTGGGAGATCGCGATCATGAGGTAGACGAAGAGCGCCACGGCGCCGTACGAGTTGACCAGGAACGAGAACACGAGATCCGGGGAGACGAACGCCGCGATCACCGACGCGTAGCCGATCACCGTTCCGGCGAGGATCGCGCGCCGGGGCACGCCGCCGCCGGACAGTCGGGTGAACATGTGCGGGGCGTCGCCGTTGCGGGTGAGCGCGAAGAGCATCCGCGAGGAGGTGTACAGCGCGGAGTTCAGGCAGGACAGCACCGCGGTGAGGATGACGACGTTCATGATCGTGGCGACACCGGGAATGTGCAGGGCGGAGAGGGCTGCCGCGTAGGGGCTGACGCCGACGGCCTCCGTGCTCCACGGCACCACCGCGACGACCACGAAGATGGAACCGACGTAGAAGGTGATGATCCGGACCACGATGGAACGCATCGCCCGGGCGACCGCTTTCTTGGGTTCCGCGGACTCGGCGGCCGCGATTGTCACGATCTCGGCCCCGGTGAAGAAGGCCACGCAGGGGACGACCGCGGCGAGCACCGCGCCCCAGCCGAGCGGGGCGAATCCGCCGTGGCTGACGAGATTCGCCACTCCGGGGGTCGCGTCCGGCCACAGTCCGGTGATCCACAGTGCGCCCAAACCGAGGAAGAGGACGATCGCGATCACCTTGATCGACGAGAACCAGTATTCGAATTCGCCGAACGAACGCGCTGACACGAGATTGGTGCAGGTCAGGATGACGAGAAGCCCGAGGCTGAGGATCCACAGCGGCGCGGACGGGAGATAGAGCTGGAGTATTCGGCCGCCGGCGATGGCTTCGACGGCGACGACGATGACGAAGAAGTACCAGTACATCCAGCCGACGGAGAAGCCGGCGCGATTGCCGAGCGCTTCCCTGGCGTACACGTAGAACGATCCGACCACCGGCCGGGCCACCGCCATCTCCGCCAGCATCCGCATGATCAGGAGTGTGATGATCCCCGCGATGAGAAACGACACGATCGCCGCCGGGCCTGCGCTCTCGATGACGACGCCGCTGCCGACGAACAATCCGGCACCGATCACGCCGCCCAGGGCGATGAGGTTCATGTGCCGTTTCTTCAGGCCCTTTCCGAGGCCGGAGTCCTGGGATTGGACCGGGGGTGGTGTTGAAGTCACGTTTTCCTCCACTGTGCGCTGACCGGAATCGTCAGGTCGCCATCGCGATCCGGGGCCGGATCGTCGGGCGGTTGGAACGGAGAACAGTGCCGGCGGAGATACGGGAGACGATCCACCGCGAACTGAACTGTTGATGTGATGCACAACACTGTATGGAGGGTCCGGTGGGCAGCACAGTGCCAGTTCGACGGCACGTCTGAGGACCAGTTCGTTACCACTGGTCACAGGGTAAGGGCGTGTACACGGTCTCGTGGGTGAGCGCCGGCGCCGGGGGATCCAGATCGGCCGCGACAGCGCACCCGCCGGGCCAACCGAACACGCTCCTCCCGGTGATGATCGCCGTCTTCCCAGTTCACGGGGTTTCTCGGTCGGCGGTTCCGCGGTCGAACTGGACCCATCGCTTGCGAGGCAACTGGCTCTGGGCGAGTTCTGACACCAGTCGTAGTGTGAGGTGAACACTGGAATAAGTGATGTGGATCACACATACGATTGGGTCGCTGAACCGGTGGGTGCCCGCATCGACGTACGACCGACGAGGTCGTGTCGGGCGAGGGTCCCGGCAGCGCCTTCTGGAGGAAATGTGGACAGTACCGTTCCCGGACACACCGACAGTTCAGGTCTCGGCAAGGGCCTGAAACGCAGGCACATGAACCTCATCGCCCTGGGCGGGGTGATCGGCGCCGGTCTCTTCGTGGGCAGCGGTGTCGTCATCGGCGGGGCCGGCCCCGGCGCGATCATCTCCTTCCTCATCGCAGGCATCATCACGTTGCTGATCATGCGGATGCTGGCGGAGATGGCGGTGGCCCGGCCGGTGGTCGGATCGTTCTACGTCTACGCCCGCCAGGCCCTGGGGCGCCGCGCCGGGTTCGCGACGGGGTGGATGTACTGGTACTTCTTCGTCATTGTCGTCGCCGTCGAGGCGATCGCCGGTGGCCGGATCCTGCAGCTCTGGCTGCCGATGATCCCGCTGTGGCTCCTGAGCCTGGGGCTGATGCTCCTGCTGACGGCCACCAACATGGTGTCCGCCCGCTCCTACGGCGAGTTCGAGTACTGGTTCTCGTCGATCAAGGTCGTGGCGATCGTTCTGTTTCTCGGGATGGGGGCCCTGTGGATCACCGGGCTGTGGCCCGATTCGACGCCCGGGCTCGGCAACCTCGTGAACCACGGCGGCTTCACCCCGCTCGGCTGGGGCGCGGTGCTCGCGGCGGTCGTCCCCTGCGTCGCCTTCTACACGGGAGCCGAGATCGTGACGATCGCGGCCGCCGAGTCGGAGGAGCCGAAGCGTGCTGTCGCCCACGCCATGCGGTCGATCGTGGTGCGGATCGTGACGTTCTACGTCGGTTCGATTCTCGTGGTCGTCACGATCCAGCCGTGGAACACCGAGAGTGTGGGTGTGAGCCCGTACGCCGCGGTGCTCGAGGTCCTGGGAATTCCCGGTGTCGCGACGATCATGAACTTCATCGTCCTCACGGCGGTCCTCTCCTGCCTGAACTCGGCGCTGTACACCACGTCCCGAATGTTGTTCGCGCTCACCCGCAACGGCGACGCCCCGAAGTTCTTCACGACACTGTCCCGCAACGGTGTGCCCCGTCGTGCGATCCTGCTCGGCACCACCGTCGGATACGTCTCCGTCGCCTGCACGTACGTGTGGGGCGACGTCGTCTTCGGCTTCCTCGTCAACTCGTACGGCGCCGTCGCGCTCTTCGTGTACCTCCTGATCGCCATCTCCCAGGTAGTGCTCCGGCGTCGACTCGAGCGCGAAGACCCAGCCGCACTGCAACTGCGGATGTGGTTGTTCCCGTGGCTGAGCTACGCCACCATCGCCCTGATGGCCACCGTCATCCTCGCGATGGCGTTCCTGCCGACCACCCGCTCCCAGTTCCTCATGAGCGGTCTGACGTTGATCGTCATCCTGATCAGCTACGAGGTGCGGAAGTTGCTCGGCAAGGGCGGTCGCGACGACGAATCGCTGTCCGGTGCTCCCCCGATCGGTTCCGCGGACGAGTCGGTTGCGGAGGCGGAGAAGCGCATCGAGTCCGTGGAGACGCTCGGCGGCTCGGACATCGAACTGCTTGCCGCGGCACAACAGGAGCCGCACACCCATCGTCATCAGAGGAGACAGTCGTGAACAATTCCGCCGTCGGTACGGCACGCGTCAAGCGTGGCATGGCCGAGATGTTGAAGGGCGGGGTCATCATGGACGTCGTCACCCCCGATCAGGCGAAGATCGCCGAGGATGCCGGTGCGGTCGCGGTGATGGCGCTCGAGCGGGTGCCCGCGGACATCCGGGCGCAGGGCGGGGTGTCCCGGATGAGTGATCCGGACATGATCGACGGCATCATCTCCGCGGTGTCGATCCCGGTGATGGCCAAGGCCCGGATCGGGCACTTCGTGGAGGCGCAGATCCTGCAGTCCCTCGGGGTCGACTACGTCGACGAGTCGGAGGTGCTGACCCCGGCCGACTACGCCAATCACATCGACAAGTGGCAGTTCACCGTCCCGTTCGTGTGCGGTGCCACCAATCTCGGTGAGGCGCTGCGGCGGATCACCGAGGGTGCGGCGATGATCCGGTCCAAGGGGGAGGCCGGTACCGGTGACGTGTCGAACGCGACCACGCACATGCGGACGATTGGTGGGGAGATCCGCCGGTTGACCTCGCTCAGCGAGGACGAGCTGTATGTGGCGGCGAAGGAGTTGCAGGCGCCGTACGATCTGGTCGTCGAGGTCGCCAAGGCCGGGAAGTTGCCGGTCACGATGTTCACTGCCGGTGGCATCGCCACCCCGGCGGATGCGGCGATGATGATGCAGCTCGGTGCGGAGGGTGTGTTCGTCGGGTCGGGGATCTTCAAGTCGGGTAACCCGGCGGAGCGGGCCGCGGCGATCGTGAAGGCGACCACGTTCTTCGACGACCCGGATGTGCTGGCGAAGGTTTCCCGTGGGCTGGGTGAGGCGATGGTCGGGATCAACGTCGACGACATCCCCGTCCCGCACCGGCTCGCCGAACGCGGCTGGTGACGTTCTGATCCCTGCTCCTCCGAAAACACTGTGGGCCGGTTCCGCTGTCGTGCAGCAGAACCGGCCCACAGTTGTCTTTCAGCCCAGCAGTTCGGGGATCTTCGCGGCGCTCTCCAGGATGTGCGTGTGGGGCTCCGGACGCAGCGCCGCCGCGTCGTGTGCGCCGGTCAGGACACCCACCACGTACCGCGCCCCGGCGTTCGTCCCTGCTCGGAGATCGTTCGGGGTGTCACCACCCACCAGCACCGCGTCGACGTTCTGCACTCCGGCGAGCTCCATGGCGCGGAAGATGAGATACGGCGACGGCCTGCTCATCCGCACCTGATCGCTCGTGATCACACCGTCGATGTCCCGCCCGATCTCCCACCCGACCTGCTCCAGTAGCGGTTCCGCGATCTCGCGGGAATAGCCGGTCTGGAGAACGATCTTGATGCCGCGCTGCCGCAACGCACCGAAGGCATCGTGAACCCCGGGCAGTGCGGTGGGCGGTGTCTTCCGGTACGCGTCCAGAAGCATTGCGGTGAAATCGGATTCGACGGCGTCCAGGACATTCTTCTCAGCCGGCACCCCGGTCTCCCGTAGCAGTCCCTCGATGGCCTGCCGCTTGCCCGTGCCCTTCCACCGGTCGAACCGAGCATCCGGAATCGGCTCGCCGAGGTGCTTCTCGACGGTGTCGCGCAACGCGGCGTACACGGCGCCGCCTTCGTCGACGCTCGTTCCGGCAATGTCCAAGGTGACCAGGGAAACCCCGTGTGCGGTCATGGGTGTGACTCCTTCACTGTTGCGTCACTGGCAGGTGATGGCTGTCAGTGGCCGATCATCGACAGCACGTCGGCAATGACGTCGCTGTTGGTACCGTGCGACAGATCGAGTGTCCGGCAGCGGTCGTAGTACGGGCTCAGATCCAGCCCGACTCCCAGTCCGTACACCTCGACGGCCCGCTCGTCCTCGTGTCGCTCGACCACGACCTGCAGGTGGTGGTCCAGGTAGAACTCGTCGTTGGCCAGGGCGGTGGCGCCGTCCAGTGGGCTTCCGTCCGAGATCACGAACAGGAGCCTGCGGCCCTGAGGGTCCCGCATCCGGGAGCACGCCCAGTCGACGGCCTCACCGTCGACGCCCTCTTTGAACAGGTCGTTCTTCAGCAGCCCGGCGATCGCGGGACGGGCTCGGCGCCAGGAAGTCTCGGCGTCCTTGAACACCAGCTGCCGGACCTCGTTGAGCCGTCCCGGGTCGTGCGGACGGCCCGACCGGAGCCAGTCTCGGCGGGCTCGGCCCCCGTTCCATGCAGCGGTCGTGAAACCGAGGATCTCGCACCGGGCGTCGGCCAGTTCGAGGGCCCGGGCGAACACGTCGACCAGCACCGCGACCGGTTCGCCGAACTCCTTCATCGAACCGGAGCAGTCGATGAGGAAGGTCACCGTCGTGTCGGTGTGCGGCTCGGTGCGTTCGGCCCGGAAGAGTCTGCGCTCGGTGGGCGAGGTGACCAGCTGGGCGAGCCGCCGACCGTCGAGGTACCCCTCTTCCCGGCCGCCTTCCCATCCGTCGCGGACCGGTTCCGAGAGCAGCGCCTTCAGCTGCCGTCCGAGTTTCCGGACGTTGAGATGCTGCGTGTCGATGACGAGGTCGAGTCGCCGGCGGTAGTCCTGGAGCAACTCGGGGCGGACGAGGGACGCGATCTGCCGGGTCTCGTCGTAGGCGCGGGTGAACACGCGGTATCCGTCTCCGCCCTCCCCCAGCGCGCGACTGCGTCCCGACACCGCGGTCGCGACGGTCTCGTCGTCGTCGGGGTCGAAGTCGAACAGGAGGGAGAACGCCGCCCGGCCGTCGCTCCGGTCGTCGGACGAGCCGTCCGTGTCGGCGGGTGACTCCAGGTGACGGCCGATCAGCTCGGCGACGTCCTGTGCGTGGACGCCGAAGTCGTCTTGCGAGAAACGGGTTCGACGCAGCCACGGGAGGTGGTCGCCGAGAACGGCGGCGAGAGCGAACCGCGTCGATTCGATCAGGTCCTCGGTGGCCTCGGGAATCGGCTCGGCGGTGATCCGGGCCCGGCACATCTGCGTCACCGTGAACAGCAGCATCCCGTGCACGGTCTCGGTCAGACCGGACGTCACGTAGTCCTGCGACCACTGCGCGAAGCGGTGGGAGAGGTTGGCGCGCACGCCGCTCCACGCGTCGGCGGCCAGCGACTCGACGCGGAACTGTTCCAGGATCTCGAAGATCAGCCGGCCCGCCGTGTCGTCCGGGCACAGGCTGCGATGCAGGACGGGGTCGGTGTGGAGGAGGCGTGACGCCATGCCGTCCGCCGCACCGCGGAAGGATGCGAAGTCGGCGCCGTCGAACGACGGGTGCAGGTGTGGGGCGGGCATCGGCACGCGCCGATGTCCGCGATGGAGTTCCGGTCCGCGAAAGTGCAACCCACCCTGACCCGCGAGGGCGCGGATCGCGCCGGCACAGAGTTCGTGCACCTCCTGCTGACGGCGGACCGACGCGGGACGCACAGGCAGTTCTGTCATGACTGCCCGCTCAGGCCGTGCTCGTTGCGAGCATCGCAGACCGCTCCAGTTCCGAGTCGAAGCATCGCTGGAAGTACTCGGCGACGACGGGCCGCTCGGCCTCGTCGCATTTGTTGACGAACGACAACCGGAATGCCAGCGCCGGGTCGTGGAAGATCTCGATGTTCTCGGCCCAGGTGATCACCGTGCGCGGCGACATCAGCGTCGACAGGTCGCCCACCCGAAAACCGCTCCGGGTCAGGTTGGCCACGGCGACCATCGACCGGATGAGCTCCCGGCTCAGCGACGGCACCCGCGCGGACACGATCTCGATTTCCTGTTCCGCGGGGAGGTGATCGAGCGTCGCGACGATGTTCCAGCGATCGATCTGCGCGTGATTGAGCCGCTGCACACCGTGATACAACCCGTTGAGATTGCCGAGGCCGACGGTGTTGGCGGTGGCGAACAACCGGAAGGCCGGATGTGGAGTCAGGACCCTGTTCTGATCGAGCAGGGTGAGTTTCCCGTCGCGTTCGAGGAGACGCTGGATGACGAACATGACGTCGGGGCGGCCGGCGTCGTATTCGTCGAGTATGAGGGCGACGGGTCGCTGCAGCGCCCAGGGCAGGATGCCTTCCTGGAATTCGGTGACCTGCTTGCCGTCTCGCAGCACCACCGCGTCCCGGCCTATCAGGTCCAGCCGGCTGAGATGTCCGTCGAGGTTGACCCGCACACACGGCCAGTTGAGCCGCGCCGCGACCTGTTCGATGTGCGTGGACTTGCCGGTGCCGTGCAGGCCTTGCACCATCACTCGTCGGTTGCGGCTGAACCCGGCGAGCAGGGCCGTGGTCACCGCGTGATCGAACCGGTATGCGGGGTCGACGTCGGGGACGTGGTCGGCGGGTTCGCGGAAGGCGCGTACCGTCAGGTCGGTGTCGAGTCCGAACAGCTCGCGTGCGGACACCACGTGGCTGGGTGTCGCAGTGGTCATTTCGGGCATGCGCCCTCCTTCAGTTCAGGTCTGACGAACCGTCGTCCATGACCTCGTTCTCGATCTCGCCGATGGCGTCGGCTGCCCGCCGGAGTGCGGGCAGAAGCTTGAGCGCCTTGTCTGGGGTGAGTCGCATGACCGGGGCCTGGACCGCGATGCAGAGATTGGAATTGCCTGTGGCACAGGGGACGAGCACCGCGGCGCACACGAGGCCGGGGAGGAACTCTTCGTCGTCGATGGCGTAGCCGTCGCGGCGGACCTGTTTGAGTTCGGTCTCGATCAGCTCGATGTCGGTGACCGTCTTGTTGGTGTACCTTTCGAGCGGCATCCGCCCGAGAAGTCGCCGGCGCTGGGCGGGGCTGAGCTGCGACAGGATCATCTTGCCGCTGGCCGAGCAGTGCGCGGGCACCCGCGAACCAGCATGGAGTGTAAACCGAAGGGGCTCGGAGGTTTCCACGCGGTCGAGATACACCACTTCGCTGCCCGACAGGGTGGTCACGTTGCAGCTCTCCCCGAGTTCCGCGACGAGGTTCCGGAGGATGGCGTGCCGCGCGCCGTGGTGGGTGTCGTTGAGCAGCAAATTCTCGGCGAAACGTCGCAGGCGCACGCCGGTGCCGTAATGCCTGCCGTTGTTCTGCCGGGTGAGGAGTCCGGCGCCCTCGAGCTGCTGGAGCATGCGGTGCAGCGTCGGTTTGGCCATGCCCGTCTCCTCGACGAGCCCCTGCAACGTGAACAGCTGGTCCTTGGATGCGATCATCTCGAGCAGTGCGAACAGGCGGAGCGTCGGTGTGTCTCCGGGTAGCTCCGTTGCCGGGTGTCCGTTCGACTCGTCGATCCGGTGAATCTCACCCACGGTTCCTCCTTGGCCGAAACGGCGACGCATTCGCATCGTGTATCGAAAAATCATACATCTCGTTCCAGTTTTAGGAACATTCATTGACGAAGTGTGTGACGTGGCCTACTGTCACTGCAGATCACAAAATCACGAACGAAACGTTCCGATTTTTGACATTCTCTGCCGGTTCCGGCGCGCCCTTGAAGGAGGATCACACATGAGCAAGAAGAAGAACGGTGCCGATCGCACCGCTGTCTCCGGTGTACAGAAGATGACGCCGTCGGAGGCGTTCGTCGAGACGATGGTCGCCAACGGCGTCACCGACATGTTCGGCATCATGGGATCCGCCTTCATGGATGCGATGGACATCTTCGCTCCCGCCGGCATTCGACTCGTCCCGGTCGTGCACGAGCAGGGCGCGGGACACATGGCCGACGGATATGCCCGGGTCAGCGGGCGGCACGGCATGGTGATCGGGCAGAACGGTCCGGGTATCAGCAACTGTGTCACCGCGATCGCCGCCGCGTTCTGGGCGCACAGCCCCGTCGTCATCGTCACTCCCGAGGCCGGCACCATGGGAACGGGCCTGGGCGGCTTCCAGGAAGCCAACCAGCTGCCGATGTTCCAGGAATTCACGAAGTACCAGGGGCACGTCAACAACCCGAAGCGCATGGCCGAGTTCACGGGCCGCTGCTTCGACCGCGCGATGTCCGAGATGGGCCCGACGCAGCTCAACATTCCGCGCGACTACTTCTACGGTGAGATCGAGACGGAGATCCCGCAGCCCACCCGCCTCGACCGCGGTCCCGGTGGCGAGACGAGCCTGAACGAGGCGGCTGAACTGCTGGCGCAGGCCGAGTTCCCGGTGATCGTTTCCGGCGGCGGCGTGGTGATGGCCGACGGTGTCGAGGAGTGCAAGGCACTCGCCGAGCGTCTCGGCGCCCCCGTCGTCAACAGCTACCTGCACAACGACTCGTTCCCCGCCAGCCACCCGCTGTGGACCGGACCGCTCGGCTACCAGGGTTCCAAGGCCGCGATGAAGCTGATCAGCCAGGCGGACGTGGTGCTCGCCCTCGGCACCCGCCTCGGCCCCTTCGGGACTCTCCCGCAGCACGGCATGGACTACTGGCCGAAGAATGCCAAGATCATCCAGATCGACGCCGACCACAAGATGCTCGGTCTGGTCAAGAAGATCTCCGTCGGGATCTGCGGTGACGCGAAGGCCGCTGCCGTCGCCCTCACCGAGCGGCTCGAGGGCAAGTCCCTCGTCTGCGACGCCAACCGTGCGGCACGCGGCGAGAAGATCGACGCCGAGAAGGCCGCGTGGGAGAAGGAACTCGACGAATGGACGCACGAGCGCGATGCGTTCAGCCTCGACATGATCGCCGAACAGGAAGGTGAGGACGGCAACTGGCTGCACCCGCGTCAGGTGCTGCGGGAGCTGGAGAATGCGATGCCGGACGACGTGATGGTGTCCACGGACATCGGCAACATCAACTCCGTCGCCAACAGTTACCTCCGGTTCGAGAAGCCGCGCAGCTTCCTCGCCCCGATGAGCTTCGGTAACTGCGGTTACGCGCTGCCGACCATCATCGGCGCGAAGGCGGCGGCACCGGAACGGCCCGCCATCGCCTACGCAGGCGACGGCGCCTGGGGAATGAGCCTGGGCGAGATCATGACGGCTGTCCGGCACGACATCCCGGTCACCGCCGTCGTCTTCCACAACCGGCAGTGGGGTGCGGAGAAGAAGAACCAGGTCGACTTCTACAACCGCCGCTTCGTCGCCGGTGAGCTCGAGAGCGAGTCTTTCGCCGGAATCGCACAGGCGATGGGCGCCGAGGGCATCGTGGTGGACAAGCTCGAAGAGGTCGGTCCCGCACTGCAGCGCGCGGTCGCCGCACAGATGAACGAGGGCAAGACGACGGTCATCGAGATCATGTGCACCCGCGAACTCGGCGACCCCTTCCGCCGCGACGCGCTGTCGAAGCCGGTTCGCCTGCTCGACAAGTACAAGGACTACGTGTAGTCCGTTCCCTGCGAGCGCGTGGCCCCCGGCGCTCACGCCCGGGGGCCACGCCCCGTGCGTTCCTGGTACCGACGATTCGACGCCGTCTGGACCTGTCGCTTCGCCGCCGCGACCCCCACACTTCTGACGGAGACAACGGCGAACGGAAGCGGTGAAACAGGGTATGGCGGCAACGGTGTGGGATCTGTCGTTGCCTGCCCTCCTCTTCGCGCTCGGCGTCGTGGTGGCCGGCGGAGTCGTCCGCGGTTTCGGTGGGTTCGGTGGCGCGATGGTGTGGGTTGCGGGACTCGTCGTCCTGCTCCCGCCGACGTCGGTGATCCCCACCGTGTTCGTCCTCGAGGTCGTCGCGAGCGCCGCGATGCTGCCCCAGGTGTGGCAGCAGGTGCACTGGAAGTCGTTGCGCTGGTTGTTCGCCGGCACCCTGATCGGAATGCCGCTGGGGATGTGGGCGCTCACGCAACTGTCCGGCGACCTGGTGCGCGTACTGCTGGGTGTCGCGATCATCGGCTCCGCCGTCGCCATGGCCGCCGTCCCCGACCGGCAGTCGCTGCCCGGCCCCGGGTTGACCACGGTGACGGGGGTGGCGTCCGGTCTCCTCAACGGCGGCTTCGCGCTCGGTGGCCCGCCCGCCGTCCTGATGTACTTCTCCGCGTCCTCCCACGTGGCGGCCGGGCGCGCCTCGCTCGTCGTGTTCTTCCTCGTCATCGACGCGTTCGGCGCCGCGGGGTCGGCCGCCGGTGGTCTCCTCACCGTGCCCGTCCTCACACAGATCGCCCTGTTCACGCCGCTCTGCATGTTCGGAGCCGCCGCGGGGAAATGGCTGTACGACCGCACCACCGCCCAGCAGGTCCGTCAGCGCGTGCTGTGGCTACTCGGCTTCCTCGGCGCCGCAGTCCTCGTGCAGGTGGCGTTGCGCTGATCGCGTATCCCGGGAGCCCGAATCACCCGAATCACGCTGGAACAGACTCAGACTCGACACCGAGCGCTGCAGGCCGTCGAGGGTCCGGGGATCCCAGCCGGTCAGCTGTTGCCAGCGGTCGAGCCGGTAGGTGATCGAGTTCGCATGCAGGTGGATGTCCCGCCCGGCCGCGCTGATGGAGAATTCGTTGCGGGCGAATGCCAATACCGCCTCGACGAGGTGCGGATGGTCCGCGGCGACGGCGACACCCGGCTCCAGCAGCGTGGCGAGCTCGTTGCGATGGTCGGCCAGGGTGGCGGCCACCCATTCGTCGGCGAAACGGACCACCCCGCCGGTAGGCGAGGCCAGATGCAGGACTCTCCGCGCGTCCGTGATGCTCATCGCCGCGCCGGCCAGGCCGGGGCGGCCCAATCCGACTCCGACCGTTGTCCCCGGGTGACCGAGCCGGACCTCGCGGATGATGTCGTCGACCGGTGTGCGCTGGCTCAGGGCGATGATGACGGTGCCGTGCCCGCTGCATTGGGTGGTGCCCGGGATCGTGTCCAGGGTGCGTTGCAGCCGTTCGAGCGCCGCCTCCGACCACTCCTCCGCGGCGACGCACACCGCTTGGAACTCGTGCTGCGGTGTGAAACCCAGCGCCTCTGCCAGCTCGCGCACATCACGGTGGTCGCCGTCGACCGAACTCGCGAGGGCCTCGAAGAACCGGTATCGCACCCCCGCGCGGATGGCCTGTTCGCTTCGGGTCGCGTCGGTGTGCCCGACGGCGACCGCGCTGGTGGCGGTGTGGACGAGATCCCACATCATGCCGCCTGCACGCAGCAGGTCGGTTGTCGGCTCGGCGGCCGTGGCCACCATCGTGTTCCACAATTCGCGGGACGCGATGTGGTACGTCTCGATGACGTCGGACAGTGGCAACCCCTGCATGGCCCGGCGCCGGCCGAGCTGACGCGAACGCTCGAGGACGTCGTCGGCGAGCGGTTCGCTCTCCGCGAGGGCGCGCAACGTCGCCGCGAGCTGGCGACTGATGTATCCGCGCTGCTCGTCGATCGGAACGGCAGCGTACGACTGCAACTCGGCGCGGATCTGACCCACCGCCCGGTCGGTTACCGAGTCGATCTCCTCCGAGACCTGTCGGCACAACCGCTGGATCGTGTCTTCTCCCACGGACTCGGGCACCCTCTCTCTCGCTTTCCGCACTCCCGTGAAATTCACGAACCGCCTCGGCGTTTTCCGGGATTCGCCCATGGCCCGAAGGGAGTGATTCAGACCACACTAGTGCCAGAGTGCACGTCGACCGGCACCGGACCCAACCCGCGACGCCGGTGGACGCAGTCGGAATAGGAGACAAAACAATCATGTCCAACGAGGCAAAAAGCGCCTTACTCGCGATAGGTGTCCCGTTCGCCGGGGTCCTGGGGGGCATCGTCGCCCTGTCCGGATCCACGGCCACGGTCTTCGGAGTCCCCATCCTGTTCGCGTGGTTGTTCCTGTGGATGCCGCTCACCTCGCTCTGCCTCCATCTTGCCTGGAAGCTTTTCGACCGCAAGGACTTCGAAGCTGCCGAGCGCGCCGAATCGGCCGCTGAGAGCGCTCGGATCGGAGACCGGTCATGACCGCGGCCTTCTTCACCCTCGTGCTCGTCCTCGCCCTCGGGGCAGGCGTGCTGTCGCGGCGCGGCAGCAAGAAGGAGATCTCCGACTACCTGGTGGGTGGCCGGTCGTTCGGTCCGCTGCTGGTCTTCATCCTGGGAGCGGGTGAGGCGTACAGCATCGGCACCCTGATCGGGTTCCCCGGCGGCGTGTACGCCCACGGGGCGAGCTACGGCGTCTGGTTCATCGGGTACATCCTGCTGGCCTACCCGATCGGATACTTCTTCGCCCCCTACCTCTGGCGCGCGGGCAAGAGATACGGCGCCATGACGCTGCCCGATGTGGCCGGGCGCCACTTCCGGTCGCGTGGGCTGGAATTGACGATCGCCATCGCTTCGGTCGTATTCCTCATCCCGTGGGGTCAGCTTCAGCTCGCCGGGCTGCAGATCGCGCTGACCGGTCTGGGTATCTCCATCGACCCCACCGTCGCGGTATTCGCAGGCGCAGCCCTCGCGCTGCTGTTCCTCATGTTGTCCGGGGTGCGCGCCCCCGCATTCGTGTCGTACGTCAAGGACACAGCCCTGTTGCTCGGCGCCGTCCTGATCGGACTGGCGGCAGTGATCGAGACCGGTGGCACCGAGAAACTGTTCGCCGCGGCGGCCGCTAGTGCCGGCGGCTCGGCCTCACACTCCACGGTCACCGGGTCGTCACTGACCTTCGTACTGACGACGATCGTGTTCCAATCGGTCGGGTTCTTCATCTTCCCAATCATCGTGCAGGCCGTGCTCGCGGCGAAGTCCGAGGCGACGATCAAGCGGGTCGCCAAGTTCAATCCCCTGTACATGCTCATGTACCCGTTCCTCGTCGCCGCCGCCTTCGGGGCGATCACGCTGCTGCCGACGAAGCTCGAGGGCACGGAATCCGACCAGGTGCTCTTGCAGTTGTCGCGACAACTGTTGCCCGACTGGCTGACCGGCGTCGTCGCAGGCGGCGCGGCCCTCTGTGCGATCGTGGTGCTGTGCGGGGCGGCCCTCGGAATCGGCGCGATCGTGTCGCGCAACATCATTCCCGGGATCCCGGAGTCCCGCCAACGGGTCTGGGTGCGTAGCGTCGTCGTGGCGTACCTCGGTATCTCGCTCCTGCTCACCCTCGCGACACCTCAGCTCCTGCTGACCCTGGTCAACACGGCGTACTACGGCGTCACCCAGGCCGCGGTGGTCTTCGCGACGATGGTCTTCGGATGGAAGTTGCGGCCGGCCGCCCTCGCCATGGGCGTGGTGCTCGGCGACGTCGTGGTGCTGTGGCTGTATCTCGACAAGCACGGTCCCGTGTCCTTGTGGCTCGCCGAGCACGGAGTCAACCTCGGCGCGGCCGCCCTGGTCCTCAACATCCTCTTCGTGGTGTCGACGCGGGTGTTCTGGCCACCCACCGATCCCGTCCGTGGCCTTCGCGCCGACGGCCGAACGTCCGGAACCGCCGCGGGATCCGTGGCCGCACGCAGCGAAGTGGGTGCCTGATGTCCAGGACACTGCTCACCGCCGATTCGATTCACACGCAGGACCCGTCGTCGCCGAGCGTCGAAGCGCTGGTCATCGACGGAGCCGACGTGGTCGCCACCGGCACCAGGAAGGACATGGCCGACTACGCAGGCAGCGGGGCCCGCCGCCTCGACCTGCCCGGCGCCACGGTGATCCCGGGACTGATCGAATCGCACATCCACCCCACCTACGCCGGCCTCACCGACGGCTGGGCGGATTGCCGGACACCACCGTGCCGGTCGATCGCCGACATCCAGCAGGCGTTGCGTGCCGCGGCCACCGGCAGCGGATGGATCAGGGGGTGGGGTTACGACGACACCCAGATCGCCGAGGGACGGCATCCGACGAGGACGGATCTCGACGCCGTCAGCACCGACCGGCCGGTCATCGTGCTGCACATCTGCGGGCACTTCGCCGTCGCCAACACCGCCGCACTCGCGGCCGCAGGCATCGACGAATCCACGGTGCCGGTGGACGACCCGCTGTTCCCCCGCGGGGCCGACGGCCGTCTGACCGGGATGGCGTGGGAAATCGATGCGGTGGCGAGGCTCACCGCGGCGGTTCCCGCGCTGACCGAGCAGGAGGTCAACGGCGCCCTGCTTCGCAGCCTGCTGTCGGCGCGGTCGCGGGGCATCACCACCATCCACGATCTCGGGGTGGGTCTCTCGGCGGGCGAGCAGGAGCTGACCGCCTACCGCTCGCTGGACGCCTCGGGTGAGCTACCGGTGCACGTCGTCGGGTTCCTGCGCGGTGACATGGCGCTCGAGGCCCTCGACGACCGGGGAGTCACGTTCGAACACGCACCCGCGGCCGGAGCACGCTTCCGGCTGGCCGGCGCGAAGTTCTGGGCCGACGGGTCGATCCAGGGGCTGTCCGCCGCACTCCGCACGCCGTACGCGTGCGACCCCAACCATCACGGCGACCTGCTCTACCCGCAGGCGCAACTCGACGAGATGATCCTGCGGGTGCATCGCGCGGGCGGTCAGGTCGCCGTGCACGCCAACGGCGACGCGGCGGTCGGCGCCGCGATCACCTCGCTGAGGAGGGCGCAAGCCACCGACGGCCGGGTGGGACGGCACCGCATCGAGCACTGCCAGGTGAGCGCACCGAGCGACCTGGCCGCGATCCGGGAAGCCGAACTCGGGGTGAGTTTCTTCGTCAACCACGTCTTCTACTGGGGCGATCGTCACCGCGACCGGTTTCTCGGTGCCGAGCGCGCCGCCGAGATGGATCCCCTCGCCTGCGCCGACGAACTGGGGCTGCGATTCGGACTGCATTCGGACTGCCCGATCACCCCGATGGACCCGCTCGCGACCATCAGGACCGCGGTCACCAGGATGACGAGGGGCGGCACCGTGCTCGGCGGGAACCAGCGGATCGGAGTGGATCGCGCGATCCGGGCCATGACCATCGACAGCGCGTACCTGGTGCACGACGAGACCCGTGTCGGAACCTTGACGGCGGGGCGTCGTGCAGACCTGGTGGCGCTGGGCGGCAGTCTCGGGGATCTCGCGGACGGCACCACCGAAATACCCCGTCCCACAATGGTCATGATCGACGGAGAAGCGGCGGATATGCGGTAGTCCGAACGTAAGTGCCTCAGCTGAAACGGAACCCGTCCCCGCCGATCAGGCGAGGGCGGGTTCCGGCTACCGGCGGAAACTCCGGGTGAGCTCCCGGAGGCACTGAACGGCGGCTGGGCGGCGAAATGAAGTACGACGGGTGCCCCGGCGTGGCTGCGGTCGGCGACGGTCACGGGCCGGTGTTGTGGACCCGCAACCGATTCGATGGCGGCGCCGTATCTGGAGCCGGGCGGTCCAGCCCCTCAGCAGGTAACCCGCCCCAGCGGCCGCCGACAACTGCTGAGCATGCTCGCCCCCTCCCGAACGAGTCCGGTGAGGATCGCGGTGCCCTCGGTGGAGGATCTGGCTGACCGTCGTCGGTTTCGCGTCAACCCACCCGGTTGCGGCCCAGAATCCAGGTGTTGACGGTGCCGTCCCGTCGGTAGTCGAGCCGGTCGAGAACCGTGGTGGCGATGACGAGGCCGCGGCCGCGTTCGGCGAGCTCGTCTGGGAGTTCGATGGCTGTGAGGTCGACCGACACGGGATCGCCGTCGTCCTCGAACCGGGCTTCGATCCGGTCCGGCAGGGCACGGACCTCGAGTGTCATGGTCACACTGTCACCGGAAGTGTGCTCGATGATGTTCGCGGCGATTTCAGCGACAGCGGACTCGAACTCGATGCGCCGGGACACGTCCAGCGGGTCGTGCGCCCACAGGTCCGCGAGGAGTTCGTGGACCTCGTCCAGGCTTTCCGGGCGGGCGGTGGTGCGAAGCCGCCGGGAGAAGGAGCCGAGTTCAGCGGCCATCGAATGCGGCATCGACCGAATCGTGTGTTCGAAGTACACGATTGAGGTTGGTCAGCGCGAGTACGGTCTCGACTTGCTCGGTGGGCTGGGCGATGCGGAGGTCGCCACCGGCCTGTCGGGCGGCCTTGAGGCCGGCGATGAGTGCCCCGAGCCCCGAGGAGTCGATGAAGTCGGTGGCGCTGAGATCGACTACCACGCAGGTCGTTCCGCCGTCGACGACGTCGCGCAACAGCTCTCGCAGGCGCGGCGCTGCGACCATGTTCAGCCTGCCGGCCGGACGTACCACCGCCACACCCTCGTCCGTGGTACGGCTCTCGAACTCGATCATGCAGTTTCCTCCTGTCGGAATCCGCGATATCGGACCGCGGGGATGACGACACTCAAGATGACCAGGTCGAACGCGACCCAGAACAGGTTCACACCGACACCGAGGACGGAGATGTTCCCGAGCGCGAGATGAATCACGCCGATCACCGACGCGAGGACGAGTGCTGCCATCGCGATCAGCTGGTATCGCACCAAATACCACGGGGTCGCACCGTGTTCCTGCCGGGTCTTGGGCGTTACCGCGAAGCCCAGCGGCCGCGCTGCGTACACGTTGAGGACAGCGGTCCAGCACGCCTTGATCCAGACCGGGAAGAGGGCGAGGCTGTACTGCTGGCCACGCCAGGTGGGTGTGCCGCGGCTGACCACGAAGAACACCAGTTGGTTGAGGACGAGGAACGGGACGAGACGGCCGAAGAACTCCCAGCTGTATGCCTGCACGGGCATGACGCCGAAGACGAGATATATCACGGGTGCGGCGATGTAGACGACGGCGGCGAAGCCGGAGAGATAACTCCACATCGTCGCCCAGTACATCAGCCGCTGCGCGAGGGTGAGACCACGCTGCAGCAGCGGGTTCTCCCGGAACATCACCTGGATGGTGCCCTGCGCCCACCGCAGTCGCTGAGTCAGCATCGTGCCGGCGTCTTCCGGTGCCAGACCGTGGGCAAGGTTCTCGTGGTGGTAGGCGGTGCGCCAACCGAGTTCGTGCAGTTTCATGCACGTCGCCATGTCCTCGGTGACCGAGATGGTGGCCATCGGCAACACCGGCTGCGCCTCGTCGTCGCGGCCGACGTCAACCGCTCGGATCAGGGTGCGGACGGACTCGATCGCGCCGAGCGGCGACCATTCGCGTTCGGCCAGCCGTGCCAACGCGGCGTCGTCGAGTACCGCGACGGGAGTGTCGGTATCGTGCAGATCCGATTCCAGTGCGGCAATGGCCGCCAGGTCCTCGCGCATCGACCCGACGTCGGCGTCGACGATCCGGCGCGCGGCGGCGTCGACCCGCTGCTGGAAGTCATAAGTAACGTCGGCGAGTGGTCGGTTGCCGCGGAGGGCTTCCCGTGCCGAGTGGACGGCCTCGGTGACATCATCGAGGGCGTCGGCGATCTCTTCCTGGTCCCCGTTCAGCTCGGCCCGAGCTTTCGTGACCACCTTCGCGGCGGTACGCAGTGCCCGATGTACGTCGCGTTCGACGGCTTCGACATATCCGGCGATGCCGAGCTGCATCAGGGCGTCGCGGCGCAGAACGGCGTTGGACCCGCAGAAGAAGGCGGCGTTCCAGCCGTCTTTGCCCTGTTGGATGGGACCGTAGAAGAGGGGGGCCTGGCTGCCGAGAGGATCGCTCGCGGTCACGTTCACGAAGTACTGCGGTGTCTGGACGATGGCCATCTTCTCGTCCCTGAAGTATCCGAGAGTGCGGTCGAGGATTGCCGGATCGGGTACCTGGTCGGCGTCGAGGACGAGAATGTACTCGCCCTCGGTGAGCAGGAGTGCGTTGTTCAGGTTGCCGGCCTTGGCGTGCCGGGGTTTGTTCGTCCAGGACGCCGCGCGCGTCATGTAGCGCACGCCGAGTTCGTCGGCGGCGTGGGCCAGTTCGGGGCGGTCACCGTCGTCGAGAATCCATGTGGTGTGTGGGTACCGGATCCGGTGTGCCGCGGCTGCGGTCGCGAGCACGAGGTCCTCGGGTTCGTTGTACGTGGTGATGAAGACATCGACGGTGAGGTCGGGCGGCGGCGGTGATGGCGTGGGCCGCTTCCGTAGGCGCCACATCGTCAGTCCGAACAGCAACGAGTCGATCAGACTGTAGGTTTCGGCGATCACCAGCGGCACGGCGATCCACCACGCCGGCCAGTTCACCGAGAACAGCCATCGCCACACGATGTAGTTGAGACCGAGCAGGGCGGTGAGGACGATGAGTATCCGGAGCCCGGCAAGTCGGATGGGCGACACAGGTGTCCTCCTCAGCAGTCGCGCCGTCGAAGCGCGACGACAGTGATGTCGTCGAGGGGTGCGGTGGCAGCGGCGAGGGTATGGACGGCTGCCAGCAGCTGCTTCGGCGACGGGTGCGCAGCGGCGAACGCGGGCACCGACTTCCATTCGCAGTCGGCGTCGTCGAGGTGGTCGAGCAGGCCGTCGGAGCAGATCATGAGCATGTCGCCGGGGTGCAGTGTGGTGTGTTGCGCCGTCCAGGAGTGGTTTTCGATCACTCCCAGCGGGAGTCCGGAGCTGCGAAGCGGTTCCACGGTGCCGTCGCGGCGGACGATCATCGCGAGACCGTGTCCGCCGTCGACATAGTCGAGAGCGCCGGATTCGACGTCGAGTGCAGCGTGGAACAGGGTCACGAACGTGCCGGTACGGTCGAAGTCGTCGGCGAGTTGTGCCGCCACAGCAGCCAGTGTGCGTCCGAGGTCGGGGCGATCATCGCCGTATCCGGCCAAAGCATGGGTGACGCCCCGCAACGCGGACCGGACCGAAGCCGTCAGGATCGCCGCGCCCAGGCCCTTGCCCATGACGTCGGCGAGGCTGAACATCGAGTACGGGCCGATCCGGTAATAGTCGTAGAAGTCGCCGCCGACCGCGAAGGCCTGCACGCACGACGATTCCAGGTCGTATCCCGGTAGGTCGATCTCCTGTCGAGGGAGAAGTTCACGCTGAATCCTGGCGGCCTGCTCGAGTTCGTCGGAGTGCTCGAGTTCGCGCTGCGCCCATTCGGCGAGTTCGACGAAAGCGGCCAATTGTGCCGAGTCGAGTCTGCGGGGCTCGGTGTCGTAGATGCAGAACGTCCCGACCGGGTGGCCGCCGGGCCCGTACAGCGGGTAGCCGGCATAGAACCGCACCCCGCCGTCCGCGGCAACCCCGGGCAGATCCGCGAACACCGTATCGCGACGCGCGTCCTCGAGTATCACCATCGGATCCTCCGGATGGTGATACGCCCGGGCGATCGTCGTCTCGCACACGGTCTGCGATCGCGGAATGTTCTGCATGTCGAGGCCCTGCGTCGACTTGATCCACTGCCGATCCCGATCGAGCAGCGACACCGCCGACATCGGAACTCCGAAGAGGTGACGCGCCATTCGGGTGATCTGGTCGAAACGCGCCTCCGGTGCCGTATCCAGGATCGCCAGCTGTTCGAGTGAACGAAGCCGCGCGATCTCGGTGTCCGCGGCAATGATCGGAATGTCCATGTCAGCGGTGTTTCCTCCCCAATGCGTCCGCCAGAGCGGCAGTCGATTCCGGCGTGCTCGTCAGCCGCCAGTCGGCTTCCTTGTCGTGATCGAACCATATGAAACCGGACACGTCGTCCTGCGCTGTGAGGAAGTCGACTAGCGTACCGATCCAGTCGGCCTTCGACCCACCGGCTTCGGCGCTGCCTACCTCGGTGACCAGGATCGGTTTACGCGGCGCCAGGTTCCGTAGTTCGTCCAGGCTCGGACCGAAAAGTTCGGCCGCTTCCACCCAGGTACTCCACGGCTGGGTCGTGCCCCAGTTGTATCCGTCCACGCCGAGAACGTCGACGTAATCGTTCCCGGGATACAGGTCAGCCATCGGACTGCTGCCTGTGAATACGACGTTGGGCGCCCACACCCACTTCACGTTGTCGGCGCCCTTCGATGCGAACAGGTCGTGGATGTGACGCCAGGCAGCAACATAGCTGCTCGGCTGCGTTCCCTGGGCCACACTCCACGGGTACCAGGTTCCGTTCGGCTCGTGGGCGAAACGGAGGTAGACCAGTGCGTCCCAGGTGATCAGTTCGTCCGCCCACCGGTACAGGTAGTTGTCGTGGACACCGGCGGCAATCGACGACAACGAGAATTCACTCGACCCGTACCGCCCCTCGTCGAGCCACCGCCAGGGTTCCCAGGTGATCACCGGCACGGCGCCGAGGTCCCGCACGGCCCGCAGGCCGGCGATCGGGGGCGGCGAGGTGAAATCGGAATACGACAAGACCACCGTCGGTGGTTCACCGACAATCTTCGCGACGCCTTCGAATTCCTCGACGGCCGTGGGGCCGCCCCGTGTGCTGACGCCGAACCGCAGGCAGGCGTGTACATCCAACGGGGTCATCGGCCCGCGGCACCCGGACTCACCACCCCCACAGGCGGACACCACGATCGTCACCACCACCGCAGCCAAGCACAACCGAACCACATGACGCCCCATTCCCATCACTCAACACGCACGTGCTGCCACACCATTACCCCGGTACAAAGCGGAACAGTCCCACTGACAGATCCGCAGTACCCGATGAAATCCTCGAGTCCCTCCCTCGACTCCGCGGATATCCCCCTCGTCGACACCACCCATTACAGGTGGTGTCGGCCCGACCACCGTGGGAACGTGTCACCCCAGAGCTACCAGCGCACGCAACTGTTCTCCGTGAGGCGCGCCAGGAACGGGCGCACCTCGTCGTTTGCGACGGGCCAGTATGTCAATTCTTCATCTCCTCCGTCTGATGTGGTACCCATCCCCAACGGATCAAGAAGTCACCATGACCAACCCCCCACGAGTTCGCCAACCCGACGACGGATCGGACGGACGCAACCTCACAGGTTGCGGCGTCCACGTGTGGCAGCCCCGAAAGACAAGCCACCTGCTGCGACCACGGTGAGAAGTCGACGTGCTGCGGCCCGGAGGCGACGGCCGGCGGCGGATGCGGCGCCAGTAGCCCTCAGAAGGCAACCGATCTACTCGTCCTCCGATGGCGTCGCTCCGCAGGCGCACGATCCGCTGCGGGGCTGGAAGTCGTGCAATTGGGCCTGGGGGCGGCGCGGGCTCGTTGGACACGGGATTTCTTGCCGGCCAACGAGATTCCCGACTCGCGGACCTCGGGATCCTGTCCGTCAGCGGAAGATCGTCCACACCGCGGCGGCGGCGAGCGCCACCACGACCACGCACATCACGACCGTGAGGAAGTGTTCGTTGTCCGCGAGGAGTTGCTGCATGAGACTATGTGTGCGGTTTCGGCGCCGGTCGGAGCGAATCGACGAGCATCGACAACCCGGCGCTGATCAATGAGTGCCGGGGCCCCAACGGGTGAGGAGGCTAGTGCGCCTTGGCCGTTCCCTTCCTGCGTGCGGTTGTGTCAGGTCGTGCTTCCTGTGCGGATTCGTCGCCGGACTCCCCCGCCGAATCACTGGGCGTCGTGATCCGACGTTTGCGCAGTCTGTGCGGCTTCGCCTGTTGTTCTTCTTCGACCGCGGGAGACGAACGTCCGTCCACGTCTTTTCCGTGGTCCAGCGCCTCGTCGACGGTGGAATCTTCAGGGTCCCGCGGGTGGGCGTGCCCGCGACGGCCGATCGTCTTCACCCCGGCGACCAGGTGCCCGCCGCCGGCCACGACGTGCGCACCGCCCGACCGGAGGCGGTCGCGGAACGAATCGCCGTGCTCGCTGCCGGCATCGGCCGTGGCGGCGGCCGTGTCGAGTAGCTCGTCCCGAACCGAATCGCCGAGGTCCGCGATCTCCGGAGACGAGGCGAGGAACTCGGATCCCTGTGCGAGCAGATCCTCAGGCCCCTTGGGGGACCGCCCGCCCGCTCCAGCGATCTTCACGGCCATCTTCAACTGGTGTGTGCGCCCCAGTAGATATCCGGCGCCGACCGCTGCGGCAACCTCAACTTTGGCTTTGGTCTTCCTTATTTTCATCATCGAACCCACCTGCTGTGTGTCGTCGCCACGCACTGCGTCGGGCGTCGGGAGCATGTGGAACTACGGCGCGTCGATGCGCGCGAGGCGTATACCGTGACCACCCCGTGTGCCCGGTTCCCAATCGCCCGTCGAGGGCGCTGCGGTGCGCCGCCCGAGCGTGAGGCGGACTTGTCCCGCTGACTACGCGAAGCTCATGCCGGCCGGACTCCGACCAGACGGCGCACCGCCGCGAGTCCCGCGGGCGTTCCTGGCCAGTGGTTGTCGACTGCCGCCGGTCCCGCGCGGCAGGCCACCGACCGCAGTGCGAGCGCGACGATCACTGGATCGTCGGCACGATATTCCGGCCCATGCCTGACAGGGCGCGGCGCCGCACTCGTGACCACCACACCGACCAACCGACGCGGCACCCTCCGGAAATGCTTGGACCACCGATGCCTCGGATTATCTCCAGCAAAAGTATAGATTCACTCTTGTAATCGATAGAGATCAGGCGTGAATCGGACTGGGAAACTTCGGAGGGTTCGATGTCCGCGGATAGTCGGCCCCTCGACGCGATCCCGTCGAGGGCTGTACGGCATCTCGCTGGCCGCGGAGCTGTCCGGGTTCGCGATCCAGGCGCTGCGCCTCTACGAGCGGTACGGGATGATCACCCCGATCCGCACCCAGGGGGCACCCGGCGCTACAGCGACTACGACATCGACCGGCTCAAACGTATCGCCGGCCGACATATCCCAACGCACCAACACCAAGGTTCATCTGAAACCCATCCTCCGCGGGAGGGCTTACAGGTTTATCCCGTTGTGGCACTTCCTGATCCAGGATTCTCATGACCGATTTCTCGACTGCGGGGAGGGGTGCGCTGCGGTCAGCGGTGCCATCGCGCCGGTCCGATCCACAGGCCGGTTGCGGGTGGTCGTTGCGAGGGGGTGTCGATCACGAGGCCACGGATCCGGATCGGGGTGGTAGATGGGGTCGGGACCCGCGGGGGCCTCCGATACCGCCCCGGGGGTTCGGCCGCTGCCCGTTGCACATCCACCCGGCACGTGGCTGACTTGCCATGGGCCACGCGGAATTCGGGGTTGCGTAGCAGGGCGTAGGCGGTCAGGACCTGCTGAAGGCGCTCGTCCGCCGACGAGTCGGCCGGCCGGCCGGGTACACGGGTGTCGGGGTGGTGTTCGCGCAACAGTCGCCGGTAGGCGCTGGTGATCTCGGCCGGGGACGCCGCCGGGGACAGCCCCAGTACCAGATATGGATCCTGCTCGGTGGCCATCACCGCTTCCCTTTCGTGCGGTGCGGACGAGGAGGTGGTATCGGGCTCGGGGTGCCGGAACCACCAGGGTGGGACGGGCCCGACCCGCACGAAGGGCCCGCCCGGCTTGTGACGATGTGGGTGGGCACTGCCCGCCCGAGACGGCCGACAGATTTCCGGATGCCAGTCAATGGCGGTGCGCCTCGATCCGACCATGACGATCATCGGATTCGTGGTCTGCGCAGTTCTCATCGGGTGGTCGGCGGCCGGGCGGGTTGCCCGGGATCGCCGCGCCGCGTGGGAAGGAGATGACAGGTGAAGGAAGGCGGCAACGGCGAACCCTGACACGTGCTCTCGTGTGGTTGATCACCCCTTTCGCGACTGTTCATCGGTGAGAGCGCATCGTTGCGGTCGGTCTTTCTCCGGCCTCGGTGGTGAGCGCTGCGTGGCCCGGATCTCGGGGACCGGTGGGATCGACACCGTCCACGACACCGAAGCGAGAGGGGATGGCCGCGGCGGAGCGGCCGGTGCGGTGGCCACCTGGTGGAGCAGGACCACGGCCTGCGGCGTGAGCGCGTCGGCGAGGAGTCGGTCCGAATCGGCCACGAGCAGTGCATATTCGAGTTCGTGCCACGGCCACACCACCTCGCGTTCGGTACGCTCCCCAATCTCGGTGGCGTCCGCCTCTGCAACCATGTTCGCCAATGTCATCTTCTGCTCACCCCCTCCCGAACCTTGTCGCCGCGGTCAGGCGCTGACGGCCTTCCTCTCGGAATGCCCACTGCTGATCTCGATCTTGCGGGGCTTGGCCTTCTCCGCGACCGGGATCGTCAACCGCAGCACCCCGGCGTCGTAGTTCGCCTCGATCCTGTCCGCATCGAGATTCTCACCCAGGAACAACTGCCGGCTGAACACCCCGCGCGGCCGCTCGGCCGCAACCATCTCTCGGTTCTCGTCCAGCGCGGGCCGTTCGGCGCGCACCGTCAGCGTGTTCTTGTCGACGTCCAGATCCAGCGAGTCGGCATTCACACCGGGTAGGTCGAACTCCACCACGAACCGGTCCTCTTCGCGCCAGGCGTCCATCGGCATCACCGCCGGACGAGCCGCGGTACCGAGGATCTGTTGCGTCAGACGGTCGAGATCACGGAACGGATCCGTCCGCATCAACATCGTGTCCACCTCCTGAAACCATCTCATTCCATCAGGTAAACTCCAGCAGATGCTGTAGATTTGGTATAGCATCTTCAGTAGGCAATGACAAGGGCCTGCGCGAGAAAATTCCCGATCGGAGCGACATGGCCGCAGAATCCGGGCGTGATGCCGACTTGCCCTCGGTACGTGGCGTTTACAGCATCTCGGTGGCCGCCGAGCTGTCCGGGTTCGGGATCGCAGCGCTGCGCCTGTACGAGGAGTACGGGCTGATCACTCCCCTCCGTACCGGCGGGGGCACCCGCCGGTACAGCGACCACGACCTGGCCCGGCTCGAACGCGTCGCCGAACTCATCGATTCCGGAGTCAACCTCGTCGGCATCGGCCGCGTCCTCGACCTCGAACACCGCACCGGCGAACTCGAACGCGACAACCGGCGCCTGGCCGCAGACAACGCCCAGCTCCGCGCCGAACAAACCCCCGCCACCGAGACCGACCCAGACGCCACCCACCTCGGAGCCGACCCAGACCAGCCGGCGAGCCCGGCATCGGAGACCACCCGAACCGATCACCCACGACGTCAGGCCGGGCAGCGTCCGCGCCGGCGGGAGAGCTCACCCCAGGCACGGGCCACCGGCGAACGCGGACATCACTGACACCGTCGGACCAGGTCCGGACAGTTCTGTCTCGACGATGGCGGCACTGCGGACGTCGCTCTCGCACTGGCTCGAGCGCCCCGGCGATCTGCGCCACCGTCTGCCGACAGCTTCGGAAACCGAACCCCATCCACGATCAGTGCCGAGAGCGGGACTGCTCGTCGGTCTGCATAGCCGGCACGGCAGCGAACGCGGTGATCAGCAAACCCAGCAGAAGCAGCACATTCATCTTGTCCCCTGTTGTGTCAGCGCGGACCTATCTGGTGGACCGGTCGGCGGTCGTCGGCGTACATGGCTTCGATCCTCGCTTTGATCTCCGCGGTGCTCATGCCGCCGCTGCGCCGCACCGGCGGCCGCGAGGTGGGCAACTCTGCGGCTACCGCGATGCGCTAGAAATTAGGACGTGAACTCAGAGCAGGTGTTCGATGGGGATCCGCAGCGGGTGGGCAGCTTCCGCTTTTTCCTGGACGGGCAGCGGTGGGAATGGTCCGATGCCGTCGCCCGGATGCACGGCTACCAGCCCGGTGAGGTCACACCGACCACGAAACTGCTGCTCTCCCACAAGCACCCCGAGGACCACCCGCACGTGGCGCGGGTCCTGGACCGGATGATCAGCGCCGCCGAACCGTTCAGCAGCAGACACCGCATCCTCGACACCGCCGGCGAGATCCACCAGGTCGTCGTCGTCGGGGACCGCCTGTGCGACGACACCGGTGCGGTGATCGGGACGACCGGGTTCTACATCGACCTCACCGACTCCTACCGCGACGAGGTGAACGAGTCGGTCGACGAGGCGGTCGCCGAGCTCGAGCAATCGCGGGCGGTGATCGAGCAGGCCAAGGGTGCGTTGATGCTGGTCTATGGCATTCCCGCCGACCGGGCGTTCGATGTCCTCGTCTGGCGGTCGCAGGAGACCAACACCCGGCTACGTATTCTCGCGGAACGGATCGTCGCCGGGTTCAGTCAGTGTGAGACCGGAGCGGGTCTGCGCACCCAGTTCGATCGCCTGCTCCTCACCGCCCACGAAGGAGCCCGACGCCCGGTGTAGACGGCCGTCGCGGCAGGGTGGTCGGCCTGACCGATGATTTTTCCGCGCCGTGCTGGTCTGTACACCGAATACCGACTCGCGGGAGGCTGACACCATGCGGAAACTGACCTTCGCCATGAACGTGAGCCTGGACGGTTATATCGCCGCGTCCGGCGACGACCTCGGCTGGAGTGTGCCGAGCGACGAGCTGTTCCAATGGTGGTCCGACCGGGTGGGGGCGACAGGCACGGCGCTGTACGGGCGCAAACTGTGGGAGACGATGAGTTCCCACTGGCCGACCGCCGACCAGCAGCCGGGTGCCACACCGGCGGAGATCGAGTTCGCCCGCCGCTGGCGGGACATGCCGAAGGTGGTGTTCTCCTCGACGACCAGCACGGTCGACTGGAACACCCGCCTGGTCACAGGCGACGCGGTCACCGAGATCACCCGGCTCAAGGCCGAGGACGGCGGCCCCATGGACATCGGCGGCGCCACACTCGCCGCAGTGGCCGTGCGCGAAGGGCTGATCGACGAGTACGCGATCGTCACCCATCCGGTCTTGGTAGGTGGCGGCACCCCGTTCTTTGCGGCCCTGGACAACTGGGTGAACCTGACCCTGGTGGAGACCGGGACGTTCCCTGACGGCGTGGTCCTGACCAGGTACGAGACCAGGCGCTGAGTACCCAACCTCGGATCGGCCCGGGCCGCCCAAGGATCTCGTGGCGCTGTGTTTCGAGGCGATCGTGATACCCGTCCCGGGTCACAGACCGTGCATGTAGGGGATCGGGATCGGGATCGGGATCGGGATCGGTTAATTGTCGCCGGGAAGCTGGCGGATGTAGTCCTCAGGCGAATCCCCGGGTGGAATCCGGTGAGCCTTGTGGTCAGGGTCGTCGTCGAGGGTGATCGTCAGCGACGTGGTGTACGCGCCGGGCTAGGCCCTTTGGGGGCGGCGATACGGTTCCTCGCCGACATACCATGCGTCGGTAGCGACGAAGTCGAAGCCGTCCTGGACCCCCTTCCCGGGCGATCATTCATTCCGCCTCGTTCGTTCGACTCTGGGTCTCCTCGATGCGCTGGCGCTGCCGGACCCCGTACGCCGCCTCCTTGACGGCGGCGTCGTCCTCGAGACCCGACCCGAGCGCCCCACCGATGGTGGCGATGGACGCCAGCAACCAGGTGAGCGTGAGGTAGTCGGAGAAGTTCACCCCGTGCCCGAGAATGCGGGACAGCAGTTCCGGGGGAAGAGTGAGACACGCGGTGAACAGGAGCAGGCAGAACAGGGCCACGTGGAGGACGATCACACCGATGACCAGGGTGGCGACGGTCGCGGTGTTGTACAACACAGATCGATCGCGCTCCTCCGGCGACTTCGGCCGCTCCCACAGTTCGTGATCGAGGATCAGCCAGAGAATCATCGCCACGATCGACAGGATCGTCGCCGCACTCATACGCCATGGGCCCATCGTGTCGGCGAACAACCAGATCGTGTTGGTGGCCAGTGCGATCGCACCCGTGGCGAACGCGCCGACGAGCACCTTCGACAGTCCGGTGACCAGCCGCCACGGCCGGTTCGCCCGCACCATCCCCGACAGCAGTCGCAGTCGCCGCAGTCCCGAGGGCGCGAAGTACCGGATGCCGTTCTCGATCTGCACACACGGGAAGCGTCGTGCCGCGCCGGGGGGCATGAGTTCCGGTTCCCCGAGGATGTGGGCGATCGCGAGTTCGGTGACGGTGCGGATGCGGCGCTCGATGTGGACGCCGCCCACCGCGGCGACGGAGATGAGCGCGAAGAGGTGGTCGGCGCTGACGTCGGCCACCACCGGCAGGGTGTCTTCGCGGCGTGGTAGGTCGGTGAGGTACACGACGATGTCCTCGCCTTCGGAGGATGGATCGACCGCGTCGATCACGTCTGCGAAATCCGCTTGCTCGTCTGAGAGGTACGGCTTGCTGCGCACGCATGTAGTCCACCGGCGCTCGAGGCGGTCACGGCTTCGCATGCGTTGCGGCAGGTGCTCCGCGACGCGTTCGGCGAGAGCCGCAGGTTTGCCCGGATCCGCGATGAACAGCACTGAGGCCTGCTCACCCGCGGCACCGGATTGCCCTCCCTGGAGGTGTTCGTTCGCCTTCACCGTCTTCGCGTACCCGCCCGGTCTGCCCCCAAACTCCCAGGCAGTGGGTGCGAGTCGATCACGGCGCCGCCGCGCTGTCCGTGTCCGGTTGACAGGTCCACCGGGTCCGCCGAGGCATCGTCGACAAGAGCGGGAGTCGGTGGGGTCTTTATGCTGGCCGGTGTGCCGGGGCTGATCGACCGATCCGGCGCGGATGGTCCCTCAAAGCAGGTCATCGATCCTTCACCGACACCCGTCGAACCGGTCACCTAACCGGCATCGCACGCCGTCGTCGCCAGTGGTACGTGGTCATGACCACCCCCGACGGCTGCGCCGAGGAGGCCGCCGACTGGTGCGACCGACCACTACAGCAGTACCCAGGGTGGGGACGGTGGCCCGGCCGAAAATCTGGCAATCGCCGGTATCGGGCCCGGCGGCCCGAATGTCGGCGTCCGACCCACCTCCACGCCACGACGCGAGCATTCCCAGGACGGCGCCATAGAGCGCCAACGCCGGAACCAACTCGAGCTATCGCCAGACGGCTACGTGCAGTCACTCGGTAGTTCACCAGACCGAGGCTCCCGCCTGCACCCCGTTCGCCGATCCGCTTACCCCGTCCCGGCCCCTGAATCCAGCATCACATGGAAGGATATTCGGTCATCGGATCCTTGCCGAGTGCATGCTGGCGGCCTCGCGTCGCGGCGCGTATTTCGGGACGGTTCCGACTCGGCGGACACGCCGGTCGGTGCGGACGTCGAGTTGGAGGGTGACCCCGGTGACGGACCGCTGTGGGGCGGCCAGGAATCGAGAACTGTCGGCGTCATGATCGCCGGGCCCTCTCACGGAAGCGCTCGGGCAGTGAGCAGGATCACGATTCGACGCGCATTCGGGCGTGATTCGGTGGGCGACCTCGCGGAGCCTGCGAGCGGCGGGTCCGCCGCGACGAACGGTCGAGGACGGCGGGCAGTGGCGAACACCGGGGTGATCCGGTGAACATCACGATCTGTCGGGGTGGTCGCGTCACGTGGCCCACTCCTACACTGGCCGCCGTGAGCCTCCAGATCAGTGATTCCGCGTCCCCGGTGCAGTCGAGCCGGATTCGTCACTCGGCCTTCCAGCAGAAGGTGACGTCGGCGGAGGAAGCGGTGAAGGCCATCGGTCCGGGTGACACCGTCGCTGTCAGCGGTTTCGCCAGTGCCGGGACACCCAAGGCGGTCATCCCGGCCTTGGCTGACCGGATTCACGCCGCCCGGGCGGCTGGCGCGAATTTCACCATCGACCTGCTGACCGGGGCGTCCGTGTCGACGGAGACCGAGAGGATGCTCGCCGAGATCGACGGAATCGCCCTGCGGATGCCCTACCAGGCGGAATCCACGGCACGGCAGAAGATCAACCAGGGGCGCATGGATTACGTCGACATCCACCTCTCGCACGTGGCCCAGCAGGTGTGGGAGGGCTACTACGGTGTGGTGAACGTCGCGGTCGTCGAGGTTTCCGGCATCACCGAGACCGGTGAGCTGATCCCCTCCGCGTCGGTCGGAAACAACAAGACCTGGCTCGACGTCGCGGAAAAAGTCATTCTCGAGGTCAACTCGTGGGTCCCGGACGCCATGGATGGTATCCATGACATCTACTACGGCACAGCTCTGCCCCCGCACCGCCGACCGATCGAACTCACCGGCGTCGAGGACCGCATCGGGCAACCGCATTACCGGGTGGACCCGGCCAAGGTTGTTGCGGTGGTGGAGACGAACGCCCCCGACAGTGCGAGCGCGCTTACCGCTCCGGATGCGGTCAGTGAGGCGATCGCGGCCCACGTGCTGGACTTCTTCGACCACGAGGTGAGGCGTGGCCGACTCCCGGAGAACACCCTGCTGCCACTGCAGGCGGGCGTCGGAAACGTGGCCAATGCCGTCCTCGGGGGACTCGATCGCGGCCCGTATCGGGGTTTGACCTGCTATTCCGAGGTTATCCAGGACGGGATGCTGCACTTGATCAAGCACGGCACCGTCCGGTTCGCGTCGGCTACCGCGCTGGCACTCTCGGAGGCCGGGATCGAGGAGTTGACCTCCAACATCGACTTCTACCGGCAGCACATCCGGCTCCGTCCGCAGGAAATCAGCAACCACCCCGAGGTGGTCCGCCGATTGGGAATCATCGCGATGAACGGGATGCTGGAGGCCGACATCTACGGGAACGTCAATTCGACCCACGTGATGGGCACCAAGATCATGAACGGCGTCGGCGGATCCGGGGACTTCGCGCGCAACGGGTACCTGTCGATGTTCCTCAGCCCGTCCACGGCGAAGAACGGAGCGATCTCGTCGATCGTCCCGATGACCCCGCACGTCGACCACACCGAGCACGACACCCAGGTATTGGTCACCGAGCAGGGCCTTGCGGACGTGCGGGGGTTGTCGCCGCGTCGTCGGGCACGGGTCATCATCGAGCGCTGCGCGCATCCGGAATTCCGGCCGCTGCTCACCGACTACGTCGAGCGGGCGACGGCCACTGCGGGAGCCGGCCAGACGCCGCACCTGCTTGGGGAGGCGTTCTCGTTCCACCAGCGGTACCTGGAGTCCGGCTCGATGCGACTCTAGACGGTCACCTTCCCGCCCTCCCGTCGGGCGGTGGACCCTGCGGGGACTCGTCCGGGAAGGCCAGCCGACGCGATCTGAGACCTGGTGGGCCCGATGGCCAATGGTTCGAATAGCGTACTGGCGCAGGGCAGGTGGGCGCCCGTTGACCCGGGTCGACGGGGGTTGGCGACAGGTCGAGGCCGACAGCCGTTCGGTACGAGTTCGGCTCAACCGATCACCACGTGGCCCGGTACGCGGAGCTGACCAGCCGTAGCGGCAGTTCGTCCCAACGCCGCAACTACTTTGGGCGGACGACAACCAGACGGGGGCGAAGTCGTCGGCGGGATCTCGACGGCCGCAGCGACGTCGTAAATCAGCGCGGCGGCGTATCGACCAAACCTGCGACGTCGATGGCGTACGGTTTCGTCGTTGTCACGTTCGGCCATGTGCCCATCAGGGCAAGTCAATCGCCCACTCACTGCAACGCCCTGAAGTTTAACTAGACGGTGCATACGTCAGCGGAGTCGTTCTCACCGTAGGGCTCCCCCTATGCCGGTGCCTATCTGCGGGCGCCGCCACAGTTCCCATGCGAGTCGCAGGACTCCGATCGCGGTAAGAACGGTCAGCGACAAGACGGCGGGGACGGAAATCGCTACCGGAAAAACTAGGAGGGCCGCGGCGGCGGTGAGGAGCCGATCGACGGTGAGCTGATGGTGGTCACGCCAACGGTAGGCCACCTCGGCGGCGTAGAACAGTGCCACCCCACCGGTGAGGGCGAGGGCGGCCAGCGGCGCCAGCGGCTCGTCGATGTGTTCCACCGAAACCCGAGCCCCGAGGGCGAAGAAGACAATCCCCGCGACGAGCGGCAGGTGCAGGTAGCTGTAGGCGTCGCGCGCCAACCGTGCCCGATCGACACCGAGTGTTCGCTGCATACGTTTTTCGGCGCCGGCGGTGAGGCCGAAGTAGGTCCACCACAGGGTGGCTGAGATCAGCACCCCGAGAACCACAGCGCCGAGGACACCGGGACGGCGCAGGTTTTCGGTTGCCCCCGACCCCAGCGCGATGATCGTCTCGCCCAGCGCGATGATGATGACCGAACCGTGGCGCTCGATGAAATACGAAGGTACGACTCGAAGTCCGCTGATTCCCGCTATCAGGGGACTGCCGAAGTCGACCGCCGCCGCCGCGACCCACAGCAACTCACGGTAGGGGGAGGCCACAAAAGCAGCGGCAACGATCAAGGCCGGCCCGACGAGCAGGCCCGGCGCCAGTCGGCGGATCGCCGACGCCAATCCATCCTCGTCGTGGGATGACGAGGCGAGGAACATACCGACGTTGATGACGCGGACGGCGAGCAATGCGAGCCCGAAAACGAGGGCCCCGGTGGTGAATGCGGTCGGCAGTGCGATCGCCGCGATGAGCATCGCCGCCATCGCGACGATGATCAAAGTCGTGTGCATCACCCGCGCCGTTTCGAATGTGTTGGTCAGCCAGGCGTAGCACACCCACGCCCACCACAGGGCGAGCAGAGCGAGCACACCCCGTCCGAAACCCTGCCAGGAGATGTCACTGAGCATCAGGTGTGTGACCTGCGACATCGCATACACGAAGGTGAGGTCGAAGAACAACTCCAGGTTGCCCACCGACCGCCCATTCGACTCCTGCGATCCGTCGGTGTCGGGCTCGCGGCCGGCAGATCCCCCGGCGGCGTTGCCGTCGTAGACCGTCATCGTCGACCAGTGGTCATGATCATCGCCCGTTGCTGTTCACCAGTAATGTTGTTCTCCGATATCACCTTCTCGGGGGTGATCCGCACCAGCAGCATCCCCTCGCCCGCATTGAGCCGGCCGTACTCCTCCGCCCGCTCCGCCCGGACGTCGGTCGCTCGCTGTGCCACCGCAGCTGCTGCCGACCCGGTTGTACAGGTCCCCGTGGCCAGGGGCGTGCGCCTCCATTCCGACCGCTTCGACGCTCACATCCGCGACGTCGCCCTGTCGACGCAGTTCCCTGACGACGCAGTTCACTGCTCACAGCGCCGCTGCGGCCGCCTCGGCGACGGTCTTGTCCTGCTCCCCGGTGCCGCCGCTGACGCCGACCGCCCCGACGACCTGGCCGTTGTGCCGCAGCGGCACACCGCCGGTGAAGATCATGGTGCGCCCACCGTTGGACACGTGTATCCCGTAGAACTGCCCGCCCGGACCCGCGTTGGCCGCGAGGTCCTCGGTCGAGATGTCCAGCGCCCGCGCGGTGAACGCCTTGCTGATCGAGATGTCGATGCTGGCGATCCAGGCACCGTCCATCCGCACGTGGGCCACGAGGTTGCCGCCGGCATCGACAACCGCAATGTTCGACGGCGACTCGATCTCGTCAGCTTTGGCCTGCCCGGCGGCGATCACCCGCTGCGCATCGTCGAGGGACACCGAGGTCTGGTTCACTGTCATGACGCACCCGCCCGGGGCTTCGCGAACTGCTCGACGATGGCCTGACAGAACGCGGGGAGGTCGTCGGGCGAGCGGCTAGAGATCAGGTTCCCGTCGATCGCGACCTCTTCGTCGACGACGTCGGCCCCGGCGTTGCGCAGGTCGGTCCGCAGACTCGGGTATGAGGTGAGCGTTCTGCCTTTGGCCACACCGGCCTCGACGAGGGTCCAGGGACCGTGGCAGATTACCCCGACCGGCTTTCCCGAGCCGACGAAGTCGCGCACGAACGACACCGCCGCCTCCTCGATTCGCAGCTTGTCCGGGTTCACCGTGCCGCCCGGCAGCAGCAAGGCATCGTAGTCGTCGACCGCAACATCGGACACGGCCCGATCTACGGTGAACGTGCCGGCCGCGTCGAGGTCGTTGTTGCGTGCCTGGATTTCGCCGGTCTTCGGCGACAGCAGCTCCGTGTGCCCACCGGCTTGGTGCACCGCGTCGCGGGGTCGCTCGAGTTCGACTCTTTCGACCCCGTCGGCAGCAAGTATCGCGATCCGCTTGCCCTGCAGTGTCATTGCCATCATTGTGCTCCTCTCGGTCCGGGCCGCCTCACGGATGCAGTACGACCTTGGTCCATCCGTCGTCGCGGGCATCGAAATGCTGGTAACCGGACTCGGCCTCGGCCAGTGGCAGTTCGTGGGAGACGATCCAGGACGGCTTGGCACGGCCCTGGTGGATCAGGTCGCGCAGCTGCCGGTTGTAGTGCTTGACGTTGGCCTGCCCGGTTCCGACCTTCTGCCCCTTGAACCAGAATTTGCCCATGTCGAAGGCGATCTTGCCGTGGCGTTCGAGTTCGTCGGGGCCGTTGCGGTCCTGGGGCAGGAAGATCCCGACCACCCCGATGTGGCCGGTGAAGCGCACCGAGTCGACGAGCCGGTTCATCGTCATCGCGGCGTCCTCGTGACCCTGCGGGTCGTGCGCCTGATAGCCGACGCACTCACAACCCTTGTCGGCACCCTGCCCGCGGGTCTGTTCCAGGACCTGCTCGACCGGGTCGCCCTTCGAATCGTCGATCGGAATGACGCCGATCTGCTCGGCGAGCTTGAGCCGGTCCGGATGCCGGTCGACGATCATCACCTTGCTCGCGCCCTGGATCATCGCCGAATACGCCGCCATCAACCCGACCGGCCCGGCCCCGTACACCACCATCGAATCGCCGGGCTGCATGTCCGCGAGGCGGGTGCAGTGCCAGCCGGTGGGAAAGATGTCGGAGAGCATCACGTAGTCGGTTTCCTTGTCCTGGGCATCCTCGGGCAACCGCAGACAATTGAAGTCGCCGAACGGCACCCGCAGATATTCCGCCTGCCCGCCCCAGAACGGGCCCATCCCGGCGAACCCGTATGCGGCGCCGGCCATCTTCGGATCCGGGTGCACCGTCAGGCAGAACGCGGTCAACCCTTCCTCGCAGTTGCGGCAGAACCCGCAGCCGATGTTGAACGGCAGGCACACCCGATCCCCGGGTGAGACCTTGACCACCGCGTTGCCGACCTCGGCGACGATCCCCAGGTTTTCGTGACCGAGGACCATCCCGGGCTCCAGGTCGGTGCGGCCCTCGTACATGTGCAGATCCGACCCGCAAATATTGGTGCTGGTGATCTTTACCAGCACATCGGTCGGCTGCTCAATCCTGGCATCGGGCATATCCTTCACATGAACCTCACGTGGCCCGTCGTACACAAGCGCTTTCATCTCGACTCCCTGATGCTGCGTTTCCCGGTGGATCCCGGCCCGGCGGCCACAGGCGATGACATGTGAGCGACCGAATGAATCGTGCCGCTGGGGCAGACGCGACAGCGCACGGAACTGAAAACAACACCAAAACGTTGGCACACCACCACGTTTCGCGTCACAGCCGATAACAGCGGGCGCATTCCAGGCGTCGCATTCCATCCACCATGGAGTCTCCTCTTTCGGCTCCACGATTACTAGGGGTGAGATCGGTTTCCTTGATTGGTGGGCTCGGGGGCTCCTTCCCTTCACCGGTCGATGGTGTGATGCTGGACCATGTCCACCACCTCGAACAGGAGACCCGACATGGCCACCAAGGCGCTGCTGGTCCGACTCGAAGCCAAACCCGGCAAGGAAAGCGTGGTCGAGGAATTCCTCCGATCGGCGCTGCCACTCGTCGAACAGGAGCCCGGCACGAAGCCCTGGTTGGCGGTACGGTTCGGCCCCTCGACGTTCGGCATCATCGACGCATTCCCCGACGAGGCCGCCCGCGACACACATCTCAATGGGCCGGTCGGCAAGGCCCTCGGCGAACGCGCCGACGAACTCTTCGCTGCGCCGCCCGAAATCAGCTACCTCGACGTGCTCGCCGACAAGCTCTGAGCCGCCGAGTCCGCCGAACCTGTCGAATCGTGGTACACAACGACGAGACGAGCGCAGCCTGACACGTCACCGGGCCCCCACCACACTCCACGGAACTCGGGACATCCTCCGCGCCCACCGCTACGGCACGTGCTGGGCGCCGAACCGTTGCCGCTCGCCACCGGACAGGCGAATCCCGTGCTCACCGATCTGCGCGTGCAAAGCCGCGGTTTCGGTGTCGATCCGGTCGCGCAGGTTGACGGTGTCCAGGGCCGCCCAGCACTGCTCGTCCGTCACCTCCGGGGCGGGCGAGGGTGAGGTTCTCCCGGACGGCGCCCGCGATCGCGGGCGCGTTCTGTTCCACGTATCCGCGTGCGACGGTGAAGCTCACCGAGTCGAGGACGGGATGGTCGGGGCGGTACCCGAAAACCGGGCGTCGCGGAATTGGACCATCCACTACTCGATCGGGGATTTCCCCCATCGCATCTTCAGCGGTTGAGCGTTCGACGATCCGCTCCACCGGATCCAGACGGGAGTTTGCCGACAGACTCATGGTTGGTGCTCACGGCCACCGCAGCCGCAGATGCACGCAGCGTGATCGGGAGCACGCTTGACGAGTTCGATGCTCCAGTAGCCGAGGTCGGATTCATCGTCGCGCCAATCGTGATGGGGATGCCGTCTGTTGCGAACCAATAGACACTGTCGCTGTTTCCTGGCAGCACGTTGAAAGAGTTCAAGATCGACAACACGTTCATAGCTGCCAGAACTGTCACAACTGTCCGAGCCACGACGAGACGGGGGAGCACGGCAGGAATCAAGCAGAGCAGGATCGGAACGGCGAGGACGAGTAGCAGCGTGTTGCCGTAATCCGACAGCGTTGAGGAAATGCACTCGTCCCAACTGGCGATGAGTTCAGTCCGAAATTCGCCGAGCTGACATTCGGTGGTCCACAGCATCGGACCGAGCGCCCAATCCGCCGACACCGCCGCTGAAAGTGAAGCGAGAGCGACCCACCCGAGACGTATCAGCACCGGCATCGCCCAATCATGCCGGACTGAGTGCCGCGTGCCGCCTGTCCGCCGGCATCGCGTTCGCGGATCCGCTTGCGGCACAGGGGCCAGCAGTCCTCAGCGGTGCGCTTCTTCGACCCAGGAAGGATGTCTTCCACTGGTGTCGCACACCCAGGTTCGGGAGTCGTCGCTGTCGAGGTTGACGGTATCGGTGAGCCAGTAGGTGTCGTCGGGCGCCCATCCCGCGATGACACTCGCGGTGTCGGCGTCGACGGTGATCGCGGTGCCCGCCGCGGCGAGGTATCCCGCCACGGTGAGATGTACGCCCTCGTACCGTTCGGAGAGCCGCGGCCAGTCCGGAATGACCCATCGTCCTGAACGTCCGGTGGTGCGGTACCAATCGTGTCGTTTCTGCGCGGTGACCTCGACGGAGAACTGTCTGCACAGTTCTGCCCACGCCTGCGCACCGTCGACCTCGTACACGCGAGCGCTGGCGGGAATGTTCATTCGTCGCGTGACGGCGCGCTCCCATCCCATGCTGTCCTCGACGAACCACAAGCCGGCCGGGGTCCCGTCGAACAGCGGCCGGGACGAACACCGTGTAGGTGGAGTCGACCACCACCAGCCGGACCAGTTCGCCGACGGATCCGCCGGACGATCGCGTTCTGCTCGCACTTCCTCCGCGGCAGTCCGATCACGGTAGTCACGCAACAGTTCTGCGGTAGTGGAGTCAACGGGATCCGTACCGTCCTCACTCCAGCCCACCGACCACTGATCGGTCGCAGCGGGCGTCGTCCACCACTGCGTATGCGGGGATCGTGCGATGTGCTCGGCGACCCGTCGAAGCTCACGGCGCACCGGCTCGGCGGCGACGAGGATGTCTTCGCCGTCCGGGTCCTGCCAGTAGCGCGCCGCGTCCACCGCGTCGGCGAGGGCCGAACGGAGTGCAACCGCCGTCACCTCGGGCAGCGGCACCTGGGACAGGCGGTGCGCCACATCGTCTGCAGTGAGGACGGTCCGCCGAGCCTCTTCAGCGCCGGGCCCGAACAGCACGCGTGCACCTTCCCGACCGGACTCGAGGTGATACGACGCCAGAAATACGGCGTGATCGAACAAGTCACTGCGGAACTCGGACTGCAGAGTTCGTTCGGCGTCTCTCGCGTAGGCGAGGAGCATCCGACGCCCACATGGGCCGGCCAACAATGCTTCTGCGGTAGTCATGTGCTGACCACCCTAGAGTCCCCGAGCCGACGCGCCTCCGAATACGTTCTCACCGCGGGCCGTGGGCCACTGCGGCTGCGAGGAAGCCGGCCGAACAGGCCGCCGTCTGGGCGGCAGTGTGCGTGCAGCCGACTGGCACCGACCACCCCGCCACGAAACCGGACTGGCCTGCCACCGGGCCATCCCCGCGATCGGGGCGAGGACGTCCTGCAGGTGCGGCCGGGGCGCGGGTGTTGTCGGGTCTACCTGCCAAAGCGGAAACTCGCCTGGCACGCCTGGCCGAGGAGCGCGATGCCTTCTTCGATGGAACGCAGCGGGATCGCGCCGTAGCCGATGCGGAAGTGGTTGCGGGGCGGGACCGGTTGTGTGAAGAAGATGTCGCCCCGTTCGATGAGCACACCGCGGGCCTCCGCCTCGCGCATGAGCACCCGGCAGTCGAGGTTCTCCGGGCCGGTCATCCACAAGCTGACGCCACCGGGCGGATACGGCTCCTGTGGCCACGGGAGGTACTTGTCGACGGCCGCGCACAGCCGCTCCCATTTGTGTTTCATCTGGGTGCGGTGGTGGCGCAGCGCGCGGTGGTACTCCCCGCTGTCGATGAGCATGGCCAGGGCCCGTTGCTGGTGACCCGGTGGATGTCGGAGCACGTACCGCCGGGCCTTCCGCAGTTCGCGCACCAGGTCCGCGGGCCCGACGAGGTAGCCCAGACGCAGGCCCGGGGCCAGGAACTTCGAGAACGTGCCGAGATACACGGCGTCGCCACTGGAATCGAGCGCCTTCAGCGCCGGGCTGGGACTGCCGTGATAGCGGAACTCGCTGTCGTAGTCGTCCTCCACGATCACGGTGCCGGACTCCGCGGCGAGCTGCAGCAGACGCTGACGACGGTCGATGCCGAGCGTCGCGTTGGTCGGATGGTGATGGCTCGGCGTCAGATACATCAGGTCCGTGCCGCGGAGAGTCTCCGGCGGGCGCAGGCCGCGATCGTCGACGTCGATGCCGTACACCTGGGCGCCGGTGCGCAGGAAGATGTGTCGCGCATCGAGATAGCCGGGGTTTTCGATGGCAACCCGATCCTCGGGTCCGAGCAGCACCCGGCCGACGAGGTCCAGCCCCTGCTGGGAACCGACCGTCACCAGAACTTCGTCCGCACTCGCCTCGATGCCGCGCGAGGGCAGCAGATGCTGGCGGATCATGTCGATCAGCATCGGGTCGTCCGCACCGACACTGTCCTGGAGGCTCGCGTAGGCGTGGGGTTGGTACAGCGCGTCGCGGAGACACCGCACCCATGCGCGGGCGGGGAAACTGCGGATGTCGATCTGCCCGGCCAGGAACGGGTACGGGTAGCTGTGCCAGTCGACGTTCTTCTCGATGTGCGGGACGTCGGCGTCGGGGTAACGCCGGATACGGGACGACCAGTCGATGCGCGGAATGGTCGCGCGGGCGTCCGATGCCAGCGTCTCGATCATGTCGGGATTGACGAACATGCCCGAGCGCTGGTGGCTTTGAACGAGTCCCTCGGCGATCAGTTCCTGATACGCCAGGTTGATCGTGTTCCGTGAGATCGCCAGATCGACCGCGAGTTCCCGCGAACTCGGAAGGCGGTGGCGTGGATCGAACAGTCCGTTGGCGATGCCGTGTTCGATCGCCCGTCGAACCTGGCGGTAGAGCGGTTCGGCGGAGTTGCGGTCGACCTCGATCAGTGTTCTCGGCACGCATCGCCTCCTGTGGATCCAAGAGTGGCCAGATGTAGGCCGACCCGGCACGCCGAGAAGTTCTCGAACGAGCACTTCTCAGTATGCCGGGCCGGCGGCGAAATCAAACCAGGTTGAGCGCGTCGTCGACGCTGACCGACTCGATCCCCAGTGCGGCGCCGACGGCATCGTTCGTCAGGCGCCCGGCGACGGTGCTGACACCGGCGCGGAGTGCGGCATTCTCCCTGGCAGCGCGGGCGAGGCCCTTCTCGGCGATCTGCAGGGTGTACGGCAAGGTCACGTTGGTGAGTGCGTACGTCGACGTGTGGGGCACCGCTCCCGGCATGTTCGCCACGCAGTAGAACACCGAGTCGTGAACCTTGAACGTGGGCTCCGCGTGGGTGGTGGGACGCGAATCCTCGAAGCAACCACCCTGGTCGATCGCGATGTCGACGAGGACACTGCCCGGCTTCATCCGCGAGACCAGCGAGTTCGAGATGATCTTCGGTGCCTTGGCGCCCGGGACGAGCACGGCACCGATGACGAGGTCGGCCTGCATGACCTCCTGCTCGATCGAGTAGGCGTTCGCGGCGAGGGTGCGGATCCGGCCCTGGTACATCCGGTCGGCGGCGCGCAGCTTGTCGACGTTCTTGTCGAACAGGACCACATCGGCCCAGGTGCCTGCGGCGACGGCGACGGCGTTCATGCCCGAGACGCCGGCACCGATCACGACGACGCGAGCCGGGGACACACCGGATACACCGCCGATCAGTACGCCGCGGCCACCCTCCGGGCGCATGAGTGCTTGCGCACCGACGAGCGGTGCGAGCCTGCCGGCGACCTCGCTCATCGGGAACAGCAGCGGCAGTGAACCGTCGGGAAGCTGAACGGTCTCGTATGCAACGGAATTGGTGCCTGCGGCGAGCAGTGCCCGGGTGCACTCCTCACCCGCAGCGAGGTGCAGGTACGTGAACAACGTGAGGTCCGAACGCATCCGGTGGTATTCCTCCGCGATGGGCTCCTTGACCTTGAGCAGCAGTTCCGCGCTCTGCCACACCGCATCGGCGGAGTCGAGGATCTTCGCGCCGGCGGCACCGTAGGCATCGTCGCCGATCGACGAGCCCTCCCCCGCACCGCGTTCCACGAACACGTCGTGCCCGTGGGCGACCATTTCGTGGACGCCGGCGGGAGTGGCCGCCACCCGGTACTCGTGGTTCTTGACTTCCTTGGGGATACCGATCCTCATCTGAGACCTCCGTTAGCTGGGGCTGTTCGCCGCTCCGACCACACGTCGTGGTGCCCGAGCGATACCGAAGTCTGGATCACTCTGGCATGGGACCAGAAGGACCAGTTGAGCGCCGTCTACGGGGACCAGACTGGACCCATCGAATACCGCTCTTCTGGCCCTGACCTGCAGTCTGCGCCGTCGGTATGTTGTGGATCACAGCCATTCGACAACGAAGGAGATGGTCGTGGACGTCACCGAATTGCGAGCACGGGCCCGCCGGCACCTCGGACCTCATTTCACCCGTAAGGACACCTGGGAAAGCGACTTTCCGGTGTTCGTTCGTGGCGAGGGAAGCTATCTGATCGACACCGAGGGGGACCGTTTCCTCGACGGTCTGGCAGGCCTGTTCTGCGTGAACATCGGTCACGGCCGCGACGACATCGCCAAGGCGGCGAGCGAGCAGATCGGGACGCTCGCCTACGCCTCCAACTGGGGCAGCGCCCACATCCCCGCGATCGAGGCGTCCGCGCTCATCGCCGACCTGGCACCCGGCGACCTCGGGACGACCTTCTTCGTCAACTCGGGATCCGAGGCCGTGGAGACGGCCGTGAAGTTCGCCCGGCAGTACCACCGCAGCCAGGGCAACCCTCAGCGAACCAAGATCATCAGCCGCGAGATGGCGTACCACGGAACCACTCTCGGCGCGCTCTCGGTAACTCAGCTGCCCAAGATCAAAGACCCGTTCGGCCCGCTGCTGCCCGGGGTTCGTTCCGTGCCCAACACCCTCGGTTACCTCGGCGACTGCGGCCCGGCGAACGAGCTCGACTGCATCGCCGCGATCGAAGCCGTCATCGAGGAAGAGGGTGCCGACACCATCGCCGCCGTGTTCGCCGAGCCGGTTCAGAACGGGCGCGGCGCCCTGGTTCCGCCGGACGGATACTGGTCTGCGCTGCGCGCGCTGTGCGACAAGCACGGGATCCTGCTGGTCTCCGACGAGGTGATCTGCTCGTTCGGCCGCCTCGGGCACTGGTTCGGGCACGGGCTCACCGGTGTGGTGCCCGACATGATCACGTTCGCGAAGGGCTCCACGTCCGGATACGCCCCGCTCGGCGGCCTGATCGTGCGTGAGCAGCTGGTGCGCGAGCTCTACGATTCGCCCAAGGGCGGCGTGTTCACCCACGGCGCGACGTGGGGCGGGCACCCGGTGTCGACGGCGGTGGCGGTCGCGAACATCACCGCGATGCGCGACGAGAACGTGCTGGGCAACGTCACCGCGCGCGGCCCGAAGTTGAAGTCGGCACTCGACTCGCTGATGAGCGCGCACCGCTGCGTCAAGGACGTGCGCGGCACCGGATTCTTCTACGCGATCGAATTGATGGCCGACAGCGACAGCGGCCGCGAGTTCACCGAGCAGGAATCGCTGACGGTGTTGCGCAAGGTACTGCCGGAGGCGTTCGCCCGCACCAAGGTGATTCTCCGCGGCGACGACCGGGGTGCCACGATGCTGATGATCTCGCCGCCCCTCGTCGCCGACGACGAGGTGCTCTCGGAACTGCTCCACGGCATCGACAGCATGCTCACCGACATCGAAAAGGCAATCCAGCCGTAGGAACGATACGTTCCCCGAGTTCCAGCGGGTGGCGGTCGTCGAGATCGACGACCGCCACCCTTCTTCGTAGTGATGGGAGAGCGAGGCCATGGCCCCGGGCGTCACCGCTGTACCACCCACCGACGCTGCACGACTGAATGATTCGTCGCTGATCGACCACTGGATCGCCACCCTGCGTGGGGAGAACCGCATCGTCGGTCTGGCGGACGGAGAAGACGAGCGCGCGATACGTGCGGCCCACCATCTGCACCACAAATGTGTCGTCTCCCCGCGGCTGTTCGGGCGGCGGGACGTCATCCGGCGCATCGCCGAGGCCGCGGGTATCCCACTGGCCGAGGAACTCGTCGTCGACCTCGCCGAGGCGGCCGCCGACCCCGCGATCCGTGACGCCGTCGAATCGGGATTCGCCAGGTACCCCGACCGGATCGAGTCGGCGCTGTCCGACCCGGTGTGCCTCGCCGCAGCGGCACTGCGCGCCGGAGTGGTCGACGCCTGCGTCGCGGGTGCGAGCAGGCCGACGTCCGACGTGCTGCGGGCCGGACTGCGCATCGTCGGTCTCGCGCCGGGTTCGAGCATCCTGTCGAGCTCGTTCCTGATGTTGCTGTCGGACGGCAGGCAGTTGACGTTCTCCGACTGCGCCGTAGTACCCGACCCCACGGTCGAGGAACTGGTCGACATCGCGCTGGCCGCCAGCGCCACCCACTTCCAGCTCACCGAGCAGACGCCGATCGCGGCGATGCTGTCGTTCAGCACCCAGGGCAGCGCCAGCCACCCGCGAGTGGAGAAGGTCCGCGAGGCCGCGGAACTGGTGCGCGTCCGGGACCCGCAGTTGCACGTGGACGGTGACCTGCAATTCGATGCCGCGCTGGTCGCCGAGATCGGCGCGTCCAAGGCGCCCGGTTCACGGGTCGCTGGCCGGGCGAACGTGTTGGTCTTCCCCAATCTCGATGCCGGCAACATCGGGTACAAGATTGCTCAGCGGCTCGGTGGTGCAATAGCCTTGGGTCCCATCCTGCAAGGCTTGGCCGCACCGTGGAACGACCTGTCCCGAGGGTGCACCGGCAGCGACATCGAACTGATGGCTCTGGTGAGCGCAGTCCAATCCTTGGCCACCTGAATATCAGACCTGCACGGGAACGTGCCACCGGATCGGGAAGGAAGCCGCGATGACGATGCTCCTCATCGGTGCCCTGTGTATCGGCATCGCGTCGGTCATCGGCGGCGCCACCGGGTTCGGGACGGCACTGATCGCGACGCCGGTGATGCTGATGGTCGGATTCGCCGTTCCCGAAGTGGTATTCGTCAATCTGGTGACGGGCCTGATCACGCGGATCGGCGCCGCGTATCAGTTGCGAGAACACATCACGTGGGGACGGGTGGCGCTGCTCGGCGGTGGCAGCCTGCCCGGCGCCTGGCTGGGCGCGGTCACGCTCGGTTCGCTGCCGGAGCAGTATCTGAAGCCGGCAGCGGGAGTCGTGGTGATGTTGTGCGGGCTTGCGATGGCGCTCCCCAACCGGGCGGAAGCCACACGTGCGCCCTCCACGACCGCGCACGTCCTCACCGGTTCCGTGGGTGGGTACCTCGGAACGACGACGTCGCTCAACGGACCGCCACCGGTCCTGTTGCTGATGCGCGCGCGGTTGCCACCGATGGCCTTCATTGCCGATCTTGCAGGCTATTTCATCGTCGCGAACGTGATGGCGCTCGCGGTACTGTGGTTCCACGACGAAATCACGGAATCGATGTTCTGGCCGCGACTCCCGGTCTTCGTCGGGGCCGCGCTGATCGGCAACGTCATCGGGCTGGCGATCGCCCGCCGACTTCCGCCGGGGGTGTTCCGTTCCGCGGTCATCGCACTGGTGATCGCCGCCGGTGCGGCGACCTGCATTCTCGGGTGACAGCTGCTCACGGTTCGGCACCGACCCGGCGGACCAGACGCACCAGTTCGCCTGCGGGACCGTCGAGCTGACGCGCGCCCCGCCACACGGCGCGCAGCACCCTGTCGAGTTCGAGACCGTCGACGTCGATCACCTTCAGCTCTCCGGCGCCGACCTGCTCCGCCACCGCCAGGGTGCTCATCACCGCGGGACCGACCCCGGCCAGCACGCTGGTGCGAATCGCGGCGGCGCTGCCCAGCTCGAGAAGCGGTGCCGCCCGGTCGTATTCCTGCAATGCCACGTCGAGGGTGGTCCGCGTTCCGGATCCCGGCTCGCGGGCCAGGAGCGGTGTCAGCGCCAACTCGGCGACGGACAGCGCCTTCCGTCGCCGTGCCCACGGATGGGTGGGGTGAACGACGACGACCAGCCGGTCACGCGCGACCGTGAGACTCTTCAACGGTCGTGGTACCGTCGGCGATTCGACGAACCCGACGTCGCAGATCCTGCTGTCGATCCGCTCGAACACCTGAGTCGAGTTGTGTACCTGCAGGTGAATGGTTACGTCGGAGTGCAAACGGCGAAACTGCCCCAGCCACCCCGGCATCAGGTGTTCCGCGACTGTCATGCTCGCACCCACCGTCAACTCGGCGGCGCGTTCCGCGCGCAATCCCTCGGCGACGTCGAGCAGCCGGCGCGTGTCGGAGAGCACCCGGCGCGCCCAGTGCGCGATCACGGTTCCCTGCGGTGTCAGTATCGAGCCCGTCGGGCTGCGCTGCAGCAGTGTCATGCCGAACTGGCGCTCGAGTTGCTTGATGGCGCGACTCGCATTCGGCTGCGCCATTCCGGCGAGTCTGGCGGCAGCGCTGAGGCTTCCGTGGTCGTCGACGCCCACGAGCAACTCGAGAACGGGGAACTCGGGCCATCTGCGGGACATGCATCGAGTATATGACCCCGGCGCAAGACATATCACGTTGATATATGTGTATGTCGAGATGACGGCTACCGGAGACGGCCGCGGTGACGGACCGTGGAGCCATGAGTAGTCAACTGAGCGAATCGAAGTCCGAGGAACGGCGCGTCGAGAGCCCGGCAACGTTGCCGCGACTGCAGACCGCCACGGCCGCTCTCCTGCCGGGTCTGACGCTGTGCGCCGTCGCCACCGCCGTCGCCATGGGTGTCGGCCGGTTCCTTCCGACGGTGAGCCCACTGCTCATCGCCATCGTGCTCGGTGCCGTTCTGTCGAACGTCGTGCATCTGCCCGAACGCCTGCGCCCAGGACTGCAGTTCTCTGCCAAGAAGCTGTTGCGGGTGGGCATCGCCCTCCTCGGACTCCAGTTGATGCTGAGCGACATCCTCGGACTGGGCTGGGGCGTCATCGTCGTGGTCGTCTCGATCGTCTGTCTCGGCATCGTGGGAACGATGTTCGTGGGCAAGCTGCTCGGCCTCAGCTGGACCCAGCGCCTGCTCATCGCCTGCGGATTCTCGATCTGCGGTGCGGCCGCCGTCGCGGCGGTGGACGGTGTCGTCGACGCCGACGAGGAAGAGGTGATCACCGCGGTCGCGCTCGTCGTCATCTTCGGCACGCTCATGATCCCCGCGATCCCGCTGCTGTCGCGGGCGCTGGGACTCTCCGACACCGACGCCGGCCTGTGGGCGGGCGGCTCCATCCACGAGGTCGCGCAGGTCGTCGCCGCGGGCGGCGCGATCGGCGGTGCCGCCCTCGGCGTCGCCGCGGTCATCAAACTCGCGCGAGTCCTCATGCTCGCCCCGGTCATGGCCGTCCTCAGCGTGCGCCAGCGCAAGCTCGCCGGCACCGACGCCGACGTGAAGCGGCCCCCGCTCGTCCCGCTCTTCGTCCTCGCGTTCCTCGTCTGCGTCGGCCTGCGATCGTCCGGCCTGCTGCCCGAGGGCCTGCTCGCCGACGCCAAGATCGTGCAGACCGGTCTCCTCACCGCCGCGATGTTCGCCCTCGGTGCCGGCGTCCAGATCGCCACGATCAAGAAGGTCGGCGCACGACCCTTCGTGCTCGCGGGCATCTCCACCGTCTGGGTCGCATCGATCGCCCTGGTCGGCGTACTGCTCGCGGGGTGATGCCGACCCACCCCTGTCGCCCCCCGATCACCCCCCTCCGCGACGAACGGGACGCTCGTTGCGTCAGATCGCACGAGCGTCCCGTTGGTTCGGTCGGGGCGCGGAGTCCAGGGCCCAATTTTTGATCAAGGCTTTCATTATTTTGTGATCCGGGTTACTGTGTCCACCATCAATCAAACCTTTGATTAGTTAGGTGGATCGCATGAGCCCCACGAGCTTCGCTTCGTCGGCCGACCTCGGTGAGAAGGAACAGACCCTCGAGGTCCTCGCCGACGGCGTGTACGCCCTCACCGCCGAGGGGGATCCCAACATCGGCGCCATCGAGGGCGAGGACTTCGTCGTCTGCTTCGAGGCGCTCGCCACCCCGGTGGCCGCCCAGGACTGGCTGCGCAAGCTACGCGAGCACACCGACAAGCCGGTCCGGTACCTGGTGCTCTCGCACTACCACGCCGTCCGCGTTCTCGGTGCGGCCGCGTTCGACGCCGAGACCATCGTCTCGCACGAGACCACCCGCGCGCTCATCGAGGAGCGTGGAAAAGAAGACTGGGCAAGCGAATTCGGACGCATGCCGCGCCTGGCCAAAGCGGCCGACTCGGTGCCCGGACTGACGTGGCCCACCCTGACGTTCGCCGACAAGCTCACCATCGACCTCGGGGGCGGACGCGGCGACCTGGTTCTCCAGCACTTCGGCCGCGGACACACCGAGGGCGACATCACCGCGTGGCTGCCGAAGCAGAAGATCCTCTTCGCCGGCGACCTCGTGGAGGCTCAGGCCGCGCTCTACACCGGTGACGCCTTCCACCGCGACTGGTCCACCGGCACCCTCGACCGGATCAAGGAGCTCGGCGCTGAGGTCCTGATCGGCGGACGCGGCGCCGTCTCCCACGGTCGGGAGGCCGTCGACGCCGCGATCGAGCAGACCCGCCACTTCATCGAGGTCATGCTGGCCGAGGTCGGTGCCGTCCAGCAGCGCGGTGGCACCCTCAAGGAGGCGTTCGAAGCCACCCACGCCGCACTGAACGAGCAGTACGGGCACTGGCCGATCTTCGAACACTGCCTCCCCTTCGACGTCTCCCGCGTGTGGGACGAACTGTCGGGCATCGAGCGGCCCGTCATCTGGACCGCCGAGCGTGACCGCGAGGTCTGGGACCAGTTGCAGGGCTGACGTCCGTCACCGTTTCACAGGGCTGACGTCCGTCACCTTTCACACTGACAAGGCGAGGATCATGGGAAGACGACACACCCGCGGCGGCACGGTCACCGTCGTGGGCAACGGCCCGGTGGGGCAGACGACGGCGTTGCTGTTGGCGCGCTGGGGAATACCGGTGACGTTGCTCGACGCACGGGCCGAGCGTGACCCGATCGGATCGAAGGCCATCTGCCAGCAGCGGGACGTCCTCGAGGTGTGGGACGCGATCGGCGTCGGCAGGCGGCTGGCCGACGAGGGCGTGACGTGGGGGTGCGCCCGCACCTTCCACCGCGACCACGAACTGTTCGCGCAGACGTTCGTCGACCGCGGCGTCTCGTCGTTCCCGCCGTTCGTCAACATCTCCCAGGCACGGACCGAGGAACTGCTCGACGAGCGGATCGCGGCCACGCCGTCGATCGACGTCCGGTGGGGATACGAGGCCACGTCGGTGGATCAGGACGACACCGGCGTGACCGTCACCTGCCGCACCGGCTCCGGGGAGAAGACCGTCACGTCGGACTACGCGGTGGTGGCCGTGGGGTCGCGGGGCAGCGCGATCCGGCGGCAGCTGGGTGTCACGTTCGACGGTCGTTCGTTCGACGACAAGTTCCTGATCTGCGACATCGCCGCCGACATTCCGGGCTGGGCCGACGAGCGCCGCTTCTACTTCGACCCGGAGTGGAACCCGGGCAGGCAGGTGCTCATCCACCCGTGCCCGGACTCGACGTTCCGCATCGACTGGCAGGTGCCCGGCGAGTACGACCTCGAGACAGAGGAGGAGTCGGGTGCGCTGGACGCGCGGATCCGGAAGATCATCGGCGACACCGACTACCGGATCGTGTGGAAATCGGTGTACCGCTTTCACTCCCGGGTCGCGAACCGGATGCGCGTCGACCGGGTGCTGCTGGCCGGGGACGCCGCGCACATCGTGTCGCCGTTCGGGGCGCGAGGCCTGAATTCCGGTGTCGCCGACGCCGAGAACGCCGCATGGAAGCTCGCGTTCGTCCTGCGGGGCTGGGCCGACGAGTCACTGCTCGAGACGTATCACACCGAGCGGCACGCGGCGGCCGTCGAGAACATCGCGGTCACCACGGCGACGATGGATTTCCTCGTCCCGCAGTCCGAACACCAGCACCGGCACCGGCGCGACGTGCTCACCGCGGCGCTCACCGACCCGCAGGCCCGGGCACACGTCGACAGCGGTCGCCTCGCCGAGCCGTTCTGGTACGTCGAATCGCCCTTGACCACAATCGATCCGGAACGGCCCTTCGCCGGGCGCCCCGAGCGTGGCCGCACCCCGGCCGCCGCGCCGGGAATCCTCCTGCCCGATACCCCGGTGACGTTGCGCGGCGGTGACGGCAGTCGGCTCCGCGCCATCGCCCGGCACGGCATCCTGCTTCTCGCGGGTGAGGGTGTGGACGTCGACGCGATCCGCCGCGCGGCCCTCGCAGCGGTGCACACGCCGATCCGCCTCGTCCGGCTGTCGGAGATCGACACCACCGGCGTCCTCACCGCCACTTTGGACGCGAAGCCCGGCGAGGTCTGGGTCATCCGCCCCGACGCCTACATCGCGGCGGTCACCGACACAGTCGGCGGGCTGGTGTCCGCGCTCCACCGAATCACCGAACCCGTCGTCACCGTGATCACTTCCGCGCCAGCCGTTCCGGATCCAGATCGAGTCGGCGCAGCAGCTGCGCGTTGAGGGCGACGACGATGGTGGAGACGGACATCAGGATCGCCGCGACCGCGGGTGAGATCGCGACCCCGGCGAACGCGAGGACCCCGGCGGCCAGGGGGACGGCGATGACGTTGTATCCGGTGGCCCACACCAGGTTCTGCCACATCTTGCGGTAGCTGGCCTGCGACAGGTCGATGATCGAGAGCACGGCGCGGGGGTCGTCGGCGGCGAGGACGACACCCGCCGATTCGATGGCGACGTCGGTGCCGGCGCCGATCGCGACGCCGACGTCGGCGCGGGCGAGTGCGGGCGCGTCGTTGACGCCGTCGCCGACCATCGCGACGCGGTGACCGCGTGCCTGGAGTGCGGCGACCTCGGCGTCCTTGTTCTCCGGCAGCACGTCGGCGAACGCTTCGTCGATCCCGAGGTCGGCGGCGACGGCGTCGGCCACCTGACGGGCGTCTCCGGTGATCATCGCGACCTTCACGCCGCGCGCGTGCAGGGCGTCGATCGCCTGCCTCGACTCCTCGCGGACGGCGTCCTCGAGCGCCAGCGCCCCGAGCACCCGCCCGTCGCGGACCACGTGCAGGACCGAGGCGCCGCGTTCGACCCACCGTGTCGTCTGCGCGGCAACGTCGTCGGGAACAGTGACGTTCAGTTCGGTGAGCATCGCCGGACCCCCGACCTCGACGGGTGTGCCGTCGACGTTCGCGCGCACCCCCCGTCCGGGCAGTGACCGGAAGTCGGACGCGGTTCGCCGCTCGTCCCCGGGCACATTCGCGCCGGCCTCGGCGACGATGGCCCGGGCGACCGGGTGCTCGCTGTCGGCCTCCACGGCGCCGGCAAGCGCGAGCAGTTCGGCCTCGGTGACACCCGCGGTGGTGACGACGCCGGTGACGACGTGTCTGCCCTGGGTGAGGGTGCCGGTCTTGTCGAACAGGACGACGTCGACGTTGCGCATGCGTTCGAGCGCCAGCCGGTCCTTCACCAGGACACCGGCCTTCGCGGCGCGTTCGGTGGAGATGGCGATCACGAGCGGTATCGCCAGGCCGAGTGCGTGCGGGCAGGCGATCACCAGAACGGTGACGGTCCGCACCACGGCCTCGTCCACGTTGCCGAGCAGCGACCACACCACGAACGTGAGAAGCCCTGCAATCGAGGCGAAGTAGAACAGGAATGCCGCGGCGCGGTCGGCGAGGGCCTGCGCCCGGGACGAGGACGACTGCGCGTCGGCGACCAGTCGCTGGATCCCGGCGAGGGCGGTGTCCTCCCCCACCGCGCCCACCTGGATCCGCAGCGCGCTGTCGGTGGCGACCGTGCCGGCCACCACGGTGTCGCCGACCGACCGTGGGACAGGGTTGGATTCGCCGGTGATCATCGATTCGTCGACCTCCGCGCGGCCGTCCTCGACGGTGCCGTCGGCCGGGATGCGGCCACCGGCCCGCACCAGCACGAGGTCGCCGGTGGCGAGTTCGGAGACGGGCACCTCGGTGATGCCGTCGTCGGTGACCCTGTCGGCGGTGTCCGGCAGCAGGGCGGCGAGCGCGTCGAGGGCACCGGACGCCGACCCCAGCGCCCGCATCTCCAGCCAGTGTCCGAGGAGCATGATGACGATGAGAAGCGCCAGCTCCCACCAGAAGTCGAGGTTGAACCCGCCGATCTGCAGGGTCGTCACCCACGACGCGAGGAACGCAACCGTGATCGCCATGCCGATCAGCAGCATCATGCCGGGCCGCCGCGATTTCAGCTCACCCCACGCGCCGGTGAGGAACGGCGCGCCGCCGTAGAAGAAGATGGCGGTGCCGACCACCGGCGGAATCCACGACGCACCGGGGAAGTCGGGGACGGTGTAGCCGAGGAGGTCGGCGAACATGTGGCTGAACACCACCACCGGCACCGACAGCGCGAGACTGATCCAGAATTTCTGCCGGAACACCTCACCTTGCGCACCGTGACCGGCATGCCGATCCGCGTGCTCACCGTGCCCGGCGTGCCCGGTGTCCCGGACCTGTTCCACTTCCTGCTGCTGATGATCGTGAGACATGCCTGCTCCCTCGGAAGCTGCTCTCGTGGTCAGGTTTTCAGGAACGCACCAGTCGTGCGATGGCGTCGGTGGCTTCCTTGATCTTCGCGTCGGCCTCGGTGCCGCCCGCGACGGCGGCGTCGACGACGCAGTGGCTGATGTGGTCTTCGAGCAGACCCAGCGCCACGGCCTGCAGCGCCTTGGTCATCGCGGAGACCTGGGTGAGGATGTCGATGCAGTACTTCTCGTCCTCGACCATCCGCTGCAGACCCCGCGCCTGGCCCTCGATGCGGCGCAGGCGCTTCAGGTAGTCGTCCTTGGCGCTGATGTACCCGTGGCCGGTGGTGTGCTCGTCAGCGTGGTCGGTGGTGGTCGGTTGCTCGGTCATGAGTGTTCCCCTCGGGTGGGAGTGGTCAGGGGCTGGAAGCGGCGCAGTCGCAGGCTGTTGCTCACGACGAACACCGATGAGAATGCCATGGCGGCACCCGCCAACATGGGGTTGAGCAGGCCCGCCGCGGCCAGCGGCAACGCCGCGACGTTGTAGGCGAAGGCCCAGAACAGGTTGCCCTTGATCGTGCTCAACGTCCTGCGCGACAACCGGATCGCGTCGGCCGCGGCCCGGAGGTCGCCGCGTACCAGCGTGAGGTCGCTGGCCTCGATGGCCACGTCCGTCCCGGTTCCCATGGCGAGACCGAGGTCGGCCTGTGCGAGGGCGGCGGCGTCATTGACCCCGTCGCCGACCATCGCGACCACCTTGCCGTCGGCCTGCAGACGCTTGATCACGTCGACCTTGTCCTGGGGCAGTACCTCCGCGACGACTTCGCCGATGCCGACCTGGGCGGCGATGGCCCGGGCCGCGGAAGTGTTGTCGCCGGTGAGCATGATCGGGGTGAGGCCCAGTTCGCGGAACTGCGCCACCGCCTCGCGTGACGTCGGCTTCACGGTGTCGGCGACCACGAGCACGCCGCGCGCCTTTCCGTCCCAGCCGATCCCGACGGCGGTCTTGCCCTCCGATTCCGCCGCGTCGGCGACGCGCTGGAGTTCCGTGGTGAGCTGCAGCGACCAGTCGCGGAGCAGTTTCGCGCGGCCGATGACCACCGCGTGTCCGTCGATCATGCCCTGGACGCCGAGACCGGCGATGTTGGTGAACTGTTCTACTGCGGGGAGCGTCGTCAGCCGCTCCTTCGCGCCGCGGGTGATCGCCCGCGCGATGGGGTGCTCGGACGCGTCCTCGAGCGCGCCGGCGTACCGGAGCACCTGCTCCTCGTCCTGACCGTCCGCGGCGACCACGTCGTGCAGCGACATCGTGCCGGTGGTGACGGTTCCGGTCTTGTCGACCACCACGGTGTCGACCCGCCGCGTCGATTCCAGAACCTCGGGTCCCTTGATCAGGATGCCCAGCTGGGCCCCGCGTCCCGTGCCCACCATGAGGGCGGTCGGGGTGGCGAGTCCGAGCGCACACGGGCACGCGATGATCAGGACGGCGACCGCTGCGGTGAACGCGGCGGCGATCGAACCGCCGGTGCCGATCCAGAAACCGAGGGTCGCGACCGACAACGCGATCACGATCGGGACGAAGATGCCGGAGATCCGGTCGGCCAGGCGTTGCACCTCGGCCTTGCCGGTCTGCGCGTCCTCGACCATCCACGCCATCTGCGCGAGCTGCGTGTCGGCTCCGATCCGGCTGGCGCGAACCACGATTCGGCCGCCGACGTTGACCGTCGCACCCGCCACCTGGGAGTCCGGCGACACCTCGACCGGCACGGATTCACCGGTCAGCATCGACGCGTCCACCGCCGACGAACCTTCGACGACGACGCCGTCGGTGGCGATCTTCTCGCCGGGACGGACCACGAAGAGGTCGCCGACGTCGAGCTGGTCGATGCCGATCAGCTGTTCGGTGCCATCACGCAGCACCGACACTTCCTTGGCGCCCAGTTCGAGCAGCGCCCGCAGCGCCGCTCCCGCCCGCCGTTTGGCGCGGGCCTCGAAGAAGCGGCCGGCGAGGATGAACGTGGTGACGCCGGCCGCGGCCTCCAGATAGATGTTGCCGGTGCCGTCGACCCGCGCGATCGTGAGCTCGAACGGGTGCGTCATCCCCGGCATGCCGGCGGTGCCCCAGAACAGTGCGTACAGCGACCAACCGAACGCGGCCAGTGTGCCCATCGACACCAGGGTGTCCATGGTCGCGGTGCCGTGCCGCAGGTTCGTCCAGGCGGCCTTGTGGAACGGCCACGCACCCCAGACCACGACCGGGGCCGCGAGGGTGAGCGAGAGCCACTGCCAGTTGGTGAACTGCAGCGCCGGGATCATCGCCATCGCGATGACGGGGACCGTCAGCACCGCCGACGCGAGCAGCCGCTGCCGCAGTTCCGCCGCCGGGTCCTCTTCCTCCGGGGCCGGGGGCTTCACCTCGGGCAGTCGCGCCGTGTACCCGGCCTGCTCGACCGTGGCGACGAGGTCTTCGGGCGAGACGTCGGCGGCGTCGTAATGGACGCGGGCCTTCTCCGTCGCGTAGTTGACGGTCGCGGTGACGCCGTCCAGTTTGTTCAGCTTGCGCTCGATGCGGTTGGCGCACGACGCGCAGGTCATTCCGCCGATGGCCAGTTCGATCTGGGAATCGGGCGGTGCCGCGATGTCGGTCCCGCGGGTCATCACTTCTCCTCCGGTCCGGCGGAGGCGGTGAACTCCGCGGTGTGGACGGCGCCGGCGTGCTGGAAGTCCAGGAACAGCCGGTAGTCGCCCGCGCTGGGTGCGGTGACGGCGAAGTCGATCCCCGGGCCCGCCGCGGTGACGCCGTCGCCTGGGTGTCCGTCCGGGTGCACGTGCAGGTATCCGAGGTCGGTGGTGCGCAGCGCCACCAGGTGACCGTATGCGCCGAGGTAGGGCTGCAGATCGGTGACGGGCTGCCCGTCGCGGCTCACCGAGAGGGTCACGTTCGACGTCTCTCCCGGTCGCAGCGCGCCGTCGAGCGTGACGGTGTACCCGTCCACGGTGGCGGTCGCTGCGGGAGCCGGCAGTTGCTGCGGGTCGTAGGTGCCCGCGACGCGCAGGTCCGTGCCCAGGGTGACGCCTTCGCCGCCCGCCGTGGTGAAGTCCGCGGACACGCGATAGTCGCCGCCGCGGGTGAGGTCGAGGGGGACGCTCCACGTTCCGGCAGCGTCGAGCGTCGGGTGCACGTGCTGGAATCCGGCGAGGTCCCGGCGGACGACGATCAGGTGCAGCAGTTTCTCGTGCTCGACGGTGTAGTCCGTCACGGGTACCCCCGAGGGGTTCGTGATCCGGAACTGCACCGGGACCGCGGCACCGGCGGTGACCTGGTCGGATGCGAGTTCGAGGGTGTAGCCGTCCGCAGTGGGCGTCAGTCCGCCCGGGGTCGGGTCGGCGGCGGTGTCGTGGCCACCCGCGTCGTGTCCTCCCGCTCCGTGCCCGTCGTCCTCGGCCGTGTGCGCGGCGGGCTCGGCCACGTCCGGGCCGGCAACCGACCCGAGTGCGAGCGCGGCGCCGAAGATCACGACGAGGCCGACGGTGAATCCGGCGAACTTGCCGGTTGCGTTCATGATGGGTCTCCTGTGGTGGAGTCGCCGGCTCAGCCGGTCGCGTTGGAGTCGCCGGCTTCGCCGGCCGCGTCGGAGTTGCCGGCTCAGCCGGCCGCGTCGGAGTTGCCGGCTCAGCCGGCGACGGAATATCCGGCTTCTTCGACAGCGCCCGCGACAGCACTCGGATCGAGGTCGGTGGTGCTGTCGATGACGACCTTGCCGGTGGCCAGATCGACGTTGACGTTGGTGACGCCGGGAAGTGCGCTGATCTCCTCGGTGACCGAGGACACGCAGTGGTTGCAGGTCATGCCGCTGACGGTGACGCTCGAGGTGCTCACGAGTCTGCCTCTCTTCGGGGTGTCGATGTCGTCTCTGAGAACTACCATACCCCCCTACCGTATTCTCGCAAGGGTGATGGCGGCCACCCGGTACCGTGTTCCTCGCCCACGCGGGCCCCGAAAGGTGATTGAGTGAGATACCGCATCTCACCCCACTGGGAAGCGGAGCCCGGCAATGTCGATGGACAAGTTGCGCACCCAAATGCTGCGCCGCAAACCCCTCACCGAGGTCGAGGACGACACTCCGCCCGACGAGCGTCTGACCAAATCGCTCGGCCTGTGGCAACTCACCGCGATCGGCGTCGGCGGCATCATCGGCGCAGGCGTCTTCTCACTCGCCGGCTCGGTCGCGCATTCCGTCACCGGCCCGGCCGTGCTGATCTCGTTCCCGATCGCCGGCATCACGGGCGTTTCTCGCCGACCACCCCGGCGGAACGGTCGTCGCCCTCGCTGAAGGATTGCAGACCAGCTACTGGCGGATCGGCGACCCCGACATCCGGTGGGTGTCGATCGACCTGCCCGAGGTGGCCGCGCTGCGCAGGCAACTGCTGCCGGACGAGCCGCACGTCACCACACTCGCCGTGTCCGCTGGACCGCTCGTGGATGGACCACGTCGACACCGGTCGGGCCGTGTTCGTCTCGGCGGAGGGCCTGCTGATGCATCTGCCCGCCGACGAGTCGCTGTCCCTGATCGGGGACTGCGCCCGGCGTTTCCCCGGCGGCCGGATGATGTTCGACTCGGTACCGAAATGGTTCAGCCGCAGGACGCAGAAGGGAATGCGGATTCACGGCGACTACACCGTCCCGCCGATGCCGTTCCACCTCTCCGCCGGCGACGCGGCGGACCTGCCCGGACAGGTGCCGGACCTCGCGTTCACCCGCGAGGTGACACTGCCCCTCGGCCGCGGCCTGTGGGGGTCGACCCTGCTGCGCAGGCTGTCGGAACTGCGGCCACTGCGCAACTCGCGTCCGACCTTGACCCTGTGCGGATTCGCGGGCTGAACCCGTCCGACGAGCGATGTGGGCCGACCCGCAGCAGAATGGTGCAATGGCGGACCGCGGATTCACCCCCACACAGCTCGCGGCACGTGCCGCGTACCTGCTTCGCGGCAACGACCTCGGCACGATGACGAGTGCCGCGCCGCGCCTGTACCCGCACATGTGGAGTTGGGACGCGGCGTTCGTCGCGGTCGGATTGGCGCCCCTGAGCGTGGAGCGGGCCGTCGTCGAACTCGACACCCTGCTGTCGGCGCAGTGGAAGAACGGGATGATCCCGCACATCGTGTTCGCGAACGGCGTCGACGGATACTTCCCCGGCCCCGGGCGCTGGGAGTGCGGGACCCTCGCGGCGCACGCGCCGAGCGGCACACAGACGTCGGGGATCACCCAGCCGCCCGTGCACGCCATCGCGGTGCAGCGCATCCTCGACCACTCGCGCAGGCACGGCCGCAGCACCCGCGCCGTCGCCGAGGAGTTCCTCGACCGGCGCTGGCCCGACCTCGTGCGCTGGCACCGCTGGCTGGCCAACGCCCGCGACCTCGACGGCAACGGCCGGATCGCGCTGTACCACGGCTGGGAGTCCGGCATGGACAACTCGCCGCGCTGGGACCACTCGTACGCCAACGTCGTGGCCGGGGAGATACCCACGTATCTGCGCGAGGATCTGTCCCACGTCGCCGACACCGGACAGCGTCCGTCCAACGGTGAATACGACCGCTACCTGTGGCTGCTCGAGGAGATGAAGACCGTCCGCTACGACGACGAGGAACTGGCCACCGCCATGAGCTTCGCGGTGGAGGACGTGTTCGTCAGTGCCGTGTTCTCGATGGCGTGCGAGGTGCTCGCGACCATCGGCGAGGAACACTCGATGCCGAACTCCGACGTCCGGGAACTGCACGGGTGGGCGGCCCGGTTCCGGCAGGGTGTCCTCACCACCACCGACCAACGGTCCGGGGCGGCACGCGATTTCGATCTGCGTAGCGGCCGGTGGATTTCCACCGAAACCCTCGCGATGTTCTCGCCCCTGCTGTGCGGCGGCCTGAGCCGTGACGCCGAACGCGCCCTGCTCCGCACGTTCGAGGGGCCGAAATTCTGCGGCCACCCCGACCTCCGGTACGCCGTGCCGCCGTCGACGTCGCCGGTGTCGGGCGATTTCCGTCCGCGCGAGTACTGGCGTGGTCCGGTGTGGCCGGTGATGACGTGGCTGTTCTCCTGGGCGTTCGCCCGGCGCGGGTGGGCCGAGCGCGCCCACCTGCTGCGGTCCGAGGGGCTGCGGCAGGCGAGCGACGGCAGCTTCGCCGAATACTACGAACCGTTCACCGGTCAGCCCCTCGGCAGCATGCAGCAGTCGTGGACGGCCGCTGCGGTTCTGGACTGGCTGGGCTAGCGCCCCCGTGAGTACTTATTAACCGCGGGGGGCTGTTTCAAATTTCCGGGTCGGGGTGTCCGCGTGCCGCGGCGCCCCGACCTGATGTTTCTTGGATAATGTGTTGGTGGCCAAGGGGTATCGACCGGTGAATCGTGATCAGCAGTTTTTGTTGCCGCCGGACATGCGGGAGTGGGTGCCGCCCACGCATCCGGTGTGGACGGTGATCGAGATCGTCGACACCCATCTCGACACCAGCGCCTTTCACGACTCTCGCCGCACCGGGGGTGCCGGGCGCGCCGGGTACGACCCGGACATGCTGGTGACCCTGCTGATCTGGGCGTGGTCGCGGGGGGTGCGGTCGTCGCGGCAGATCGAGCGGGCCTGCTCGGAGGTGGTGTCCTACCGGGTGATCTGCGCCGGCGACACCCCCGACCACGTGACGATCTCACGGTTCCGCAAGGACAACCACACCGCCTGCGAGGCCCTGTTCACGCAGGTCCTGATCCTGGCCGCACGGTTGGGTCTGGGCCGACTCGAGACGATCGCGTTGGACGGGGTGAAGATCGCCTCGAACGCATCGAAGGACGCCAACCGCACCGAGGACGGGCTGCGCCGGGCAGCCGAGGCCGAGGCCGCGCGGATCGCCGCCGCCGCGGCGGCCGCGCACGCCGCCACCGATGACGCCGAGGACGACCTCTACGGCGAGGACGATTCGGGCCCGGGACAGGTGCCGGCGGAGTTGGCCGATCCCAGCACCCGCTCGGCCCGGATCGCCGAGGCATTGGCCCAGCTCGACGCGGAGAAGGACGCCGAACAGTGCGAGCGGGAGGGGAAAGCACAGGACTATCTGGCCCGGCTCGACGCGGGCCAGACGGTGATGGGCCGGGTGCCGGTCGGGGCCGAGGTCGCCGCCGCCGAGCGGCGTCTGGCCGAGGCGGTCGCCGCCCAGCAGGCGGTGATCGAGCGGTTCCAGGGTGGCACCGCGGCCGGGGGCGGGGGCACCCGGTTCGCACCGAAGCCGGTCGACGAGCACCACCTGGCCCGGCGCCGGCGCACCGAACTCGACACCGCCCTCCGCAAACAGGGTGAGCGCGCCGCCGCCGCCGGGCAGCGGCGCCGCAACACCACCGACCCCGACTCGCGGTTGCAGCCGCTGCGCGGCGGCGGCTGGGTGCAGGGCTACAACTGCCAGGCCTTCACCAGCGAGGACGGGTTGATCCTGGCCACCGGGGTCGGGACCGGCCCGGCGGACTACGACTATTTCCCCGAGATGGTCGACAAGGCCGGGGCGGCCGCGCACCTGATCGACGCCACCCGACGTGGGAAGGAACCGACCGGCACGAGCCCGGAGGAGCTGATCGGGGTGATGCTCTTCGACGCCGGCTACTGCTCCCGCGAGAACCTCACCGCGCCGGGCCCGGACCGGTTGATCGCCACCGGCAAATCCCGTCACCTCGAGGCCGCCGCCACCGCTGATCCGGTCACCGGACCGCCACCGCCGCAAGCGGATCCGATCCAGGCCATGACCCACCGGCTGCGCACCGAGGCCGGTATCGCCACCTACCGCAAACGCTCACCCATCGCCGAAACCGTGTTCGGGCACGCCAAACACAACCTCGGATTCCGCCGCTTCACCAGCCGCGGCCTCGACCGCGCCCGCAGCGAATGGGCGTTCCACGCCACCGTGCACAACCTGGGCAAGATCCTCACCCACCTGACCGGAGGCACCCCGCTCCCGGCCACCCCCTGACCCGGCGGGGGCCACCCCCGCACCGGCACCCACCGCGGCACGAGACACCCGCACCCGGACCGCCCTCACTCAATTCCGCAACAGCCCCCGGGACGTTAATAAGTACTCACGGGCGCTAGTCGCACAAGCGGATCGGGCCGAGTTCGGCGTACCGGTCGCCGGGGCCGGGGTTGTCGGCCGGGGCGGCACCGCCCAGGTGGTGCATCACGCCCCAGACGGCGTTGAGCGCGGTCTGCACGGCGCCCTCCGCCCAGCCCGCTGTCCAGGAGATGTCGTCACCGGCCAGGAAGATGCCGCGGTGTCGCGGGTGGAGTTCGTCCTGGACGAAATGGCTGAACAGCCGTTCCTGGTACCGGTAGTGGCCGGGGAGGTTCGCCTTGAACGCACCCATGAAGTCGCGTTCGGTCTCCCAGGACAGCGTGACCGGGGTCGAGATGATGTGACTGCGGAAGTCGACTCCCGGGTAGATCTCCTCGAGCGACTTGATCATGAGGTTCATCCGCTCCGTCGCATCGAGCGGCAGAAGCTTGAGTGAATCGTCGGACCACGTGTAGGACAGGCAGATCAGGCCGGGCTTGTCGTCGCCGTGGTCGAGGAGGTAGGTGCCGCGGCTCATCCGGTCCGTCAGGGTCATGCTGACGAGATCGCGGCCGGTGACCGGATCCTTGTCCTTCCAGAACGGACGATCCACGAGGGCGAACACCTTCGTCGACCCCATGTAGTGGGTGCGTTCGATGGCGGTCCAGTGGTCGATCGGGAACAGGTCGTCGTCGCAGTGAATGTTGTTGAGCAGCATCCAGCTCTGCGCCGTGAAGACGGCGGCGGGGTAGGTGCGGATCTCACCGGACGAGTCGGTGACCGTCACCTGGTGCGGTGCGGTCCTGCGGACCTCGGTGACGCGGGGCCGGGTGGCTCCGCCGTTGAGTGCACGCACCGACGTGCCGTCCGGCCAGTGCGCCATCCCCGTAGGGGTGTCGGTCCACAGGCGCAGGGGCAGTTGCTGCGACCCGCCGACGATGCCGCGGTGGTGGTCGTCGGCGGCGGTGATGACGACGCGCAGGATCTCGAGGATGGAGTTGGGGAAGTCGGTGTCCCAGCCGCCCGTTCCGAAACCGACCTGCCCGAACACTTCCCGATGCCGGAACGACGCGAAGTGCTTCGACGAGGCGAGGAAGCCGTAGAACGTCTGATCGTCGAGCCGGACCACCAGGTCGTTCCAGATGCGCTTGAGTTCGGCGGTGTCGCGGTCGCGGATCGCTTGCTGGAGCGGAATCAGCTCGGCGTGGTCCTCGAGCGTGCGCTGCCACGCATCCGAGACCTCCCGGAACACGGGCGGCAGGTCGTCGAGGTGCTGCGCGTAGTAGCTTTCGCCCTTGAGGTCGATGACCGTGCTGGGGGTGCTGTCGGCGAGCGGGTTCGGGAATGCCTCGGTCCGCAGTCCCATGGCGTCGAGGTAGTGGAACAGGGTGGTCGACGACGGTGGGAACCGCATCGCGCCCATCTCGGCGACCACGTCCGGGTGCCCGTCGAACGGATGCGACCGCATCCGGCCACCGATCTGATCGGCCTCGTAGACAATCGGTTTCAGCCCGAGTTTCATCAGCTCGTACGCAGTGACCATCCCCGACAGTCCGCCGCCGATGACCGCCACCTCGGTGCCGTGGCGATCGGTGGGCACCGCGCCGAGACCTGAGCGGTGCGTGACGTAGTCATCGTAGGCGAACGGGAAGTCGGGGCCGAACATGGTGAGCGGCCGGGGATCGGTGTCCGCGGCGGTGCTGTCCGGAGTGACGGGGATCGTCATGAAGTCTTCTCCTGCAGGAAGGGGTAGAGGTCGACGCGTCGGTCGTCGAGATGGGTGTTCCCGCGGCGGGATCGGTGGAGGACGTCGAGTTCGAGGTCGACGATCGCCAGCTCCTCGTGGCGGCCGGCGCGGGCGAGTTCGGTGCCGTCGGGCGCGATCGCGCAACTGGATCCGCAGTAGTCGAGGTCGGCTTCGGTGCCGCACCGGTTGACGTACGTGACGAAGAGCTGACTCTCGTAGGCCCGGGTGGGGACGACGCTCTCCGCGATGAATTCGTACGGGCTCATCAGGCCGGTGGGGACGACGAGCCACTGGGTTCCCCGGTCGGCATGTGCGCGAACGGCTTCCGGGAACTCGACGTCGTAGCAGATCAGGATTCCGCACCGGATTCCGGCGTGGTCGAACTGGACCACCAGTTCGTCGCCGGCGGCGAAGTGCGAGCGGTCGAGCTCACCGAACAGGTGGGTCTTGCGGTAGTTGGCGAGCGGCGTCCCGGACGGGTCGAACACCTGCACGCTGTTGTAGACGACGCCCCCGTCCGCCTCGGGGTATCCGTAGACGACGGCGATCCCGGACTCGCGCGCGATCTCCGCGATCCGCGTCGCGATCGGTCCGTCGGCGGGTTCGGCCCGCTCCGCGATCAGAGATCCGATGTTGTAGCCGGTGGCCGCCATCTCCGGGCAGACCAGGATGGACGCCCCGGATGCCGCCGCCGTCTGCGCGACCGACTCGATGGCGGAGAGGTTCGCCGCCACGTCGAAGGACAGTTCGGGACCTTGGAACAGCGCTGCTCTCATGGTGCCGTCACCTCTTCCGGGCTGTTGCGGAGTTCGGACTTGCGGACGCCGTACGCGAAGTAGATCGCGAGCCCGACTGCCATCCACAGCGCGAATGCCACCCACGTCGAGACGCCGAGGCCGAACAGCAGCAGCGCGCAGAACACGACGCCGAGAACCGGCATCAGTGGGAACAGCGGCGTCCGGAAGCTGCGGTGCAGGTCGGGATGGCGCCGGCGCAGGATGATCACGGCGATGTTGACGAGCATGAACGCGAACAGCGAGCCGATACTCGTCGCGTCGGCCAGTTCGCCCAGCGGCACGAAGCCGGCGAGCGCGGACACGACACCGCCGACGACGACGATGTTGACGACGGGCACCCGGGTGCGCGGGTTGACGCGGGAGAAGACCCGCGGAACGAGACCGTCGAGCGACATCGCGTACAGGATCCGGGTCTGCCCGTACATCACGGCGAGGACGACGCTGGCGATGGCGATCACCGCGCCCGCCGACAGGAGGATGGCGGGCCAGGTGCTGGTGGTCGCGGCATTCAGGATGGTCGCGAGTGCGGCGCCCTCGCCCGCGATGTCCTGCCAGGGCATCGCGCCGACGGCGGCGATCGCGACCAGGCAGTAGAGGATCGTGACGATCAGGAGCGAGAGGATGATGGCGCGGGGAAGGTCGCGTTTCGCGTTCTTCGCCTCGTCGCCTGCGGTCGACGCGGCGTCGAACCCGATGTAGGCGAAGAACACCTGGGAGGCCGCGGCCGTCACGCCTGCCGCGCCGAGAGGGATGAACGGTGCGAAGTTTCCGGCGCGGAACGCGGTGAACGCGACCGCGCAGAAGAATACGAGCACGAGGATCTTGAGGGCGACCATGACCGTGTTCACCAGGGCGCTCTCGGAAGCTCCCCGGGTCAGCAGTGCCACCGCGACGAGCACGATGACGATGGCGGGCACGTTCACGATGCCGCCCGCGCCCGGTGATTCGCTGATCGCGGTGGGTAGTGCGATGCCGAACATGCCGTGGAGTAGTTCGTTGATGTACTCGCCCCAGCCGACGGCGACGGCTGCGACCGAGACGCCGTATTCGAGCATCAGGCACCAGCCGCAGATCCACGCGAAGAGTTCGCCCATCGTCGCGTAGGTGTACGAGTAGGAGCTACCGGAGACAGGGATGCTGCCTGCGAGTTCCGCGTAGGAGAGGGCGGAGAAGAGGGCGGTGAATGCCGCGAGCACGAAGGCGAGGACGACGGCGGGGCCGGCTTTGGGTGTCGCCTCGCCGAGGATGACGAAGATGCCCGTTCCCAGCGACGCACCGATGCTCAGTGCGGTGAGGTGCACCAGGCCCATCGACCGCTTGAGGCCGTGACCGGGTTCCTGGTCGTTGCGCGCCACGATCGCGTCGACCGATTTGCGGGCGCGCAGTGCGCCGGCCAGTCCCGGCGGGCGCGGAGAAATCTTGGTGATGTCCAACGTTGAGCTCCTGAGCGGTGGAGTGATGTGGACAACAATGAACGGGCAAGCCGTGACTGTCAACACATGTTTCCTAAACCGCTTGACGGTTTCCTAGCGGGAGGTGGGCCGGACGTCGTCCGGTAGTGCGGGGGTCAGAATCCACAGGACCGTCGCGGTGTCGTCGCCGAGCGCGCGGAAGCTGTGCGGCAACTGGGGCGAGAAGGTGAACGCGTCCCCGGTCGCGAGCGACACGTCCTCCCCGGCCCCTGGACCGTTGAAGGAAATGCAGATCCGGCCGGAGACGACGTAGACGAAGGCGACGTCGACCGGAAGCTCGTACGTTTCCGAGCCGCTCCCGCCGCCGGGCTCGATTCGGCTCAGGAGCGACTGGATGCGGCGCTCGCCGAACGGGGTCAGCAGGAACTCGGCCATGCGCTCCCCGCCGAAACTGATCGGCGGGTAGTTGTCGGCTCGTACCACCTCACCTGCGGCGGAGCTCTCGAACAGCGACCCGACGGGAATGTTCAGTGCGGCGCAGATCCGCACCAGCGTGGCGACGGATGCGCTCGCGTGGTCCCGCTCGATCTTCGACAGGTAGCCCTTGGTGATGCCGCAGCTGGCGGCCAGGTCATCGAGGGTGAGGCGCTGGGCCTGCCGGGCGGCCTTGAGCCGGGGGCCGATTCTGGGCGCGTCGACGCCCGACGCACCTTCGGTTGCGAGCTCGTTCGCCATGCATCGATCCTTCGTTGTGTCTCGTATAGGAAACAGGTGTTGACAAGAATGCATTCCAAGGAAACGATACGACGACGCCACGTCTCCGGCACACACCGAAGGATTCCGATGAGTACAGACGACATCCAGGGCCCCATCGACGCGACCCGCATCCAAGGCCCCGTCGACGCCACCCGCACGCCGCGCTACGCCGAACCCAGCACATTCGCCCGCCTCCCCCGGCTCGACGAGGTGTCTCGCGCCGACGTCACCGTGATGGGCGTCCCGTTCGACTCCGGCGTGAGCTACCGTCCCGGCGCACGCTTCGGCCCCGGCCACATCCGCGCCGCATCGAAGCTGCTGCGTCCGTACAACCCCGCACTCGACGTGCACCCCTTCGCGGCGCAGCAGGTCGCCGACTTCGGCGACATCGGCGTCAACCCGTTCGACATCCAGGAAGCCCTGGCCACCGTCGACGGCGCCGTCACCGACCTGCGCAAGGACGGTTCCACCGTGCTGACGCTCGGCGGCGACCACACCATCGCCCTGCCGATCCTGCGGTCCCTCGCCCGCGACCACGGCCCCATCGCCGTGCTGCACTTCGACGCGCACCTCGACACTTGGGACACCTACTTCGGTGCCCCCTACACGCACGGCACCCCGTTCCGGCGGGCCAGCGAGGAGGGGCTGATCGACCTCGAGCGTTCGCAGCACATCGGTATCCGCGGCCCGCTGTACAGCAAGAAGGACCTCGAGGACGACGCCGTTCTCGGCTTCCAGGTCATCCGCTCCGACGACTACGAGGTGGACGGGGTCGCGAGCATCGTCGAACGGATGCGTCGACGGCTCGACGGCGGACCGGTCTACGTGTCCGTGGACATCGACGTCCTCGATCCCGCGCACGCGCCGGGCACCGGAACACCCGAGGCCGGTGGGATGACGTCCCGCGAGTTGCTGAACACACTGCGCGGACTGGTCGGCCTGAACGTGGTCGGCGCCGACATCGTGGAGGTGGCGCCCGCATACGACCACGCCGAGATCACCGGCATCGCGGCAGCGCATGTCGCGTACGAGTTGCTGTCGGTGCTCGCGATCAACGCGTCGTCGGCCCCGGGACGCGCTGCGCGCGGCGAGACGCTCCGGCAGGCGGCGTACGTGACGAAGTGACGTCCGTTGCCACGTGCGGGCAGCGGGAAGACGTTACCCTCGGGCGCATGGCTATCGGGGTGAAGGTCCGAAGGTTCTCCAAGATCGCACCACTACTGCTCGCCGGTGCGCTCGCGGCCGCAGTGCCGGGGCATGCTGCCGCCGAACCTGTCAGAGGTCCGGACGTGGCCTCGTGGCAACATCCGGGTGGGTCGCCGATCGACTGGTTCGCCGTCCGCAACGCCGGCCACGACTTCGCGATGGTCAAGGCCACCGAGAGTCTCAACTACGTCAATCCGTTCTTCGTCCAGGACTGCCTCGCCATGCGGGTGGCCGGCGTCTCGCGGGGCGCGTACCACTACGCCGACCCCACCCAGTCGCCGGAAGCGCAGGCCGCGTTCTACTCGACGGTGGTGCTGGGCATCAACGGTCCGGGTGACATGCCTCCGGTCCTCGACATCGAGCATTCCGGTGGGCTGCCGCCCGCGGCGTTGATCGACTGGACGCACCGCTACCTCAACACGGTCCAATCGCTCACCGGGCGTCAGCCGATCATCTACACGTACCCGAACTTCTGGCGGACGGCGATGGCGAACACCAACGAGTTCGCCGGCTACCCGCTGTGGATCGCCGACTACAACGGTCAGAACGCCCCCGGCCCCCTCCCCGGCGGCTGGAGCAACTGGACGTTCTGGCAGTACACCAGCACCGGTCGCATCGCCGGCGTCAACGGCGACGTCGACCTCAACGTCTACAGCGGGGCGCAGGGCGACTTCGCGCGGTACTCCAACAGCGCATCCCCCTTCGGCAGCTGACGCCGTCGGGCGCGATCAATCCCGGCACGCCGGATTTCCGGGGAACGCCGGAACGCCGACTCGGCAGCCGACGGCGGTGACGGCGGTCAACCGCTCGACCGGCTCCCGGATCTCGAGCGCAGGCACGAGGCCGTCGGTCAGGAGTGCATTCTTGGTCGACGGCGCCGTGGCGCGATCGTCCAGGGTTCCGCGCACCCGCGCGAAGTTGACGAGTTCGTCGTACACCATCGACAGGGCCGCCTCGGTGGTCCGGTCTTCCGGGTGCAGCCCGGCGAAGTCCACGCCCGTCTCGTATTCGTGGCGGACGGCGTGTGGACCCTGGTCGCAGGTGGGCTGGTTCAGATCGATCCGGAAGTCCGGCCCGGCCGGACCCGGCGGCGTGATCGCGCCGGCGTCGGTGCAGACGTGGTGCGAGATGCGGTCACCGAGTGCGTGAATGTAGATGCCGGTCCGCGCATTCCAGGAATTCTCGCCGATCCAGGAGTCGAATTGTGACGACAGGACCGTGTCGGAGATGACCTGCTGCCCCGTCATGTTGGTGAACGGTATGGCGGCCGGAGTCTCCAGGCTGTACGTGCCGTTGATCTGCACGGGATCGGCATCGCCGTAACACGTTGCACCCGTAGCATAGTCGCCGTTCTCCGAGGGGTTCGTGAAACCTCCCGTGCACAACGGAGCGCCACTTCCCGGCCCGGCCAGGGCCCAAGTCCGCAGGTGCGTGAGCATGACCTCGTGCCGGGGATCGTCGACATCCGGCTGCAGGCCGTTGGGCAAGGGATCCGCCGGTCCGCGCAGCGTGGGCAGGAAGTGGAAGAGGAACCCGCCGGTGGCGAAGTGGGTGCGCACCAGTCCGCTGATGTCCTTGGTGGTCAATGCGTCGGCGTCCGGGACGAGCCGGCCGAAGATGTCGCGTGGGGCGAACGTGCCGAGGTCGGTCGCCTCGTCGTACGCCGCGATCCAGTAGGCGTCCCGCTCGGAGAAGCCGACGGTGCGGGCGATGATGTACGTCGAGTCCGAATGCACGAGACTCCGTCCGCCGAGCGGACGGCGCAACGTGAAGCCGTAGCGGAGGAACGCCTCGGCGCCACAGATCGGCGAGTTCGGATCGTCGAGTAGGCATTCGGGTGGCAGCGGAGCGCAGTTGTGCGGTGGGGCACCGTCCTCGGTGTAGCAAATATCCTCGGCGAATCCGTACACCGGTGGTGGTGACACGACGAATGCCGCGGCGGTAAGCGTCAGCGCCACGATGGTTCCACCGACTCTTCGAGTGAATCTTCTCATCGAGGTGCACCTTTCGGTGTGGCCGAGTAGATCAACATTAACACCGGGGACCAGGCAGGATGCTCGGTTCTCGCGAGCCCTGAAATCAGTACGAGAATCCGAGTCTTCACCTGGTGAGGATCCCGGCGACCAGGTTGATCGTCGTCGCGAGGATGACTGCACCGAAAACGTAGGACAACAGGCAGTGCCGGAGCGCCACCGCCCGGATCTCCGGGCTCGAGACGTCGGTATCGGATACCTGGTAGGTCATCCCGAGGTTGTAACTGAAGTAGAAGAAGTCGCGAAACGCGGGCGGGGCGGTGGAATTGAAATCGATACCACCCGTTGATTTTTCAGGACCCGATCCCTCGTAGTACAGAAAGGCGTATCGGGCCGCATACATCAGGTGCAGCGAAGCCCACGCCAGGAAGACCCCGATCAGGGCCACGGCGGCGTGCGCGGTTCCCGCCGAGGATCCGCCGGCCACCTGCAGTGCGACGATTGCTCCGAGACCTCCCGAAGCCGCTGTCACCACGACCAATTCGTCGACTATCGGACGAAAATCCTCGCGTCCCACGTTGCGGCGAGTCGCCGCCGCATCCATCGGCCACAACACCGCCCAACCGGAGACGACGAACACGGCGGCAGCAGCGGCGATGCCGACGAGAGCCCCCAACGCGGCTGTGATCACCAGGCCGCCGATGGAGCCCGCCGCGACACCGACCACCACCGCGGCGGCCACTCTCGGGATGGCGGAGGTCGGGAGAGGTACGTGCAATGCCTATGCCTCTTGCAGGAGGCGTCGAGGCCGGTGCGGCATCACCCGAGACGGGATCGGGTGAGCCGTCACCATCGGCGCTCCCTACGCCGGGTGGCGACGGTCAGGTCGTCGCACGATTGCGGAGTCATCTGCGACCTCCTGAGTGTTGACACAGGGCGTCCGCGAGGGCGGACGACAGGCCAGGGCGTACCAGCGGCGTGTGCCGAGAAGTCTATACCGCCAAGTGCCGTCACCGGATGGCGTTACCGTGATCGGTGAGCTCGATTGTGGGCGAACGCATTCGATCCACGACGGGCCGACGATGCCTTGGGGCTTGCCCGAATCGGACCAGGAACTGGAGAGGAGTACCAACCCCTTTCCACTTTCAAATTTATAGCGCACCCCAGGGCTTGCGGCAAGGCCCGGGTCGTGCCGCAGAATTACCGGCCGAAGCCAGAACCTGCAGAAATAGGAGTCGCGAGTGCGTGTGTTGTTGTCGACGTATGGGTCGCGTGGGGACGTCGAACCGTTGGTGGGTCTCGTGGTGCAGTTGCAGGCACTCGGCGCGGAGGTGCGGGTGTGCGCGCCGCCGGACGAGGACTTCGCGCAGCGGCTGGCCGGGGTCGGTGTGTCGATGGTGCCTGTCGGCCGGTCGGCGCGCGCGCTGACGACGGCCGCGCCGTCGGCGGCGGACCTGCCCCGGCGCGCGGCCGAGTTGATCGCCGGCCAGTTCGACGCGGTCACCGCGGCGGCCGAGGGATGCGACGCGTTGGTGGCGACCGGCGCGATGCCGGCCGCTGCCGGTGCACTGTCGGTGGCCGAGAAGCTGGGCATCCGCTCCGTGTCCGTGACGTTCCAGCAGCTGACCCTGCCGTCGCCGCATCGCCCGCCGCTCGCGTATCCGGGCCGGGCATTCCCGCCGGACGTGACGGACAACCGGGTGCTGTGGGACCTGGACGCTCAGAGCATCGATGCGCTGTTCGGGGAGGCGCTGGACACCAACAGGGCGTCGATCGGCCTGCCCCCGGTGGGCAACGTTCGCGACTACGTCATCGGCGACCGGCCGTGGCTGGCGACCGACCCGACCCTGGATCCGTGGCAGGAGACACCGGACCTCGACGTCGTACAGACCGGCGCGTGGATCCTGGCCGACCACCGTCCACTCCCTGCCGAGTTGATGACGTTCCTGGACGCAGGCACACCACCGGTGTACGTGGGCTTCGGCAGCATGCCTTTGCACGCGGCGACGGACGCCGCCTCGGTGGCCATCGAGGCGGTCCGCGCGCAGGGCCGCCGCGTACTCGTCGGGCGCGGCTGGGCCGACCTGGCCCTGATCGACGACGTGGACGACTGTTTCGCCGTCGGCGAGGTCAACCAGCAGGCACTGTTCCGGCGCGTGGCCGCTGTCGTGCATCACGGCGGCGCCGGGACGACGACGACGGCCACCCGGGCCGGCGCGCCTCAGGTGGTGGTGCCGCAGATGGCGGACCAGCCCTACTGGGCCGGTCGGGTAGCCGACTTGGGCATCGGCGCGGCGCACGACGGTCCGGTTCCGGCCGTCGAGACCCTGTCGGCCGCGCTCACGGCGGCCTTGACCCCCGAGACCGGAGCACGCGCGGCCGCCGTGGCGGGCACGATCCGCACCGACGGTGCAGCGGTCGCCGCGACGTTGCTGCTCGACACGATCGTCCGAACCTCGGATCGGAGTTGCTGACATGACCAACTTGACTACCAGCGCATTCGACCTTCCCGACCACCTCGCGCCCAAGGCCGACCCGACGCTGATCGCCGACGACGAGCAACACTTCGCGGCTATCGCGGAAAGCCTCGAGCAGTCGATCGCCGACCTCGACCACCGCATCGACACCGAGCGCAAGGCACCTCGCCGGCTGGGTCAGGAGGCGATGGAGCGGGACATGATGGTCCACCGGCTGAACGCCGAGCTGCGTGCCCTGCGCCGCTACGGGTTGGACCTGTGCCTCGGGCACTTCGTCAGCGCAGACAACCCCGAGACTGTGTACGTGGGACGACTCGGCCTCATGGACCGTGCGGGCAATCAGCTGCTCGTCGACTGGCGCTCCCCCGTGGCCGAGCCGTTCTTCGGTGCGACCCACGGCAATCCGATGGGTCTGGAACGCCGCCGCCGGTACCGCTGGACCCGCGGCCGGGTCAGCGACTACTGGGACGAGGTGTTCACCCCGGACGGGTTCGCAGGGAACGCCGCGCTCGACGACCAGTCCGCGTTCATCGCCAGCCTGGGCAGCAACCGGTCGGCCCGGATGCGGGACGTGCTCGGCACCATCCAATCCGACCAGGATGCCATCATCCGCGCGGGATCCCGTGGCGCCCTCGTTGTCGACGGCGGGCCGGGTACGGGCAAGACCGTCGTCGCGTTGCACCGCGCCGCGTATCTGCTCTACTCCGACGCCCGACTCCGTCACGGCGTGCTGTTCGTCGGTCCGCACGAGCCCTACCTGGCCTACGTCGCCGATGTCCTGCCCAGCCTCGGAGAGGAGGGCGTGCAGCTCTGCACACTGCGGGACCTCGTCGCCGAGGGTGCCACCGCGACAGTCGAAACCGACCCGGATGTGGCCCGCCTGAAGTCGTCCGCGGATCTGGTGAAGGCCATCGACGCGGCCGTCGCGTTCTACGAGGAGCCACCCACCGAGGGTATGACGGTCGCGACCGAGTGGTCCGACATCTGGCTGAGCGCCGACGACTGGGCCGAGGCGTTCGAAGCGCCGGAACCCGGTACTCCGCACAACGAGGCGCGCGAGCAGATCTGGGAGCTGCTGCTCACGATCCTGATCGACAAGTACGACGGTGCCGTTCCGGCCGTCCAGCTCCGGAAGTCGTTGCAGCAGAACGACGAATTGCGCACGACCCTCGACAACGCGTGGACACTGATCGAGGCGGCCGACCTCGTCGCCGACCTGTGGTCGGTGCCCGCGTACCTGCGCAAGTGCGCGCCCTGGCTCAACCCCGACGACGTTCGGAAGCTGCAACGCCCGGACGCCCAGCGCTGGACGGTGTCCGACCTGCCGCTCCTCGACGCCGCACGGCAGCGGCTCGGCGACCCGGAGGAACCACGACGCCGACGTCGCCACCAGGCCGCCGTCGCCGCCGAACGCGAGCAGAGGTCCAAGGTCATCGACGACCTGATCGCGTCCGATGCCTACGACGACGGTGAAAGTTTGATGACACAACTGCGACAGAAGGACCTGCAGGAGATGCTGGTCGACGAAGCCGCGCTGTCCAGCGCCGACCCCGACCTGCTCGACCGCACGTTCGCACACGTCGTCGTGGACGAAGCGCAGGAATTGACCGACGCCGAGTGGCAGATGTTGTTGCTGCGCTGCCCGTCCCGGAGCTTCACCATCGTCGGCGACCGCGCCCAGGCCCGGCACGGGTTCACGGAGTCGTGGCAGGAACGGCTCGAGAGGGTCGGGCTCGACCGGATCGAACTGGCCTCTCTGACCGTCAACTACCGGACACCGAAAGAGGTCATGGCCGAAGCCGAGCCGGTCATCCGCGCCGTGCTCCCGGACGCCAACGTGCCGACCTCCATCCGCAGCAACGACATCCCCGTCATGCACGGATCCGTTTCCGATCTGGGTTCGATCCTCGACACCTGGCTCGAAACGAACTCCGACGGAATCGCCTGCGTCATCGGCGATTCGACGTTCCGGGCAACGCCCCGCGTCCATTCGCTGACCTCGGAGCTGTCGAAGGGGCTCGAGTTCGACCTGGTCGTCCTCGTCGACCCGGACACCTTCGGCACGGGGATCGAAGGAGCCGTCGACCGCTACGTCGCCATGACCAGGGCGACCCAGCGACTCGTCATCCTCACGAGTACCTGACGTCGGCCGAAGCTCTCGAAGTGCCGCGATCATGGCCCGCTGAAGGAGTCCAAGGCGGCCACCAGCGCGGAGCTGAATCCGCCTCCACCGTGGCCGGCATCGTCAACCACGACGAGTCGACTTTCCGGCCAGGCCCGCGAGAGCTTCCAGGCCGTGTCCAACGGTCCAGAAACATCGAAACGGCCGTGGATCAGCACTGCCGGGATACCTGCCAGACAGCTCATTCCGTCCAGTATCTGGTTCGGGACGAGGAAGCACTCGTGACTCCAGTAATGCGTCACCAACCTGGCGAAAATCATCCGGAACGTTGCGTCCTCGTATCGGGGGCTCGGTGTCCATCCCGGCATCAACGACACGTGGGTGTCCTCCCACGCACACCACCTCGTCGCCGCCTCCTCGCGCACCGCCGCGTCCGGGTCGGCGAGGAGGCCCGCATAGGCGGCCGCCAGATCCCCGTCCCGTTCGCCGGCTGGTACGGGAGCGATGAACTCCTCCCACTCCCTGGGGAAGATCCGACCCATGTCGCGGGTGATCCATTCGATCTCGGTTCGGGATCCGGACGTGATCGCTCCGAGCGCCATCGCGAGGACACGCTCGGGATGGCGCTGGGCGTAGACCAAACCCAGGGTCACACCCCAGGACACCCCGGCCACGACCCAACGCCTGATTCCCAGATGCTTACGCAGGCGTTCGATGTCCTCCATCAAATGTGTTGTCGTGTTGGTCGATAGGTCGGTGTCGGGGCCGGCGGCTAGCGGGCGGCTGCGCCCGCATCCGCGTTGGTCGAACAGCACCGCGCGAAAAGCATTCGGGTCGAAGAAGCGTCGTGCGCCGGGAGTGCATCCAGATCCCGGGCCTCCGTGCAGATACAGCACCGGCGTCCCCGTGGGATTTCCGGTGGTCTCCCAATACAGGGAATGGCCGTCGGAAACTTCGAGAAACCCGGCTTCGTACGGTTCCACCGCAGGATGGAGAGCGCTACTCACGAACTCAGCTTCGCATCCTGCACGAGGAGACGAACCGCGAATCAGTCGTTCCCGGTCTCGGTGGTAGCCACCGCCGGGAGCCGCCTGCGACGATTGCATGTGCCCTTCGAGAGGAGTCGAACGATGACAGCATCCGATCCACAGGTCACCACCCGCGAGGAATGGCTCATCGCGCGCCGCGAGTTACTCGCACAGGAGAAGGAGCTGACCCGCCACCGCGACCGGGTCAACGCCGCCAGGCGCGCGCTGCCGATGGTCGAGATCACCGAGAACTACGTTTTCGACGGCCCCGACGGCAGGACCGGATTGGCCGACCTGTTCGACGGCCGCAGCCAACTCCTGATCTACCACTTCATGTTCGAACCCGACGCCGACGAGGGATGCCCCTCCTGCTCGTTCACGATGGACAACGTCGGCGACCTCCGGCACCTGTACGCCCGGGACACCTCGTTCGCGGCTGTGTCGCGTGCACCGCTGCCCAAACTCGAGCAGTACCGCCGGCGCATGGGCTGGATGTTTCCGTGGTATTCCTCGCACGGCAGCGACTTCAACTACGACTACCACGTCACCCTCGACGCGTCGGTCGCCCCGGTCGAATACAACTACAAGGACGAGGCCGAGCTCGTGCGGTTGGACCCCGCATGGGAAGGCTGGTGCGGCGAAGAGCACGGCGTCAGTGCTTTTCTCCGCCAGGGTGAGCGCATCTTCCACACCTACTCCGGTTATGCGCGCTCCACCGAGATCCTCCTCGGCACCTATCACTGGCTCGACCTCACTGCCCGCGGCCGTCAGGAGGACTGGGAACCAGAACCCCGCCGCGGCGACGACCCCTTCATGAGTTGGCTGCGCCGCCACGACGAATACGAACCAGGCGAGATTTCCGGAAAGAAGATCCCCGACTGACCGCCGGCGTTACATCAGTTCGAGTCCCGTTGCCTGCAATTCGAGATAGTCCCGCACCAACAGGTGAGAACACGGCGTGGACACCGCGGTCCAGGGCGTGTGTTGGGGTAATTGCAGTGTCAGCGATTCGGGTACGGCTTCGCGACACCTGATGACCGCCCGGAGTCGCGGCGTCAGGGAGTTCCACCACGCATCGAGTACATACCTGCACTGGGAGAGGTACTCGGAGAGTGGCCCTTGGAGAACCGCCATCTGCGGTACCGAATCAGCTCCACCACTGATCCCCGCGACGGACGCGTCCCCGCATACGGCCATCACCTGCCCGATGAACTGCGGCGGCATGATGCCTTCGGGGTTTCGCAGCAGAGCGAGGCGCGCGCCGGCGGACAGGGCTTCATAAGCCACTTCGGGGTCGATTGCCTCGTCACCCATGCCACGAACGTACCCGGCTGTGGGCGTCTCCTATCGGGAACAGCAATATGTAATCGGCCTGAGCGCCGGCGCGGCCACGTCGGCGTCGTCGGATCACGTTCGCCTTCGGCGCGGCTCGGGTTCGCGTTCGGCTTCCGAACCGCCGAGCAGCTCCCCGGGCGTCTCCCCCACGGCCTCGAGCGCGCCCTTGGTCTTGGACTTCGTGCTGCCGCTGCCCTTCACCTCGGACACGAGGTCGGTCAGGCCCTTCGGTTCGCTGCCGATCTCCAATCGGTTCACCGCCTCGGCGAAGCGCAGGTAGGTATCCACACTGGCGACAACGACGCGGGCGTCGATGGTGAGCAGTTCGATACCGACCAGCGAGACCCGCACGTAGGCGTCGGTGACGAGGCCCTTGTCCAAGATGGTGTCGATGACATCGGCGAGGCCGCTGGAACTCGGGCCGCCACCTGCTGTGGTCATCGCTGTGCTCCTCGCCTTCGACTACCGGAGGTTTTCGCCGGGGTGCTCCGCTTGCGGGGCGGTCGCCGCGCCGGTCGTTCCGCGGCCTCCTCTGCCGTCTCGTCGTCGACGTCGTCCGGCGGCGGTGCCTTCTTCGGTCGTTTCCTGCGTCCCAGCGCGCCCACCATGCCCACCGTGTCGTCGGCGGCTTCGTCCACCGTGTCCACGGTGTCGTCGGCGGCTTCGTCCACCGTGTCCACGGTGTCGTCGGTGACGTCTCCGGCCATGTCCGCGGTGTCCTCGACCAGGTCTTCGGCGGTCTCCAGGACCGCATCGCTGCCGGAGAGCAGCCGATTGTCGAGTGCGTCGACTCGGGCGGTGGCGGCGGTCATGGCCGCCACCTTCACGGCGTCGAGGAGTTGGCCACGCACCGATTCACTGAGCTCGGCGAACTCGGGCGAGGTTTGCAGCAGTTTCGAGGCCCGGTCCACCATCTCCTGGGGTCCGCCGGCGAGGCGGCCGGCACCCGCCGCCGCGAGCAGCAGTCCCAGTTTCTTCCGGTGCCCTCGGCCCAGCCAATAGCCCACGACCACCGCTGCCGCGATTTGCAATCGGGTCATCATCGTCGACTCCCTTCACCCGCATCGGCCGTCATTGGTCGACGCGAGCGCCCGGAGCCGGCCGCCCGGCATACCCCGGATCGGCAGTCCGGTGCGAACCAACCCCGAACCCGACTACCGGCAACGGATGGCCGTCAATCGGTCAAAGGCCGCAATGCGCTGGGAAAATTCGATCACGGCCACGGACCGCCACCGAGTAGGGGTCGACTACGAATGCTGTCATGCTCCAGCAACTTTGGATGACCGTGTGTCGTCCACCGTCACTGCCGTCCCGATTCCCGATCGGCGGCGCCGGCTTCGTCCGCGGTCCTGCATGTTCACGATCGCGGCCGCGGTGGACGCGATCGTCCGGTCGCCGTCGTGGGTCAGCCCGTCGAGTACCCGCCGGGCCGCGGTGCCGGGAATCTCGGCAAGGGCCTGCGTGATCCGCAACCGCGTCGGCGCGTCGTCGCCATTGTCGAGCCTGTCCTGCAGGGCCTGGACGATGTCGTCGGCCGAGGGTGAGACCGTCGTCAGCAGGCCCAGCACTTCGGCGGCCTCGACATCGCGTCGCCCCTCGACGACCATCTCGATCAGGGCGGGTATCGCGTCGACGTTTCCGCGAGAGCCGAGAGCGAGGGCGGCGTACCCGCGGACCGTGGCGTCCGAATCATCGAGGGCTCGTGTCAGATGAACCGCCGCCTCCGCGGTGTGGATTGCCGCTATCGCGGTAGTGGCGCGACGCCGGACATCGACCTCCTTCGCGTCGAGACCGTCGGCCAGATCCGCGAGTCCCGGGCCGGCGGCCCGCGCCAGCGACCACTGCAGCGCTCCGGCCACATTGGGGTCGTCCTCCGACAGGATGGCCTCGACCAGCGCGTCGACGGGCAGCGACGCGGTCCCGTCGTGAGACAGGATCGCTTGTTGACGGCGGGCCGCGGACTCCGATTCGAGCGCACGCACCAGACTGACGATGCGCAGGACGTCGTCCCACTCCGCAGGTGAGGCGGCGTCGACGCGTTCGAGCTTGCCGAGCAGTTCCTGCTCCGCAGCGATCCGCCGGCGCGTGTGCCGGATGAGGTCTCCCACCAGATCGGCCGGTGCGAAATCGGGCTCGTCCAATGCCCGCTTGGCCTCGTTCAACGACAACCCCAAGGTCCTCAGGCTCTCGACGTGGAAGAGCCGTCGGATGTCGTCGGCGGAGTACTCGCGGTAGCCGCCGGACGTGCGGCCTGTGGGCTTCACCAGTCCCAGCCTGTCGTAGTGGCGCAACATCCGCGTGCTGACACCACAACGCCGGGAGACCTCACCGATCAACATTCCATCGCCTCCTGCTACGCGTTCGGACCGGTGACCGCGACGCGTTTCGCCGTCTCGACCGAGAGGGTGAACCCGCTGTCGGGGTCGTGACAGAGCCGCTTCGTCGCCTCCGCATGCGCTCGAATACGCGGATCGGGACTCGTCCCGGCTGCATCGAGGACCGGGAGGGCAGCGTCCCCGAGTCCCACCAGAGCACGGCTCAGACTGAGCTGCACGTGCTGGTCGCCCCGTCCGAGTTCGGTCGTCAGATCGGCCGCGAGCGCAGCCTCGTCGCCGGGCGGCACGAGTGCCACGGCGGCCCGCCACGCGCTGCGCGCGACCTCGTCGTGCTCGTCGTGCAGCAGTGCCGACACGGCGGGCCAGGCGAGCCGGTCCCCGATCTTGGACAGGGTGTGCAGCGACTGACTGCGGGCCTGCGCGGTGTCCGACCCGAGCTCTCGGACCAGTCTCGGCACCGTGAGCTCGGTCGGGAAGCGGCACAATGCCCAGGTCAGCATGTCCCGGACAAAGAAGTCCGGCTCGACGGCGCACCGATCGACGAGAGTGTCCGTGAGATGCGGATCGGGGCGTGTGCCTGCCGAGAGCGCCGCACGCAGCCGACCCGACGGGTCGGCTGCGGCGAGAGCGTCGACGAGGTGGGCATTCGGCCCACCGTGGTTGGTTGTGTTCACGACAACCACCTCCTTCGCCGACCATTCGAGTCCTTGTCACTGTGTCAGGGTCAAGGGCTCGTTGTCAGGAGGCTGTCGTCTGCCGGTCAGTTCGTCATGCTGGCGAACATGCCGGGCTCGTACGAACCCGCCGGGTTGCGCACGATCACGTTGATCCGGTTGGCGGCGTTGATCAGGGCGACCAGCGAGACCAGCGCGGCGATCTGGTCGTCGTCGTAGTGCTTGCGCACCTGGGCCCAGGTCTCGTCGGTCACGCCGTGGTGGGCGTCGGCGAGCCGGGTGCCTTCCTCGCTGAGCGCCAGCGCGGCCCGCTCGGCCTCGGTGAACACGGTGGCCTCGCGCCAGGCCGCGACGAGGTTGAGCCGGACCGGGGTCTCGCCGGCAGCTGTGGCGTCCTTGGTGTGCATGTCGGTGCAGAAGCCGCAGCCGTTGATCTGACTGGCCCGGATCTTGACCAGTTCCTGAGTGGCCTTCGGCAGTGGCGATTGGTCGATCACCAGGGACGCGTTGGCGAACCTCTTGCCGAACTTCAGGGCGATCTCGTTGTCGAACAGGTTGAATCGGGCGTCCATGACTTCGTCCTCACTCGTGGTGTCGTGTACTGCTCGGAACGAACATGAGATGCCGGCGACCCGATTCTTGTGACAAATCGTTCACGCCGCTGCCTCGCGGTCACGTAATTTGGCAGCGGGCAACACGGCTGGGTGTCACAAAACGGCGGGGCCCGGTGTCTGGTGTGTGACACAGTCGAAAGTGAAGAGGAGCCACCCATGGCCGGCACGTCGCAGACCACGCCCGCAGATCGCGGCGGGAGCCAGGACGATCGTTCGGACCCCGCTACGGAGGCGTTCGTCGCCCACCGCAACCTGCTGTTCACCGTCGCTTACGAGATGCTCGGATCGGCCGCCGACGCGGAAGACATTCTCCAGGAGACCTGGCTGCGGTGGGCGGGCGTCGATCTCGACACGGTGCGCAATCAGCGTGCGTACCTGGTCCGGATCACCACCCGCCAGGCGCTCGTTCGGCTGCGCACACTCAGCCGTCGCAAGGAGTCCTACGTCGGCCCCTGGTTGCCCGAGCCGCTGCTGACCGCGCCCGATGTGGCCGAGGACGTCGAGTTGGCCGACAGCGTCTCGATGGCGATGCTGCTGGTGCTGGAGACGCTCGCGCCGACCGAGCGGGCCGTGTTCGTACTGCGTGAGGTGTTCGCTCTGGAGTACGGCGAGATCGCGGACGCCGTCGGCAAGAGCCCGGACGCCGTCCGTCAGATCGCGCACCGGGCGCGGGCACATGTCGCGTCGCGCAGGCCGCGCGGCGTCGTATCCCCGGCCGAGTCCCGAGACGCACTCGAGGCGTTCCAACGGGCGCTCGAAACGGGCGATCTGCAGAGCCTGCTCGACCTGCTCGCACCGGATGTCGTCCTGTTGGGTGACGGTGGCGGAGTCAAGCAGGCTGTGCTGCGGCCCATCGTGGGGGCCGACAAGGTGGGTCGCCTGCTGGCGGCCGGCCTGCCCCGGATCGACGGCACGGTGTCGGTCGAGCCGGTGCAGATGAACGGCTCCCCCGCGCTGATCGTCCGGCTCGACGGGGAGATCGACGACGTCGTGGCGGTGCGGATGGACGACGGCAAGATCACCGGGCTCTACATCGTGCGCAACCCGGAGAAGCTGTCGCGCGTCGAGCGGGAAACCGCGGTGAGCCGCTGAGGGAGCAAGCCGCCCTACCTCGTCGCCGCTTGGTGGCGGTCGCGCCACGCTCGCTCCCATTGCCGGGTCAGGGCGGGGTAGACGATGAGGTACCGGAAAGGCGCGATGGCGGTCATGTAGAGCCGCCCGAACCATCCGTTGGGCTTGACGAGAACGGTCATCTGCAGCTCGTAGTCGCCGTTCGCTCCTCTCGCCCAGCCGAGATGCATCACGGTGTGCACGGTCTTGTTCGCCAGCTCGCGGGCGGACTCCGTGTAGAGCTCGTACACCGCGGTGAGGGGCATGCCTGCGTCGTCCGGGCCGCGCGGAGCGGCGCGGAGATCGCTGGGCAGGCGGTCGCGGAGCGAGGCAACCCGCTCACCGACACCAGTTGAGCGATTGTCCCAGCCGAAGAGTGCCCCGAGTTTCCATCGAACGGCGAACAGGAACCTCACCAGTCGGGGCTGCTTCGCGGGTCCGCCCGCGGCTCGCATCGCTGCGAGCATTGTGGGGAAGTCGTCGGGCCCGGCTCCGGGAGTGCGGAACGACCACACGTCTTCGACGTCGAAGTCTCTCGTGAATTCGTGGATGCGCCAGGGCTGCTCGATGTAGGTGGCCTCTGCTATTCGTGGCACTGTCGACCCCGATCTATACGGCACCGTATATTTCATCTATACGGTACCGTACAAATTGAACGCGATCAATGGAGGTGGCCCGATTCCCGCCGTCGCCCGCACGACACGAGCCCGCTGGATAGAGGCGGGCCTCGACGCCCTCGCAAGAGGAGGCCCCGACGCCGTCCGCGTCGAGACACTCGCCGCCGAACTCGGCGTGACGAAGGGCGGGTTCTACGGCTACTTCGACGGCCGTCCCGCATTGCTCACCGAGATGCTCGACGAATGGGAACGCCGCTGCACCAAAACCGTTATCGCCCAAGCCGATGCCGAAGGCGGCACCCCCGCCGACAGAATCCGGCGCGTGGGGCAACTGACCTACTCGGAGGACTTTCAACGGATCGATCTCGCGATCCGGGCCTGGGCCCACCACGACCGGTCCGTCGCGACGCGCCTGCACGCCATCGACAACGAGCGGATGGACTTCCTGCGAAAGATGTTCGGCACCTTCGTCACCGACCCCGACGAGATCGAGGCACGCAGCACCCTCATGTTCGGACTTGCGATCGGCCGTCACTTCATCGTCGCGGACCACCCCGGGTACACCAAACGTGAAGCCATCCAACTCGCCGGAGAATTCCTCCTGCGCCCGTCCGATACGAACAGTTCTGCCGGGTAAGGGTTTCCGACTGCCGAATCAGTCGAGGTGAGCCGACAACAGCCACGCCGGCAACTTGGACCGGCCCTTCTCGTCGTGCTCCCAGTTCGCGGCCTGCTCCGGGCCGAGCAGCGCGTGGATGAAGGCCGGACGAATGTCGTCGATGGTCCAGAACTCGGCGACGGCCTCGCGCAGCTCGTCGTCGGTCACCGGGTTCGGTCCCTCGCCCTCGGGGAAGGCGCCCTTCGCGAACACCAAGATGTAGTACGACGCGCCGGGCGCGGCCGCCCGAGCGACCGCGCGCAGGTAGTCGCGCCGTCTGTCGACGGGAAGGGAATGGAACAGGGTGCTGTCGACGATCGTGGAGAACCGGCCGTCGAAACCCGTGAACGAACTGATGTCCGCCACCTGATACGTCGCCGTCGTCAGTCCACGATCGGCGGCGGCGGCCTGAGCCACCGCGATGGCCGTCGGCGACAGGTCCAGACCCACCACCGTGTACCCCTGCTCCGCCAGCTGGAGGGACGTCTCGGCATGTCCGCAGCCCGCGTCCAGCACGTCGCTGCGGAACTTGCCCTCCGCGATCAGCCCGGCGATCTCGGGCTGGGGCTCACCGATGTTCCACGGCACCGGCCCCGTAAATACCTCCGCGTCACCTCGGTAGATGTCGTCCCACGGCGCAACCTGGTTGTCCTCGGTCATGACATCGACGGTACGCCCGCACTACCGTGCCGATGTGGATCTTTTCGCACGCTCGTGGTCGGCGCTGCGCACCGCGGTCGCCGACCTGCCGGACGACGACTTCGCACAGCAGTCCGGCTGTAGCGGCTGGCTCGTGCGGGATCTGGTGTGCCACCTGATCATCGACGCGCAGGACGTCCTGATCACCCTCGTCACCCCCTCCGACATGGAACCGACTCGCGACGCCGTGACCTACTGGGACCTCGCCGACACGCCGCCGACCGGAGACGACCCGCTCGACGCGCTGATCGTCCGGCTGGCCGCCGCGTACCAGGAGCCACGGCTGCTGAAGTTCCACTTCGACGACGTCGGCTCCGCTGCCGGCCGCGCCGCCGAACTCGCCGACCCGGACCTGCGGGTCAGCACCCGCGACGAGGTCCTTACCGCAGGCGAGTACCTCTCCGCGTACGTCTTGGAATCGACGCTGCACCACCTCGACCTGATCGCTTACCTCCCAGGCGTGGCGGAACCGCCCGCAGAGGGCCTCGCCCGGTCCCGCGACTTGCTGGAGAAGATCGCCGGGGCCGCATTCCCCGCGTCGTTCTCCGACAGGGACACACTGCTGGTCGGCACCGGACGACGGGGCCCGACCGACACGGAGAAGGCCGAACTCGGCGAGCTGGCGATGAAACTCCCGCTCATCCTCGAATGACTCGGATTACGTCTACCTCAGTGATGAGTCAGCTGGATCACGCCGTCGGGCGATATCCTGAGAACCTGTCATCGAGAGGCCGAACGTGCAGTTTTCATCGAACGTATCGCAGACCGGATGAATCGATCTGGACGAATTCCGATATCAGCCGAATCTGCGTCGACCATGCGGTAAGCCTTTAGTCCGAAAGCCGCACTGCCTTCCACGCGAGTGGTCATGCACCAGTGAGGAAGCTGAGATCAAACGCGCTCGAGGTACGGGCGAGGTTCGTGTGCGAAGGAATCAGGCCCTGGCGGCGGGGTCCTCCTCGGACCCCAGGTTCCGCACCAGCCACCGATCGTCGACGAGATGCATCAGGATCGGAAACACCGGCCGAGGAACGTTCGGCTCCCACACACCGCTCTCGAGCGTCGACATCTCGTGCACATAGAGCACCTCCACACCGGGGCCGACGATCCTTGTTCCGGTACCGATCCCCCACGTCGCCGGGTCCGGCAGCATCGCCCGGAACGACCGCACATGTACGCGCTCGAAATGCACCCACAGCGGATGCTCCGGCACCGGACCCGCGAGGGCCGCCGCGACCGCCTCACCCTCCCAACCGTCAACGGTCATCTGATAGTGGTTGTCCCGCACCCACCGCCATGCGAGTACCGACCGGAAGTCGGGATCCACGTTCGGCCACACCGATAACAGATCCCCGTCGACGCACACCGACGTCAAGAACGCCCACGCCGCACCCACCAGCTTCGTATGCCCGAGGAACCGCACCAATTCCGTCGGATCCATCGCACGTAGCTCGAGGTAGGCCTCCCGCATCTCGGGCAGCAAGGCGCTGATCTGTTGGTCGGTCAATTCCGGAAGGGAGGACGCCGCCGGCACCGCACCAAGGTCGGGAGCCTCGCCTCGGGCGACGAGCAAGGCGCGGACGGTGTCGACGAACCGTGGGGTCAGCCGCTCGAGCGACTCGAGCAGTTCCCCCACCGTGCGCGGCGAGAGCATGTTCCGGGCGACCAGGGCATGCATGCACTCGAGCACCGCGTCCGGGTCCAGATCGAGCAGATCACAGAGGAATTCGTCGGGGTGGATCGCCTCGACGTCGAACGGGACGAGGGCCGCCGGCGGGAAATCCTGCACGGTTGCGGTCACGATCACACCCGCACCGGATCGCACCGCCGCAGCCAGGACGTGCCGGTCCTTCGGATCGTTGGTCATCGCGGGGATCAGCTCACGGTATCCGCGTGATTCCTCCTCTGCGAGGGGAAATGCTCTGCGCATCTGCTGCACTCGCCGCGCCGCCTGCTGCGGCGACTTACCGAACCTCTCCCCGGACAGGGTGCGCTCGACCTCGTCGAGCAGATCCGGCGTCCACACCGGCCGGAACAACTCGGCATCGGCCAGCGTCAGCAGCAGGTTGTTCAGGGTCTGGGGAAGCATGACGCACGTGTCGAGAACCACCCGAAAGGTCGTCATGGTCGCCCCGCCCTATATCAACGAGTCGACACGAAGCCGTCAGCGGCATCGCCCGGGTCCGGGGGTTCCTCGTGCGCCATCTCCTCGAACACCTGGCCCCGACGCGCCCGCTCACCCTGCTGGAATGCGAGCACGTCCGCCAACTCCACCCGCCGATGCCGGCCGGGCGAGGTGTATGGGATCTTCCCCGCTTCCAACAATCGCACCAACGTCGGCCGCGTAATCCCCAACAGGTCCGCAGCCTCCTGCGTCGTCAACATCGTGCGATGCGGTTCCACCGTCACCGCCTGACCCCGATCCAAAGCAGCAACCGCGTCGACGAGCAAACCCCGGACACTGTCCGGCAACGGCACCGACCCGCCCGGGGACGAGATCGACACCTCCTCGGAACCAGCAAGAACGGCCTTCAGCGCTGCGAGAAGATCCCGATCGTCGGTGGCCGGCGGCAGTACCGTGTGGTTCGTCCCAGCGCCCATACCTCACCATAAAACGAAAAAAACGAACACACAATGCGGCTGGGCGCGGCAGCGGAACGGATGACGGACTCAGGCTCGGTCGATGGTGACGACGGCCGCTGGGGTCCTGGGTTCACGCCGCCCGGATCGCGAACGAAATACGTTGCTCAACATGCAAAAAGTGTCACCTTCCCATCCCATCCCGTAGGTGAAAGCGCATCGCGGGAAGTCATCGACCGCGATGATCGTTCCATGCCGATCTCGGAATGGAACCAGGACAGTTTGGTGTGGCGCTTCGTTATGACCGACGACGGTCCGGACTTCTACGAGACTCCGGGCTTTGAGCCGCCGGCTGCGTGGCTGCTCGCGATCGCAGCCGTTGCCCGCGATCTGTGGTGCCTGCGATACGGACGCGACGTGCAGGTAGAACGTCTGGTGTGGGAACTCGCGATCACTGACCAGTACGCCGTCACCATCGGCTGGCGAGGGCCGGGGGTCGGTGGGTTCAACCTCTGCCACGGCGTTTCGATGGAAGCCCCCTACCCGCAGGCCACGGTCTGGGTCGCCGACACCGCGCAAGGCGAGCTGACCGGCTACGAGTTCATCCAATGGCCATCGCGAGGACGGCACATCCTCAACCCCCGCCTCCGCCAGGAAGAACCGGTGTGGGTCGACCCGCACACAGGCACCGCGGTCGCCGCCATCGGCGAACTGTGCGAGCAGCGCACCGCCTGGGACGCCCTTGACCGGCACCCGGGGGAATGACCGCCCGGGTCCGTTGTCGACCTCCCTTGGCTCTGAGCAACTCCTCGGCGTTAACCAGATATTGGTACCCGTAACCGAATGCCGCGCGCCGCCGTCAGGTCACTTCGTCTCCAGATTGATGGTTGTGGCGGAGTCGGCCAAGTGGCGAGTAATTCACGCTGGCTACTCGCCTTCGGATTCTTGGGTGCCGGGCCTCGGCTGTTCATTCTGTTTCGGCGCTACCGGCACCCATTCCCGCAGTTGTCGAGACGATCCGTACCGATGAATCTGTGCGGCTCGGGGCCGAAGGCGAGATCGGACGTCCCGGTCGGGGCTACTTCGACGACAGCCACAGCCTGAATGCTTCGGCCGTCGCAGCCTGCAAAGTCGTCCCGCGGGTGGCTACTTCGATCTTCACCTGCCGCAGCAACTCCGGGTCCACGCGCGCGGAGAACTGCGGGAGTTTCGCCGCACCGACGGAGACCGGAGCGGCCTCGGCTGTAGTACTCGGGAAGAGCGGATCCGAATCACAATCCGGCGCCGCGATCTGCAGCACGGTGTCGGATGCTCCCGCGGAGTGCTCGTTGCCCATCTTCATCTCCTTGACGTACCGATGAGGTAGCTGTTCGACGAGATCGGCGGCCTCGGTGCCGCACCCTCGCGTGTTCAGTCCGGGAGGGCTGACTTTGCAGGCACATGTTGAGTGTTACGCGAAGTATCGGAAAAATTCTGTCGCCCACATTTACGACCAGAGCGGACGGAACTTGAAGCTGACACATTGAAAGATAGCACGCGTGATCGCAATGCAACTTGTTACCGGAAAAATAAACCAATACGAGAATTGTGACATCGGCCCGAGAAAAGGGACGCTCACCGTTTCTGTAATTGTTTTGACGCCGGGTACCGTACCGCCGGTATGAAATGGCATGCAATGTAGCTTGGTAACAATATTTCAATCTAACTTATCGAACGTCCAACCCATATAAATTAGCGAACCTTGCTGTACGTCCAACCAGCATAAAGAAGCGAACCTTGCTGTACGTTCAACCGAAAGCGAAACGCGCACTGCCAGGTCCGATCCGGGTTCTCCTGCTCAGGCGCGCGCTTCTAGTTCTTGTGAAGAACAGTACTTTTCTCCGTAACTGCGGCGGTCACACCTCTTCGGGCGACAGTTCCAAATCGACGAATTCCCGCGAAGGCGTGGATTCGCTATTCGGTCGTAAATTAATTAATAACCGACACACCGCGCCGGTCGTTGACACATACCGGGTGGTTTGCGAATGATTCCTGCCATCAACCGCTCCACGGTGAGGGGAAATTCGTGACATCGGTGCACACTTCGATCCAGGCGCGTTCTCGGCGTCGCTGGTTTGTGGCGGGGGCGGCCATGGCGACCGCCACGGCTGTGATCGTTTTCGGTGGAGTCGCGTCAGCGGCTCATCCTCCGGTCGGACTGGGGACAGCCAACTCCTTCGCGATATTGGCGGGCCAAACGGTCACCAACACCGGCCCGTCGATTATCTCCGGGGACCTGGGTGTCAGTCCGGGCAGCGCGGTCACCGGCTTTCCGCCGGGAACGGTGATCAACGGCACGCAACACGTTGCCGATGCCGTTGCGCTGCAGGCTCAATCCGATCTGACGACGGCATACAACGATGCGGCCGGCCGGCCGGCCACCGCGGCGGCGCCCCCCGATCTCGGTGGCCTGACTCTGGTCGATGGCACCTACAACACGGCCGGCCCGATGGGACTGACCGGCACCGTCACCCTCGATGCGCAGGGTGATCCCAACTCGGTGTTTATTTTTCAGGCCGGGTCCACGTTGATCACCGCGTCGGGCAGCACGGTCGCTCTCATCAACGGGGCCTCCCCGTGCAACGTGTTCTGGCAGGTGGGTAGCTCAGCGACCCTGGGGACCAACACCACCTTCGTCGGAACCATCATGGCGTTGACCTCGATCTCGGTGCAGACCGGCACCACCGTGAACGGACGCGTCTTGGCACGCAACGGCGCAGTCACTCTGGACACCAACACCATCACCCGGCCCAACTGCGTCACGCCGCCGCCGACGTCCACGACGACACCGCCGCCGACCACGACAACCACGGCACCGCCGACCACCACTACTACGACCGTCACCAACGGTCCCATCATTCCGATTCCCATTCCGATTCCCATCCCCATTCCGATCCCCCCCGGCGGAGGCATCCCCGGTGTCCCCGGCATCCCCGGTGTCCCCGGAATTCCCGGCCCTCCCGCTCCTCCGGGCCCGCCGGCACCCCCCGGCCCTCCGGCTCCCCCCGCTCCTCCGGCTCCTCCGGCTCCCCCCGCTCCCCCCGGCGGTCCTGGTGGACCTGGTGAGCAGGGCGGACCCGACGAACAAGGTGGCCCGGGTGAGCAAGGTGGCCCGGGTGAGCAAGGCGGACCCGGCGAACAAGGCGGACCCGGCGGCGGAGGCAAGGGCGGCCCCGGTGGCAACGGATACATCATCCCCAAGGGGCATCCGGAAACGGGGGCTGGCGGCACCACTCCCCACTCAGATGACAACGTTCTCCGCTCCCTCGCAGGTCTGGCCCTGGCCGGATCGGGCATAGCGGCAGGCCAGGGGGCCCGACTGCGCAGGAGGCAGCGATGAGCGACCCGAGCCCCGAATACCCCGAGCCCGTCCCGGGCCCCGAGTGGCCAGGGCTCGAGGGGGCGATGGGCAGGGTGAAACGCTGGTGGGTGGTGGCAGCGGTCCTGATACTCATCGCGACGGCTGTCCTCGCCCTGCGCAGCTATCAGGAGTCGGGAGATCCCCAGCTCGGACAGCCATCCGTGACCGACACCGTGCCGGCGCCCTCCGACGGGGCGTCCGGCCCGGCACCGGTCGCGTTGCGGATCCCTGCACTGGGGGTGGACGAAACACTCATCACTCTTGGTCTCAATCCCGACGAAACAGTCGAGGTGCCCGCCGATTTCGACAAGCCGGGGTGGTACAAGTTCGGGCCGGCTCCGGGCCAGCTGGGTTCGGCAGTGATCCTGGGGCACGTCGATTCCTATGAGGGTCCGGCGGTGTTCTACCGATTGAAAGACCTCGAGGCGGGAGATTCGATCGAGGTGAGCTTGGCCGACGGCACCATCGCTCATTTCGCGGTCACCAGGGTGGAGACGTATCCGAAGACGGAGTTCCCGGCCGAGGAGGTGTACGGCTCTCACGGTGATGAAACGCTGCAACTGGTCACCTGTGGGGGAGAGTACGACGCGGACGCCCGTAGCTACCTGTCCAACATCGTGGCCTACACCTCTCTGGTTGATACAGACAGCGGGGAAGCTCCGGCCGCTGCCGGCCAGAAATGATCTGGCAACCGGGAAGTTCACGGGAGGTGAGTATTCGGCCCACCGTGGTCGGTTGTGGAGGCATGCTGTGGACTCGACGAGACTGTGGGGTACGACCCCGCGCAGGTTCTCGGCACGTCGAGATGTAGTCGATCAATCTTGTCGCCGCAGCCCGGGCGGCCGGCGGCCGGGTGCCCCAGGACCGACCGTGGCATGCGCCTCCCGAGTAGTCTGTCTGGGCATGGCACGGGATGAGCGTGGTGTGACAGCCCAGAGTGAGGACTTCGCTGCCTGGTACAACGAGGTGGTCTTCAAGGCGGGCCTGGTGGATCGAGGTCCGGCCAAGGGCACCATGGTGATCCGGCCGTACGGGTACCGGCTGTGGGAGCTGTTGCAGTCGGAGCTGGATCGTCGCATCAAGGACACCGGTCACGAGAACGCATACTTCCCGTTGCTGATTCCGGAGAGTTACCTGGGCCGGGAGGCCGAACACGTCGAAGGGTTCTCCCCGGAACTGGCGGTGGTCACCCATGTCGGCGGGAAGGTTCTCGAGGAGCCGTTGGTGGTGCGGCCGACGTCGGAGACGATCATCGGCGAGATGATGGCCAAGTGGATCAGCTCGCACCGCGACCTGCCACTGCTGTTGAATCAATGGGCGAATGTGGTGCGGTGGGAGCTACGGCCGCGAATGTTTCTGCGCACCACAGAGTTTCTGTGGCAGGAGGGTCACACCGCGCACGTCGACGAGGCGTCCGCCCGCCGCGAGACGATGCTGGCGCTGGACATCTACCACGAGGTGGCGCGTGAGTTGGCCGCGATCCCGGTCGTCCCGGGTGAGAAGACACCCGGCGAACGGTTCGCGGGTGCGGTGGCGACCTACACGATCGAGGGCATGATGCGGGACGGTCGTGCGCTGCAGTCCGGCACCTCGCATTACATGGGCATCAAGTTCGCGTCGGCGTTCGACATACGGTTCACCAGCGAGACTGGACGAGAGGAGTTGTGTCACACCACGTCCTGGGGGATGAGCACCCGGATGATCGGTGGCATCGTCATGACGCACGGCGACGACAAGGGCCTGGTGTTCCCGCCGCGGTTGGCGCCCCACCAGGTGGTGATCGTGCCGATCACCCGCGGCGGCAACGTCGCGGTCGAGGGCGCGGCCGACGAGTTGGCTCACCGCCTGCGGTCGGTGGGGGTACGGACCCATGTCGATGCCCGCCCCCACCTCACCCCGGGTTTCAAATACAACGAATGGGAGATGCGCGGCGTCCCGGTCCGGCTCGAGCTCGGCCCGCGAGATCTGGAGGACGGCACCGTGATGATGGTGAAACGACTCGGCGACGACGGTAAGCAGGCCGTGCCGATCGACTCCCTGCCCGAGGCCATGCCCGGGGTCCTGGACGACTTTCAGGCCTTCCTGCTCGCTCGCGCCACCGCGTTCCGTGACGGCCACGCCCGAACCGTCGACAACTGGACGGATTTCGCGGACGCGGTGTCGACCGGGTGGGCACTGGCCCTGCACTGCGGGATTGCCGCGTGCGAGGAGGAGATCAAGTCCCTCACCGCTGCCACCCCGCGATGTGTTCCCCTCGGCGGCGAACCGGAGACAGGTGTGTGCGTGCGATGCGGCGCGGCGTCGGCGTATGGCAAGCGGGTGATCTTCGGGCGCGCCTACTGACGGGACGCACGTACAGGGGTGGCTACCACCACCCCTCGGGGGACTATTCGAATGCCGGGCACTCGTCGGACGCTGGGGATCTCGAAAACCGACCACTCGGAGAGAGAAGTCCCTCGATCGAAAGGAATCCGTCGCATGCCCCGCATCCTCGGCACCACCGTCCCCGACGTCCACGAACACGATCCGCCGGGCGTGGCGTTGCCCGCCGTCGAATCCGTCCGGAAGGCGGTCCGTCACCACTGGGCCTTCGCCCGGATCGGCCTGTATCTGCTGCTCGCCTCCCTGCCGCTGCTCGCGATCTCGGCGCAGGTGTTCGGCGTCGTGCCGATGAATGCCACCGGTGCGCTGGTGATCATTCCGCTCGCCGCCACCCTCGCCGTGTTGTGCGTGTTCGCTCCGCACCCGATCGACCGCATCGTCGGCCACGGCCTCGGCTGGGGCATGTTCGCGTGTCTGGCCTACGACGTCTTCCGCCTCGACACCGTGTATCTGCTCGGGCTGTGGGGCGACTTCATTCCGAAAATGGGGACGTGGCTGCACTCGGGAACCGACACCCGGACCGGCGCGATCGTCGGCTACCTGTGGCGGTATCTCGGTGACGGCGGCGGCATCGGAATCGCCTTCTTCCTCGTCGCCCTCGCACTCGGCCTCCAGCATCGGTCGCGCCGCGTCGTCATCCTCGCGTTCGTCACCTTCGCGGTGTTCCCGGTGTGGGCCGGGCTCATCGGAACGGTCGCCCTGTCGCCACACGGACAGCACGACATGTTCCCGCTCACGCCGACGACGATCACGTTGTCGCTGATCGGGCACCTGATCTTCGGGCTCGTGCTCGGTCTCGGCTTCCTGCGTGCGCGGGGCCGCCTCGGCCAGCACTGGCCGTGGCCGCCGCTGCTCCCGGTGCGGTCGCAGGCCGGTGCGCCGCAGCCGCGCAGTGAGGCGCTGGTGCCCGCATGCGGCGAGTGCGGCGCGACCGAACGGTAGGACCCTCCGTAGGTGAGTGGCGAAGCGTGCCAGGGCACGCTTCGCCACTCACGTGTGGGTGAGGTGCCGGTCCTTCACCATCCGGCCCACTGCCACGGACAGCAGCATCAGCAGTGCCGCCCCCACGAAGCAGGCGGCGTAACCGACGTGCGGGGCGAGTAGTGAGATGACGAACGGGACGGTGAAGCCGACGTAAATCAGGCAGTAGAACACCGCCACGGTCTGTGCGAGTTCGTCTGCCGGTGCCAGTCTTTCGACGGACGCCAGACCGGATCCGAGCAGGATGCCGTAGCAGGATCCGAGGAGGAAGGCCGCGACGACGATCGCGGCGACGGACAGCGCGCCGTCCGTGTATGCGACCACGGTCGCGGCGCCGAAGCCCAGCACCCCGAGGGTGATGCCGACCCGGATCCCGGCGGCGGCGTCGTCCTGCTGCGACCACCGTTTGGCCCACGGCTGGATCATCGCCCCGGTGATCAGGGTCAGCGCCGCGACGAGCCCGGTGAAGGCCACCGACGTGGACCGCAGCGACTCGGAGACGAGCGGCGGAAGGGTCGCGAACGACACGGTCGCCACACCGAACACCCACGGTGCCCAGGGCGCGATGCGCCACCGGAACTGGGGTGTCGCCAGCGCCGACAGGGGTGTGGCGGTGAGGTCGGTCGCCCGGACGCGCACGTCGGGCACCGCCCACACCAACGCAAGGGCCCCGAGCATCAACGCGATGTGCACCAGGTACGGGAGCAGTTCGGGGGCGGGGAGCCACTGCGCGATCATGCCGGCGAACAGGGCTCCGCAGCCGAATCCCGCGGACAACGACACGGCGGCGCGGCGTGCACCCGCCCCGGCGGGCGCGGTGGAGCTGAGTTCCTTCATCCAGGCGGTTCCGGCGCCGAACGCCATGCCGGAGGCGAGTCCGGCCAGCACCCGGCCCAGGTAGAGCAGGTCGGGGACGGCGGCGCCCGCGATGAGGACGAGGGAGGAGACGATGCCGACGGGGATCATCGGGCGGATCACCGCGCGCCGGCCGAACCGGTCGGACACGCGCCCGAAGTACAGCAGGGCGGGTACCAGCCCGACGACGTACGACGCGAGCATCGCGGTGAACGAGCCGTTGCCGAGACCGAGATGTTCGCGGTAGACGAGCTGCATCGGGGCGAACTGGTTGGCACCCCAGCTGACCGCGAACAGCGCGGCGGCGAGGCGGACCCAGGGCGAGAGCATCACCCGATCCTCCCAGAGCCCGTGGCGCGGCGAAGTATCAACTCTTCACAGCTCGGGCGACGGTTTCCTGTGCACACTGGCCGTGTGCGGCGGGTGTGGGGGTGTCTAGCGTCGACCCCTGAGCACGAGCCGAGGAGGACATGTGTGGGGTAACGACGGCAGCTGGGTCGGCTCGGACGCGCAGACGATCGCCCGCGCGGTGACGAACCGGGAGGTGTCCGCGAGCGAGGTGCTCGACGACCACCTGGCGCACATCAAGGCCCGGAACCCGGAGCTGAACGCCGTCGTCACCGTCGCCGAGGATCAGGCGATCCGGGCCGCCGACGACCTCGACACCCGCATCGGCCGAGGGGAGGACGTCGGTCCGCTGGCCGGGGTCCCGTTCACCGTGAAGGACCTGATCGCGACCGCAGGTGTCCGGACGACGGCGGGGTCGCGCGCGCTCGAGCACAACGTGCCGCGTGTCGACGCGCCCGCGGTGGCCGCGATGAGGGCGGCCGGCGCGATTCTCGTCGGGAAGACGAACACCCCGGAGTTCGGGGCCAGCGGCCTGACGCACAACGACCTGTTCGGGTACACCGTGAACCCGCTGCGGCCCGACGGTGTCGCCCGCTCCCCCGGCGGTTCGAGTGGCGGCGAGGCGGCAGCGATCGCGTCCGGGATGAGTGTCGTCGGTCTCGGCACCGACTTCGGCGGCTCGGTCCGCTGGCCCGCCCACTGCACGGGACTGCGGTCCGTGCGCCCCACGATCGGCCGGGTGGACCCCGACGGACAGTATCCCGGCGTCCCGTCCGGCGATCACTTGTTGACCAATCCGGCGACCATGCACGGCACACTGCAGACGATCGGCCCGATGGCGCGGACCCTGGACGACGCGGCGCTCGTGCTGCGGGTGCTCTCGTCCCGGCAGTACCGCTGGACGGACCCGGCTTCGGTGGACCTCCCGGGTCTCGACATCACGTGGGCGCCCGGTGACGGGACCGTCCCGGTCGACACGGAGATTGTCGCGGCCGTCGCCGGCGCCGCCGGACGGCTCTGCGCCCGACCGTACCGGGGAGCGGCGCTGTCGGAGGGGAACGATCTGTTCGGGACGTTGCGTTCGGTCGAAACCCACACCGACATCGAAGAACTCGGTACCGACTTCGGAACGAACATCGCCATGATGCTCGCCGACGCGCGGGACGTGGACCGGCGCCTGGTCGAGCGACTGTGGGCGCAGCGAGCGGAACTCGTCCACCGATTGCTCGGCGAGATGGGCGACGTGCTCGTCCTTCCCGTCGCCTCCATCCCGGCGCCGCCTCTGGGCGAGGAACTGTTCGACGTCGGTGGGCACTCGCTCACGTGGTCTCAGGCCCTGGCGAGTTGCCGCGCGATCAGTGTGACGGGTCTGCCGTCCATCGTCGTTCCGGTGGGAAGCACCCGGTCCGGGTTGCCGATCGGGGTGCAGGTCGTCGCGCGCCCGTGGTGCGAGCACGTGGCGTTGGCCGTGGCCGCCCGGTTGTGAGGCGACCACGGCCGACGCGGGTGTCAGATCACCCGGTCTCGCCGCAGGCCCGCGATGTCTTCGTCGCTCAGCCCGAATTCACCGAGCACCTCGGCCGTGTCCTGTCCCAGCACCATCGGCGGCGCATTCCGGATGGGCAGGGTCTCGTCGTCCACCCAGAACGGACCACGCACCAGCGGCACTTCACCGCCGTCAGGTGTGGCCACCGGCTGCACCATCTTCAGCGCCTGCACCTGAGGGTCGGCGAAGGCCTGATCGATCGTGTGGACGGGACCGCACGGGATACCCGCCGCGCGAATCGCCGTCACCCATTCGGCGGCCGGCCGCACGGACAGCAGTTCGAGGAGTTCCTTGGTGAGCCGATCGCGGTGCGCGAGTCGTGACTGGCCGGTGCGGTATTCGGGCCGGTCGGCGAGGTCGGGATCCCCGAGAACCTGGCACAGCGACTCCCAGTGCCGATCCGAGCCGGTCGCGATGATGATGGGAAAATCGGCCGTGTCGAACGTGCCGTACGGCGTGATCGTCGGGTGCGTGTTGCCGTTCGGCTCCGCGACGCGACCGGTGCTCAGGTAGTTCTGCGCCTGGAACGACATGATCGACAGGGCCGATTCGAGCAGCGACGTCTGCACGTGATGACCGGCGCCGTCACTGCCCCGCGACACGAGCGCCGCCGTGATGCCCAGTGCCGCATAGATACCGGACACGGTATCGATGATCGGGACGCCGACGCGCATCGGCGTGTGGTCGCCCGCGCCGGTCACCGACATCAGACCCGACATGCCCTGCGCCACCTGATCGAGTCCCGGCGAGAACTGCTCGGGTCCGGTCGGGCCGAAACCGCTGACACTCATGACGATCACGCCGGGATTGTCTTCGGCGAGCGACTCCTGATCGAGCCCCATGTCCGCGAGGACGCCGGGACGGAAGTTCTCGACGATGACGTCCACGTCGACGGCCATGCGGCGCAGCAGTTTCCGGCCCTGCTCGCTGCGCATGTCGAGCGCGACGGACCGTTTGCCGCGGTTGACAGAGGCGAAGTACAGGCTGTCGCTGCCGTCGAACGGCGGCCACTGCCGGGAACTGTCGCCACCGGAACGGGTCTCGACCTTGATGATGTCGGCGCCGAAATCGGACAGCAGTGCCGTGCACAGCGGACCGGCGAGGGCCCGCGTGAGGTCGAGGACCCGGATTCCGCTGAGCAACTGATTCATGGTGGATCCTCGGTTCTCTGTGAAGGAAGGGGGCCGTCCGAGAATTGCGGAGCCGCCGATCGATAGCGATGGCGAGAATGCACAAGCGGCCGCTGGGGTTTTCGGCGCATTGTGTGCCGCGTCGGCCGGTCGCCTCCGGTTAGCGTGAGGGTCCCGACGAATCACCCGAGGAGTACGAGACGATGCGCGACATCCTGACGGGCCTGGAAGCGTGGTTCGACCGCGGCGAGAACTTCGCCCTCGCCACGGTGGTGCGCACCTGGAAGTCGTCTCCGCGGGCACCGGGCGCGGCGATGGCCGTGTCGCAATCCGGTGAGGTGCTCGGAAGTGTGTCCGGTGGGTGCGTCGAGAGCGCGCTGTACGAGACGGCGCGGGACGTGCTGGCCGACGGACGGAGCCGGACCGAGGTGTTCTGCGTGGCGGACGACGACGCGATCGGTGTCGGTCTGACGTGCGGCGGCACCATCGAGGTGTTCGTTCAGCGCATCGGGCACAACGACTTCCCCGACTTCGCGGATGTGGCGCGACGGATCCGCGGCGGTGAGTCGATCGCCGTCGTGACGGAGACGGGCGACGGATCACGGACCCGGCGCTGCGTGATCACCGGGGACGGTCCCGCGGGCGAGCTCGACCTGCCCGAGACCGACGTCGCGAATGTCCGCCGTCGTCTCGACGCCGGTGAGTCGCTGGTGTATCAGCTGCAGTCCGAGACGGTGTGCATGGTCGAGATCTTCGCGCCCCCACCGCGGATGTACATCTTCGGGGCCATCGACTTCGCGGCGGCCATGTGCACGCTCGGCGCGTTCGCCGGCTACCACGTCACGGTGATCGACGCCCGCGCCGTGTTCGCGACGCGCGCCCGGTTCCCGGACGCCGACGACGTCGTCGTGATGTGGCCGCACCGGTTCCTCGAGACCGCGCCGGTCGACCACCGGACGGTCCTCGCGGTGCTCACCCACGACGAAAAATTCGACATCCCACTGCTGGAGCTGGCCCTGCGATCGGACGCCGCGTACATCGGCGCGATGGGCAGCCGGGCCACGCACGAGCGCCGGGTCGCGCGGCTGCGGGAACAGGGGACGACCACGGCGGAGCTGGCGCGGCTGCATTCCCCGATCGGCCTCGACCTGGGTGCCCGCACTCCCGAAGAGACCGCGGTGTCGATCCTCGCCGAGATGATGAAGACGACCCGGGGCACCACCGGGCTCGAGCTCCAGCAGCTGAGCGGTCCGATTCACCGTGACGCACCGGCCGGGACCGGCCGTCCGCTCGAGTGCACCGTGTGACCATCGTTTGACGGGTATTCGGGTCGAGACTTAAGGTCACACTTTCGCGCCATCCGGGGCGAGTATCGGATCAAGTGAGCAGGGTGTTGCAGTGACGGCGAGGGATGTCGGTAGTTCCGCTCCCGGGTTCCGCGCAGCCGCCGACATCGGCGACACGCCTGGTCGGGACGTTGCGCCGCAATCGTTCGCCGACGTGCTGGTGTCCGATCTCCTCGTCTCCCCGACCCTCGTCGCCGGCGAGACCGGCACCTCGCGTGAGGTCTCGAACGTGGCCGTGATGGCGGTGCCGGACATCGGACCGTGGCTCCGGACCGGACAGTTGCTGATCACCACGTCCGCGGTTCTCGGCCGACTGGTCGAGCCGATCGACGCGTTTCTCGCCCGGCTCGACAGGCGAGGCGTCTGCGGGCTCGCCGTCCGACTCGACGACCCCGGCGCCACGCTGCCGGCCGAGATGTCCGACGCGGCCGACGAACTCGGGCTTCCCGTCGTCGTGGTCGCGGACCTGTACTCGCAGACACACCCGCTGGCGGGTGCGCTCGCGGAGTTGTCGGCCCGGCAGGTCGACGCCGTGTTCGAGGCGGACCGGCTGCGGAGAGTGCTCGTCGACGTCGTGATGGCCGGTGGAGGGTTCGCCGAACTCGCCGTCGCCGTCCACGGCGAACTGGGCGGGGCCGTGCTGATCACGACACCCGACGGACGTCAGTTGTGCCGGGCCGGGGACGAGTCCGAGCTGAACCGGCTGGCGTCGAGTGCGGCGCTCGACTCCACCGGGCGGGTCCGCACCGATTCGACGGAGGGCGGGCTCGGCCTGCACCGGCTGGGCGACGAGTTCATCGCCGTCTCAGCGATTTCAGCCAACGGCATCGATCACGGGCGGCTGGTGCACTTCAGCACCGGGCACCCGCTGCGCAGCGAAGACCTGTATCTCGTCGAGCAGGCGGCGGCGGTGTGCGCCCTGGTGGTCGCCCGTGAACTGGTCGTGTCCTCGGTGGAGGAGAAGCATCGCGCGAACTTCGTGCGGGACCTGCTGCTCGGCCGCGGCGGCGAACACGAGCACGTCGTCGCGCATGCCAAGACGTTCGGCTGGGACCTGGACCGTCCCGTGGTCGTCGTGGTGATCCAACCCGATCCGGTCGGTGAGGACGAGCCGTCGATGCCTACCCGGATGCCGCTCGTCGAGCGTCAGGCGCGGGCATTCACGAGTGCCGTCGCGGGCCGTGACACCGGTGCCGCGGTCACTGCGCTGGCGACGGAGACGGTGATCCTGATGGGGGTCGGCACCGACACGATGAACCTCGTCCACGAACTCGTCGCGTACGTGCGCGGCGACGGCGGCGGTGGGCGCAGGCCCTTCGGGGTGGGAGTGTCCCGGCCGACGGACTCGGTGGACGGCATCCCGGCCCTCTACGGCCAGGCCCGGACCGCGCTGAAGGTGGGACGGCAGATCACCGGCGCCTGGGCCGTGACACATTTCGACGATCTCGGTGTCTACCGGTTGCTGAGCCTCGTCGAGGACGACCGGGAACTGGAGTCGTTCGCCTCCGAGACCCTCCGCGAACTGACGGCCGACACACCCGAGGCTCAGGACATGCGGCGCACCCTCGAGGTGTTGCTCGCCACCAACATCAACATCGCCGAAACCGCACGTCAACTCCACTTTCACTACAACACCCTGCGGTACCGGGTGGTAAAGCTGGAGAAGATGCTCGGGTCGTTCACCGATCACCCCGAATTACGACTCGACCTGTCGCTCGCCCTCAAGATCATGGCGATGCGCGGCATCAATTCCTAAAGTTGCCAATTTCGCTGCACGCGCACTGGCAGATTCTTCTCACGCCGGGTGGCTGACGCTGTAATAACGTTTCCCTCCTATCGAGGTGCAACTGTGACATGCGGCACATCATCGAAGCTGGCCGTCGGCACTCCTGCACCGTCACCTGTCTGAAAGGTCCCCCTATGCCTATCTGGACACTGCACGGAGATGGCAAGACCATCGCGCCCGGGGAGGTCGTCGCCCCGAGCGAACGGCTCAGCTGGGGTCGCACGATCGGGCTCGGCGGGCAGCACGTGGTCTCGATGTTCGGGGCCACGTTCGTCTTCCCGATCATCATGGGACTCAATCCTCAACTGGCCGTGATGTTGTCGGGTTTCTGCACCCTCTTCTTCCTGTTGGTCGTCAAGGGCCGGATTCCCAGCTACCTGGGGACGTCGGCCGCGTTCGTCGGCGGCATCGCCGCCATCCGTGCCCAGGGCGGCACCTCCGCGCAGGTGACCGGGGCGATCCTGGTATCGGGTCTCGTGCTCGCCGGGATCGGCGTGCTGATCCACTTCCTCGGCGGCGGGGTGGTGTTCAAGATCCTGCCGCCCGTGGTCACCGGCGCCGTCGTCATGCTGATCGGGTTCAACCTGGCCCCGGTCGTGGCCGGAACGTACTGGCCGCAGGACCAGTGGGTCGCGCTGACGGTGATGGTCGTGCTGGTGGTGGCGAGCGTCGCGCTCAGCGGATTCCTCGGACGGGTCGCGATCTTCCTGACGCTGCTCTTCGGATACGTGCTGTCGTGGGTGCTCGACCTGACGACCGGCATGATCACGTCGTACGACCCGGTCGCAGGCGGAGTCACCGAGCACTTCCGCGTCAACTGGGACGGCGTCTCCTCCGCGTCGTGGATCGGACTTCCGCCGTTCTCCGACGAGGCGAACGGCATCGTGGGCATCCACGCGCCGTCGTTCAGCCTCACGTTCATCGTCCTCGTGCTGCCCGGTGTGATCGCCCTGATCGCAGAGAACGCAGGACACGTCAAGGCCGTCGCCGAGATCACCAAGACCGACCTCGACCCGATGATGGGACGCGCCCTGATCGGCGACGGCCTTGCCACGACCATCGCGACCAGCGTCGGCGGATCCCCCACGACGACGTACGCCGAGAACATCGGCGTCATGGCCGCGACGAAGGTGTACTCGACCGCCGCGTACGCCGCGGCAGGCGTCATCGCGATGCTGCTGGGCTTCTCCCCCAAGTTCGGTGCCGTCATCTCCGCGACCCCCGGTGGTGTGCTCGGCGGAATCACGGTGGTGCTCTACGGGATCATCGGCCTGCTCGGCGCGAAGATCTGGAAGGAGAACGGCGTCGACTTCGGCAACCCGCTCAACCTGATGCCCATCGCCGCCGGCCTGATCATCGCGATCGGTGACACCGAGCTGACCTTCACGGACAGTTTCTCCCTCAGCGGCATCGCGCTCGGCACGATCGTGGTGATCGGCATGTACCACCTGTGCCGGGTCATCGCACCGAAGGACGCGGACGACGCGGGGGCCGGCGGTCACGCCCCGAAGCCCACCGCGGACGACGGAACGGCCCCGGATCGGGTCGGTCAGCTCACGTGATCTGCCATCGGGGGGACGTGAGTTTTGTCACTAGTTCACGAAACGTCGAGCGTACGATACGGGCAGGATCTGAGGAATGAAACCGTCGCCACTGACTTATCACCGACCTCGGTCGATCGACGAGGCCTCTCAGATCCTCGCGGACGTGGCTCACGAGGGAAAGGTGCTCGCGGGCGGGCAGTCGCTGATCCCGTTGCTCTCCATGCGGCTGGCCGCGCCGGCGCACCTCGTCGACATCGGATCGATCCCCCGGTTGGACGCGGTGTCGTCGTCACGCGAGCTCGGTGTCACGTTCGACGCACTGACCACCCATTCGGTGCTCGAAGCCGACCGCGGCGCCGCCCAGGTGCAGCCGCTGATCGGCCGCGGGCTGCGTCTCGTCGCGCACCCGACCATCCGTAACCGCGGCACGACGGTCGGCTCGATCGTCCACGCCGACCCGTCCGCCGAGATGCCGGCCGTGCTCGCGCTGCTCGGCGGCTCGGTCACCGTGCGTTCCGTGCGCGGGGTCCGGGAGATCCGCTCGACCGACCTGTTCGCCGGGCCGCTCGAGACGACGCTCGAGGCGGACGAGATCGCCACGAGTGTCACCGTCCCGGCCGCCGAGCCCGGTGTCGGGACGGCGATCGACGAGATCGCCCGAAGGCACGGCGACTACGCACTCGTCGGGGTCGCGGCGCAGGTGCGGGTCGAAGGCGGTGCGGTCGCGGAGGCTCGGATGACGTACGTGTCGGCCGGCGAGCTCGGTGAGGTCGTCGACTACACGGACGTGCTGCGGGGTGCGTCCGCGACGGACGACCGGGACCCGTTGTGGCGGAATCTGTCCGAGTTCGCGCGGGAGCGAATCGACACCGAGCCCGACATCCACGCCACCGCGCGGTACCGGTCGCAGCTGGTGGCGGCGCTGACCGCCCGGGTCGGCTTCGCGGCCGCGCAGGATGCAGTGCTCGACGGTGCCGCCGTGCACGCGTCGGCGGGAGGAAGGTGACCATGGCAAAGGCAACGCACAGCATCGACGAACAACTCGCCGGACTGCAGGAGGAGACGGGTGAACAGCACGTCGCGGTGACGTTCACGCTCAACGCGGTGACGCAGACGGTGGTGCTGCCGTCGCGCACCCTCGCGTCCGACGCGATCCGGCACCATCTGCGCCAGACGGGGACACACGTCGGCTGCGAGCACGGGGTCTGCGGCGCATGCACCGTGCTGCTCGACGGCAAACCCGTGCGGTCGTGCCTGGTGCTCGCGGCGAGCCTCGAGGGCCGGGAGGTCACCACCGTCGAGGGTCTCGTCGAACCCGACGGCACCCTGCATCCGGTGCAGCAGGCGTTCATCGACTGCCACGGCCTGCAGTGCGGATTCTGCACTCCCGGCTTCGTGACCACCATCGCAGCGTTCCTCGAGGAGAACGACTCGCCCACCCGCGAGGAGGCCACCGACGCGATCGCGGGCAACCTCTGCCGGTGCACCGGATATCAGAACATCAGGGCGGCCGTGCTGCGCGCCGCGGAGATCAAGCGCGAGCGTTCGGGCGAGTTCCCGCTCGGCGAGGACGACGAGTCGTCACGGGCCTCACTCGATCCGAAGGTCCGCGGCACGACCAACCCGGTCGGTGGAAGGGCAGGGCGAGCATGAGCGTCACGAAACCCCGCACCGAGCCCGCGCCCACCACGGGTGCCGACGCGCCCGCCGCGTCGGAGAAGTTGTTCGGCAAGCCGATTCCCCGCACGGAGGACGCCCGGCTCCTGTCCGGCAACGGCCGCTACCTCGACGATCTGGGTCACAACGCGCTCATCGCCGCGTTCGTCCGGTCACCGCACGCGCATGCCCGCATCACGGGGATCGACATCGATGCCGCGCTCGACCTGCCCGGTGTGCACGCGATCTACACGTACGACGACCTCGTGGACGACTCCCCGGAGATGGCGGAGAATCTCCCCCTCCTGATCCCGCATCCGGCGATCACCGCCCCGCGCAACGGGTATCCGCTCGCCAAGGACGAGGTGAATCATGTCGGCGAGGCGATCGCGATGGTGGTCGCCGACAACCGGTACGTCGCCGAGGACGCGTGCGCCAAGATCGACGTCACGTACGAGATGCTCCCACCGGTCGTGGGTATCGACGTGGCGCGGCAGGCGGACAACGCGGTGCACGCGGACGTCCCCGACAACGTCGCGGCGCACCTGCAGCACGGATTCGGCGACGTGGACGCGGAACTGGCGAATGCGCCGCACCGGCTGACGCTGAACCTCGAGATCGAGCGGTCGGCGTCGATGCCGATGGAGGGCAAGGGCGTCTACGCGCGCTGGGACACCGACGAGCAGGCGCTCACGTTCTGGACGTCCACGCAGACATCGACGTCGGCTCGCGCCGCGATCGCGGCACGACTGAAGATGGCGCACAACAAGGTCCACTGCATCGCGCCCGATGTCGGTGGCGGATTCGGCGTCAAGATCGTCCACCCGTGGCCGGAGGAGGTCATGGTCACCTGGGCCGCGCGGCGGCTCGGGACGGCGGGCATCTCGAGCGAGGTCAAATGGGTCGAGGACCGGCGCGAGCATTTCGTGTCGAGCGCGCACGAGCGCGGCCAGATCCAGGAGGTGACGGTCGGATTCGACGACGACGGCACACTCCTCGCGTTCGACTTCACGTTCTGGCACGACAACGGCGCCTACCTGCCGTACGGCATCATCGTCATGCTGAACACGTCGACGCAGGTGCTCGGGCCGTACAAGCCGAAATCGTTCCGGGTGGACGCGTACTCGCTCTACACGAACACCGTCATCGTCACGCCCTACCGCGGCGCCGGCCGACCGCAGGCCGTGTTCGCGATGGAACGGGCAATGGACGCGATCGCGAAATACCTCGGCAAGGACGTCATCGAGGTTCGCGAACACAACTTCATCCGGCCCGAGGAAATGCCGTACGACTTCCACCTCACCTTCCAGGACGGCCGCCCGCTGATCTACGACACCGGCGACTACCAGGCCGGGATCGACAAGCTCAAGAAGCTCATCGACTGGGACGGGTTCGCCGAGTACAAGAAACAGGCGAAGGCCGAAGGCCGGGCCGTGGGCATCGGGATCGGCGCCTACGTGGAAGGCACCGGACCGGGCCCGTACGAGGGCGCCCACGTCCTCGTCGAGACGTCCGGGAAGGTCAAGGCCGCAACGGGTCTGACCACCCAGGGGCAGGGCCACCAGACGGCGTTCGCGCAGATCGTCGCGGACGACCTCGGCGTGCCGGTCACCGACGTGGAGATCGTCACCGGCGACACCCGTCGATTCGGTTATGCCGTCGGCACGTTCGCGTCCCGCGGCGCCGTGATGTCCGGTTCGGCGTTCCACGTGGCCGCGCAGATGGTGGCGGAGAAGGCCCGCACGATCGCCGGTGAGGCGCTGAACCTCGACCCCGCCGAACTGGAACTTCGCGGTGGGCACGTGTGCAAGATCGGCACGCTGCCCGGCGCCGAGGGCACGTCCATCTCGCTGGGTGTGGTCGCCGTGCTGTCGAATCCGCTGCGCTACGCGTTCGACGACGCGTCGCGGCAGGCCACCGGATTCGCGAAAGCCGATACGGACATGACGATTCCGCCGGTCCGGGAGGGTGAACAACCCGGGCTCGAGGCCACCGGCTACTACTCGCCCCCGACGTCGACGTTCGCGTCCGGTGTGCACGCGGCGATCGTCGAAACCGATCCGGTGACGGCGGAGATCCACGTGCGGCGGTACGCCGTGATCCACGACTGCGGCAACGTCATCAACCCGCGGATCGTCGAGGGCCAGGTCATGGGCGCCGTCGCGCAGGGTGTCGGCGGCGCGCTGTACGAGAAGATCGTCTACGACGAGCACGGCCAGATGCTCAACGCGTCGTACATGGATTTCCTGATGCCGTTCGTCACCGAGATGCCCGACTCGCTCGAGATGGACCACACCGTCACCCCGTCCGGTCTCAATCCCCTCGGGATGAAGGGCGCAGGCGAGGCGGGCGTGATCCCGACGTCCGCCGTCATCGCGGCAGCGATCGAGGACGCCGAAGGCATCCCGATCACCTCCATGCCGATATCCCCTTCAGAGTTGTTCGAGCTTCGCCTCGCACACGCGTCGTCACAGAGCAAGGAGAACGAATGAGAATCGCCGGCACCGCCCTACTGACGGCCCCACCGGAGGCCGTGTACGACAACCTGCAGGACGGACGGGTCCTCGCGGCGACGATCCCCGGGGTGCAGTCCCTCGAGCAACTCAGCGACAACCATTACAAGTTGTCCATCACCGCGGGTGTCGCGTCCATCAAGGGCACCTATGACGGCGAAGTGATTCTGTCGCAGCAGAATCGGCCCGAGTCGTTCGTGATGACGGCGTCGGGTGCGGGCGCTCCCGGCACCGTCAAGGCCGACGTGACGGTGCGGCTCGAGGAACGCGACGGCGGCACCCTGCTCAGTTACGACGCGGACGCCGTCGTCGGAGGCATGGTCGGCGGCGTCGGGCAGCGGATGATCACCGGCGTCGCGAAGAAGATGGCCGGGGTGTTCTTCAAGGGCATCGACGGCGTGATCGCCAACGGCATCCCGGCGGCCGAGGTCGCCGCGGCGGCCGGCGAGGCACCGGCGGTCGCCGGTGTCGCGGAGGCGGCCGCGGCTCCCGCGGCAGCCGCCGCGCGGGTGCGGGCGCCCGAGGGTGCTTCCACGACAACCGTTCTCGCGTCGGCCGCACTCGGCGCCGGCATCGCCCTCGCCGGTGTTCTCGTCGGCGGCATCCTCGTGCGGGGCACCTGCTCGAAGTAGCGTCGCGAACACCTCGTCACACAGCACCCCGAACCGTCCGGTTCGGGGTGCTGTCGTCTGTCCGGGCCATCCGGGCACGGGCAGCACCGAACGAGGACCGATGAGTTCGGCGATATGTGACAAAGAAACCGGGCGGCGGAAGCGGTGCAATTGCCTTACAGAGACGAGCCCAGGAGGAATCGTGGAATCCAGAAAGATTCGGGTCGGTATCGACACCGGCGGAACATTCACCGACGTCGTGGCTGTGGACGAGGAGTCCGGAGCCGTCGTCACCACCAAGACGCCCTCGACGCCTGCCGACCCGGCGCAGGGATTCCTCACCGGTATCGAGAAGGTGCTCGCCAAGCTCGGCGAGACCGGCGACGCGATCGGCGCCGTCAGCCACGGCACCACCGTCGCCACCAACAAGCTCCTCGAAGGCAAGGTCGAGAACCTCGGATTCATCACCACCGAGGGGTACGAGCACGTCCTCGAGATCGCCCGCCAGTCCGTCCCCGACGGCTACGGCAACTCCTACTTCTGGGTCAAGCCCGACCGCATCGTCCCCGCCGACCGCGTCCGCACCATCGGCGGCCGGCTCGCGTTCGACGGCAGCGAGATCCGCCCCCTCGTCGAGGACGACGTCCGCGAGGCCGCCCGGTTCTTCGCCCAGCGCGGCATCCGCACCATCGGCGTGTGCCTCATGCACTCCTACGCCGACCCCAGCCACGAGAACCGCGTCCGGGATCTTCTGCTCGAGGAATACCCCGAGGCCACGGTAAGCATCTCCAGCCAGGTGCTGCGCGAGTACCGCGAATACGAGCGGTCCATCACCACGCTGGTCGATGCGGCCGTGAAGCCGAACATCCGCAACTACGTGAACAACATCGCCAACCGGCTGCGCGAGTTCTCCTCCGACGAGGGCGAAGCACGCGACATCCCGTTCTACGTGATGAAGTCGAACGGCGGCGTGCTCTCCGCCAAGGAGGTCGTGCACCAGCCGATCACGACGGTGCTGTCCGGCCCGGCGGCCGGCGCGCTCGGCGCGGCGCTCATCGCGAGTGTCGCGGGTGTCGAACAGGTCCTCACGTGCGACGGCGGCGGAACGTCGACCGACGTCACCGTGGTGGTCCGCGGTGAGCCCGCGCTCACCACCGAGGGTCGGGTGGGGGCGTACCCGTCGAAGATCCCGATGATCGACGTCGTCACCGTCGGCGCCGGCGGCGGCTCCATCGCCTGGCAGACCCCCGAGGGCACGCTCCGCGTCGGACCGCAGTCGGCGGGTGCCGACCCCGGACCGCTCTGCTACGGCAAGGGCGGCAGCGAGCCGACGATCACCGACGCCCACGTGCTGCTCGGCCGCATCCCACCCCACCTGCTCGGCGGCGAGATCCCCCTCGACACCGAACTGGCCCGCAAGGGCGTCGAGCAGCTCGCCCACCAGCTGAAGCTCGACTTCGAGGCGTGCGCCACCGGCATCCTCGAGGTGTCCGCATGGAACCAGGCCAACGCGCTGCGGCAGATCACGGTCAAGCGCGGTCTCGACGTCCGCGACTTCACCCTGGTCACGTTCGGCGGCTCCGGTTCGCTGCTCGCCTGCCGGCTGGTCGACATCCTCGGTCTCAAGGACGTCCTCGTCCCGCTGAACCCGGGCAACGTGTCCGCATTCGGGCTGCTCACGGTCGACGTCCGCAACGACTACGTGCAGACCCACGTCTGCAGACACGACCGGCTGAAGATCGAGGAACTGCAATCGGGGCTGGACGCGCTCGCCGCGGAGGCGGAGCGCGCACTCGCCGACGAGGGCTTCGGCGAGGCCGAGCGCAAGTATGCGCGCTCGGCCGACCTGCGCTACCTCGGCCAGGCCTTCGAGGTGCGGGTGCCCGTCGGTGAGGGTCCCGTCACGCAGGAGTTGATGGACGACGCCGCGGACCGGTTCCACCAGGCACACAAGGAGCTGTACGGCTACGACTTCCGCGGCGACCCGCACCAGCACGTCGAGTGGGTCAACCTGCGCGTCAGCGGCATCGGCCCGATCAAGCGCCCGATCCTCAACGAGATCGCGGCAGGGACCGGAGCGGAGTCCGCCGTGACCGGCACCCGTCCGGCGTACTTCGACGAGTGGGTCACCACCCAGGTCTACGACCGGGCCCGGCTCGGTGCCGGCGACGTCCTCGAGGGTCCGGCGGTGATCGAGGAATTCAGCTCGACCATCCCCGTGCACCCCGGTTTCCGGGCGCGGATCGACACCTTCGGAAACATCCGCATCACCAAGATCGCCGACTCGAACGGAGCGAACCGATGACCGTCACCACCGAACCCGTTGCAGTGCAGGCGGTCAAGCCCTACCGGCTGACCCCGGTCGACGGCACGACCCCCGACCCGGTGCTGGTGGAGATCGTCGCCGGCTACCTCGCCAGCGTCGAGATGGAGGTCGAGACGTCGATCTCGCGGACCTCCCGCTCCCCGATGATCCGCGACGCCCACGACTTCCGCGCCGGCATCCACGACCGAAACCTCCGGAAGCTCACGGGCCGTTCGTATTCGGCGCTGGTGCACCCGGTGGCCCGGGACTTCCCGCTCGACACGATGAAGCCCGGCGACGTCTACTTCCACAACGACGTCTACCTGTCCGAAGGCGGCATCGGCCACCTCCCCGACCTCTGCGTCACCGTCCCGGTGTTCGCCACCAGGCCGGGCGAGGAGGAACCGTCCGTCGTCGCGTTCGTGCAGGCGTTCGGCCACCACGACGACATCGGTGGCTGTTGCCCGGGATCGATGCCGTCGGGCGCGACCACGGTGTACGAGGAGGGCCTGATGGTCCCGCCGATCAAGCTGTGGGATCAGGGTGTGCCCAACGAGGCCGCACTGCGCATCATGACCCGCAACTCGCGGATGCCCGATGCGCTGGCCGCCGACCTCGACGCCGAGTGCTCGGCCTGCCTCATGGGCGCTCGCCGTCTCACCGAGCTGTTCGAGCGGTACGGCTGCGACACCGTCGAGGCCTGCTTCGACGCGATGATGGACGCGACCACCGAGACGTACCGGCGGGAGATCCTCAGCAAGATCCCGAAGGGCGAGTACACGTGGGAGGACTACGCCGAACACGACGGCGTCGACGAGCCCATGCTGCACCGGCAGCGGATCACGCTCACCAAGACCGGCCCGGAGGACGAGGGCGGCGAACGCCTCATCCTCGACTTCAACGGCACGGGCCCGCAGGCCAAGGGTCCCATCAACCACTGCGGTGACTACGCCGACGGCAACTTTCTCATCAAATGGCTCGCGCCGATCCTGCGCAACCTCGCCGACAGTCCCGAGCGGATGGCGGAACTCGACGTCAACGAGGGTGTCGTGCCGTTGATCGAGATGAAGTTCCCGGAGAAGGGCACGCTGATCACCCCGATCTTCCCGGCGCCCACCAATGCCCGGACGTTCGTGATCCTGCGACTGCTCGGCGTGCTCGCCGGCGTCGTCGCGAAAGCCGTCGACGGGAACATGCCCGCCGACCAGGAGACCATCCGCTACACGGGGGTGTACGGCGAGGACTTCGACGGGCACTCCTACCTGATGCGGGAGGTGCTCGGCGGCGGGTCCGGCGGCAGGCACTACGCGGACGGGGAGGACACCATCCACGTCGTTCCCGACTCGCGGAACCTGCCGACCGAATTCACCGAGAGCCGGTTCCCGTTCATCGTCGAGAAGCTCGGCCTGGCGAAGGACTCCGGCGGCGCCGGACGCTACCGCGGCGGCCTCGGCTACGAGAAGCACATCCGGATGCTCAAGGACGCGAACTTCATGTCCATCGCCGACCGGTCGATCCTCTCCTGCTGGGGAGTCAAGGGCGGCAAGGCCGGACGCCCCTTCTCGGTGGTCCTCGACCCCGGCGGACCGAACGAGCGCGAGTTCGACGCGCTGACCGACGCCGAACCGATCAAGGCCGGCGAAGTGGTGCGCATCCGCACCACAGGTGGCGGCGGCTGGGGCGACCCGCTCGACCGTCCGATCGAGGAAGTCGTCCGGGACGTGCTGTGGGGCAAGGTGTCCGCGGAGGGTGCACGCGTCGACTACGGTGTGGTGCTGGCGTCGTCGACCGGGGAACCGGTCGCGGACATCGACGCCACCGAGGCCCTGCGTGAGCAGCTGCGCGCGGACCGCGGCCTCGACGAGCCCTTCTTCGACCGCGGTCCCGGCTACGAACGTCTGTCCGGCGGAGCGAAGTTCGCCGAGTTCGACTTCATCGACCGGTGATCCGATGACCGAGTCACTCTCCCGCGGCGCCGAGATCGCCGTCATCGGCGCCGCGGGGAAGACCGGAGCCGCCGTCGTGGCGGCGCTCGAGGGACTCGACGACGTACGCCGGGTGGTGCACACCGCCCGGCGTGCCGGTGATTTCGCCGTCGACCTCGAAACGGGTGCGGGACTGGACAAGGCGCTGTCGGGTTGCCGGGGTGTGTACTTCATCGCCCCCAACGTGCACCCCGACGAGCCGGCGCTGCTGCGGAACACGATGCGCGCCGCAGCGTCGGTGGGCGTCGATCACTTCGTCTACCACTCCGTGGCCTGGCCGTACACCCCGCTCATGCCCCACCACGTCGACAAGGCGCGGTGCGAGGACGAACTCCGGACGTTCGGCGGGCTCCGGTGGACCGTCCTGCAGCCGTGCGCCTACGCCGAGAATTTCGGGGCGGTGCTGGCGGGCACGGCGACGACCGTCGAACTGCCCTACAGCCCCGACGCGGCGTTCTCGTTCGTCGCACTCGCGGACGTCGCCGAGGTGGGCGCGCGAGTGCTGGTGGAGGGCCCGGACATCCACCACGGCGCCACCTACGAACTCGGCGGCCCGGAGGCCCTCAGCGTGCGGGACCTGTGCGACCGGGCGGGTGGCCCGGTGTCGGTGAAGCAGGTGTCCGTCGACGAGTGGATGTCGCGGCACGGGCGGGACCTGACGGACGACGGTCGCGCCCGGTTGTCCGCGATGTTCGAGTTCTACGACCGGTACGGGTTCCTCGCGGGCGGCGCGATGTTCGAGTCGCTGCTCGGGCGTCCGCCCACCCCCGCCGGGTGAGTGACAAAGCGTGCCGGGGCACACTTTGCCACTCACCTGGGGTCAGACGCCGATCCGGCCGCCCGACTTCCACACCGCCACGACGGCGGGACGCGGCTGCGCGTCGCCGCCGTCGGGCCAGTGCGACGCCGGGTTGTCGGCGCTGGCGTCGTCCAGTTCACCCGGGTGCTGCACGCACACCGTGACCCGCTGCTCGCCGACGATCGGACCGCACGTCTCGGCGCCCTTGGGCACGGTGAGGAACTGCTTGGTCTCCCCGCGGTTCGGGCCCTCGAGGACGACGCTGAACAGGCCGTCGTTGGACTTCAGCGCGTTGCCGTCGGTGGAGATCCACAGGTTGCCGTGCGGATCGAACGCGAGGTTGTCGGGGCAGGAGATCGGGCTGACGCTCGCCTTGTCGAAGCCGCCGAAGTAGGTGTCGGCCTCCGTCGGGTCACCGCACACGAGCAGCAGGTTCCACGTGAACGCGGTGCCGGCGTGGTCGTCGGTGAGTTCGAGGACCTGGCCGTTCTTGTTGTTGTTCCGCGGGTTGGCCTCGTCGGCGGCCGCCGCGCCGTCGACGCCGCGCTTGGTGTTGTTGGTCAGTGCCACGTACACCTTGCCGGTCGTCGGGCTGGGTTCGAAGTCCTCGGGACGGTCCATCTTGGTGGCACCCACCTTGTCGCCGGCCTGACGGGTGAACACCGCCACCTCCTCGGCGCTCATGCCGTCGACGAGCGACTCGCCCCGGCCGTCCTCGCCGGTGCGCAGCAGCGGGATCCACTCGCCGGTGCCGTCGAACGTGCCGCTCGCCGGCAGCGTGCCCGACCCGTCGATTTCGTCCGCCGAGTTGCCGCTGAACTTCGCGACGTACAGGGTGCCCGCGTCCAGCAGCGTCATGTTGTGGCGCAATGCGGCCTGGCTCCTGCCGTCCATCACCTTGCGGCTGGAGACGAACTTGTACATGTAGTCGAATCGTTCGTCGTCACCGCTGTACGCCACGACGGTGCCGTCGTCGGTGACGTGGATGGTGGCGGCCTCGTGCTTGAACCGGCCCAGTGCCGTGTGCTTGACGGGTGCGGACGTCGCGTCCCACGGATCGACTTCGACGACGTAGCCGAAGCGGTTCACCTCGTTCGGCTCCTGGGCGAGGTCGAAACGCTTGTCGAACCGTTCCCACTTACGTTCGGACGCACCACCTTCCACGCCGTACCGCTTCAGCCGTGCGGCGACGGCGGGGTCGGTGACCAGTTCGGCGTTCGCGAAGTACTGGTTGAAGTTCTCCTCCCCCGACAGCACCGTGCCCCACGGGGTGACGCCACCCGAACAGTTGTTCAGCGTGCCGAGCACCTTCGTGCCCGTCGGGTCCGCGGACGTCTTCAGGAAGTCGCTGCCCGCGGCAGGGCCGGTGACGACGAATTCCGTCGTCGCCGTGATGCGCCGGTTGTACGGTCCGAACTCGGGAGTGAGCGCGCCGGAGGCGGATTCGCCCTTCACCTGCACCACGGACAGCCCGTGGGCGGCGAGCGCGGTCTGGAACTGCTCCGGCGACGGGTTCTCGGCGTCGTAGCCCGTGAACATGAACGGCTCGGTGGTGTACTCGTGGTTGACCACCAGCAGGAAGGTGTTCGGCTGCCCCTCGACCGGCAGGAGTCCGGCGAAGTCGTTGTTGAACCCGAACTGCTGCGCCTGCGCCTGGGCGGTCTGGTTGTCGAAGTCGAACGCGGGAGCCCCGGGCAGCACCGGGTCGCCCCAGCGGATCACCACGGCCTGCTCGTACCCGTCGGGGACGACGAGGGCGTCCTCGGTGTTGGGGGCGACGGCGTCGAAGTTCGTTCCGGCTGGTGCGGAACCGTCCGAACCGTCCGAACCGGAGACGCTTCCGTTGCCGGAGTCGTCCGAGCAGGCCACCAGCGCACTGCCCGCGCCGACGGCGAGGACGGCCATCCCGGTCCCGCGCAGCATCCCGCGCCGCGACAGGGCGGTACGGGCGATGTCACGGAAGTATTCGCCGTGCGAGGTGTTGGGCACGTCGTGGGAGCACGCGTTTCCGCACTTGTACTGACAGGTGACGGATGCGCGCGAAGACACGCCGTCGTGATTGACGAACAGTGCGAGGGGTTTCAAACTCACCGTGGCTCCCGATTCGAATGTGGACAACTCCGGCACCGTAGAAGTCGTAAGCGAGACGAAGGGAACGTGCGTGTGAACGTGCGGACAACGAGGTGACCCTAAGTTCTGGCAGAAATTGCTTCTAGCCAGCAGCCCGGCAGCCGTGCACCATTGAAAGATGGACCCCGTCGAAGCGCTGCGGGAAATTGCGTTCTGGCTCGAGCGCTCGCGTGACGAGGCACCGAGGATCGCCGCATTCCGGCGGGCGGCCGACGTGCTGACGTACGCGGACGAGGACGAACTGGCCGAGCTGGAGGAGCGCGGCTGGGTGTCGCCACCCGACATCGGATCCGAGGCCGCCGCGATCATCCGTGAGTGCGCCGAGTCGGTGCCGCTGTATCTGATGTACCTGCGCAATGCGGCCGAGCCGATCGGCCTCGGCGGGACCGAACTGCTCGACGCCCTCCGCGGCGACCTGCACACCCATTCCGACTGGTCGGACGGCCGGTGCCCGATCCGGGAGATGATGCGCCGCGCGGCCGCCCTGGGCCACGAGTACTGCGCGATCACCGATCACTCGCCGCGGCTGACGGTCGCGAACGGGATGTCGTCGGAGCAACTGCTCTCCCAGCTGAGCGTCGTCGCCGAACTGAACGCGGAACTCGCGCCGTTCCGCGTGCTCACCGGTATCGAGGTCGACATCCTCGACGACGGCTCCCTCGACCAGGACGACGACCTGCTCGCCGACCTGGACATCGTGGTGGCCAGCGTGCACTCGCACCTGGACACCGACCGTGCGACGACGACCAAGCGGATGCTGCAGGCCGTGAAGTCCCCGCACGTCGACGTGCTCGGGCACTGCACCGGCCGGCTCGTCGAGGGTGCGCGGGGACCGCGGCCCGAATCGAAGTTCGACGCGGAACGGGTGTTCGAGGCGTGCCGGGAGTACGGCACCGCGGTCGAGATCAACTCCCGCCCCGAGCGCCGCGACCCGCCGGGACGCCTGATCGACCTCGCACTGAACAGCGGGTGCAAGTTCTCCATCGACACCGACGCGCACACCACCGGTCAGCTCGCCTGGCAGGGCTACGCCTGCGAGCGCGCCGCCGAACGCGGAGTCGAGCCGTCGGACGTGATCAACACCCTGCCCGTGGCCGAGTTGCTGGAGTGGGCGGGAACACCGATCCGGCAATGATCCGCGTCGGCATCGTTGCGCTCGTAGTCGTCGCTCTGCTGGTCGCGGGGGTGTGGGTATTGCAGCGGCGTCTGATCTACTACCCCGACAACTCGCCGGTGCCGCCTGCCGACCGACTGATCGCCGGGGCCGAGGACATCACGTTGACCACGTCGGACGGCCTCGAACTGGGTGCCTGGTACGTCCCACCCGCGAGCGGGGGCCCGCGCATGACCGTCCTCGTGGCCGCCGGGAACGCCGGCAACAGGGCCGACCGCGCGCTGCTGGCGTCGGACCTCGCCGCCGCCGGTTTCGCCACACTGCTCTTCGACTACCGCGGGTACGGCGGCAACCCCGGCCACCCCGGCGAGGACGGGCTGGCACTCGACGTCCGAGCGGCCCACCGGTACCTCGTCGACGAACGTCGCGTGCCGCCGGAGCGGCTGCTCTACTTCGGGGAAAGCCTCGGCACCGGCGTCGTCACCGAACTCGCCACCGGGCATCCGCCTGCGGGCCTGTTGCTTCGGTCGCCGTTCGTCGACCTCGCGTCCGTCGGCGCCCGGCACTACCCGTTCCTGCCGGTCCGGCTGCTGCTGCGCGACCGTTTCCCCGTCGCGGAGTACGTCGCACGCATCGATGTGCCGACCACCGTGGTCTACGGCACCGCCGACAGCGTCGTCCCCCCGGACCAGAGCGCACGCGTGGCGGATGCGGCGCGCGGTCCCGTCGAAACCGTCGTGCTGCAAGGGGCGGGGCACAACGACGACGTGATGTTCGGGGGCGCGGAGATCGTCCGCGCCATCGCCGATCTGGCCGCGAGGGCGCTCCGCGCCCCGTGAGTGGTTGACGAGTCTCTGGACTCGCAAGCCACGCACAGGCGCGTCAGCGCACTATGACGACGTCCAGCGTCCGGGGACCGTGGACGCCCTCGACGCGGTTGAGTTCGATGTCGCTGGTGGCGCTGGGGCCGCTGATGAACGTCAGCGGCTTGGTTGCGTCGAGGGTCTGGAAGGCCTGCGGGACGGTGTCGACGATCTGATCGGTGCGCACGATGCAGATGTGGTGATCCGGGACCAGGGTCAGTGCCCGCCGCCCCTGCCCGGTGCCGCCGTCGAGCACGATCGTCCCGGTGGCGGCGATCCCGAGGGTGCAACCGGTGACGACCACGTCGAGCGCGTCGAGTTCGAGCGTCGACAGTTCGGCGGGTGCCCCGTCGACGACGACGTCACGTCGCGGCCGCCACGACAGCGGCAGGTCCGGCGGGACGACGGCGCGCGCGCCCTCCGCGATCAGCCCGGTGACGACCTCGGCGACCGTGCTCTCGTCGGCGCGATGGACCTGCGCGCGGTAGTCGTCGACGGTGTGGGCGAAGAACTCGACGTCCCCGGGCCCCGACGCAGGCAGGCGGTGGTAGTCGCGGGGAACGGGTTCGGGGGCGGGCGCGTCGGCGAGCGCCGACCGGATCCGGGACAGGATCTCTTCGCGTGCGGTCATCGTGTCGTGTCCTCGTGAGTGCGGGCCCACCATTGGCGGAAGGTTTCCTTCGGCGGGGAGGGGAGGTCGCGGCTCGCGGTCCACTTGGACCCCGGGTACGGCAGCGACGTGATGCGTCCCTTCTTGCCGCCCAGCACCCGGCCGACCTTGGACGCCGTCTCGGCGGCGGCGAAGCGCTTCTCCGACCCCATCACGAAGCCCGCGGCCTTCATCGCGAGGTCCTGGCCGCCGGGAAGCCCGTGCCGCTCGGAGTCGACCTGCTCCGCGCGCAGGTGCACGAGAATGCTGGGGATGTCGATGCGTACCGGGCAGGCGTCGAAGCAGGCGCCGCACAGCGTCGAGGCGAACGGCAGCGACGCGTTCGGGTCGTCGTGGCCGGTGGTCCCGGTGAGTTGCGGGCTGAGGATCGCGCCGATCGGGCCCGGATACACCGACCCGTACGCGTGTCCGCCTGCCCGCTCGTAGACGGGGCACACGTTCAGGCAGGCGCTGCAGCGGATGCAGTGGAGTGCCGACCGCCCGACCTCGTCGGCCAGCACGTTGGTGCGACCGTTGTCGAGGAGGACGACGTGGAAGTTCTGCGGGCCGTCGCCGGGATGCACCCCGGTCCACATGGAGGTGTACGGGTTCATCCGCTCGGCGGTGGACGACCGCGGCAGCAGTTGCATGAACACCTCGAGGTCGGTGAACGTCGGGACCAGTTTCTCGATGCCCATGAGGGTGATGAGGGTGTCGGGGAGGGTGAGGCACATCCGCCCGTTGCCCTCCGACTCCACCACCGCGAGGGTCCCGGTTTCCGTGACCCCGAAGTTCGCGCCGCTGACTGCCACCTTCGCGGAGAGGAACTTCCGCCGAAGGTGTGCCCGCGCGGCCATCGCCAGCGCCCGGGGGTCGTCGGTGATGTCCTTGTCGATGCCCGGCATCGATTTCAGGAAGATCTCACGGATCTCGGCGCGGTTGCGGTGGATGGCGGGAACGAGGATGTGGCTCGGCTTGTCTTCGCCGAGTTGGACGATGAGTTCGGCGAGGTCGGTTTCGATCGCCGCGATCCCGTTCGCCTCGAGGTGCTCGTTGAGGCCCGTCTCCTGGGTGGCCATCGACTTGACCTTCACGACCTCGTCGGAGCCGGTGGCCTGCACGAGGTCGGTGATGATCCGGTTCGCCTCCTCCGAGTCGCGTGCCCAGTGGACGGTGCCGCCGCGGGCGGTGACGTTCTCCTCGAACTGAACGAGCAATTCGGGGAGCCGCGCCATCACGTCCGCCTTGAGGGCGCTGCCCGCCTGCCGCAGTTCCTCCCAGTCCTCGACCTCGGCGACCGCGGCGATGCGCTTGTTGCGAATGGTGGTGGTGGCCGCGCCGAGATTGGCGCGCAGTTGGGTGTCGGCGAGTGATTTCCGCGCCGCGTCGGGGAAAGATTCTGTGCCCCGGATGTTTCCGGTGCCCGCATGGAAGGTGGGCGAGCCGAGGAACGTGGTCATGCGTTGCTCCCGATCTTCTCGGTGCTCGCCAGGATCTCGGCGAGGTGGACGGTGCGGACCCCGCTGCGCAGCCGGGACAGTCCGCCGCCGATGTGCATCAGGCAGGACGAGTCGCCGGCGCTGCACACCTCGGCGCCCGTGCTCAGGACGTTGCCCATCTTGTCGGCGAGCATCGCGGTCGACGTCTCGGAGTTCTTCAGCGCGAACGTTCCGCCGAAGCCGCAACAGGATTCGGCCGCGGGGAGTTCGATCAGCGTCATCCCCCGCACCGCGCGAAGCAGTTGCAGCGGTTTGTCGGCGACGCGCAGCATCCGCAGCGAGTGGCATGTCGGGTGGTACGTCACCCGGTGCGGGTAATAGGCGCCGACGTCGGTGACGCCGAGGACGTCGACGAGCAGTTCCGACAGTTCGTACGTCCGGGACGCGACCTCCTCGGCGCGCGTCGCGAGTGATTCGTCCCCGTACCGGCGGGCGACCATCGCGTGCTGGTGCCGGACGGATCCGACGCAGGAACCGGACGGCGCGACCGCGACGTCCCAGGACGGTCCCCTCTCGAACGCTTCCACGTGGTGACGGACGAGTGGGAGCGCTTCGGCCTGGTAGCCGGTGTTGACGTGCATCTGCCCGCAGCACGTCTGCTTCGGTGGGAACACGACCTCGTGGCCGAGCCGCTCGAGCAGGCGGACCGTCGAGGTGGCGGATTCGGGGAACAGGGCATCCGCCAGGCACGTGGCGAACAGGGCGATTCTCATCGGGTACTCCAACCGGGCTGGGCTGTGGTCTGACCACAGTAGCGCACTGTGGTCAGACCACACCAGGTAAACTTTCGTCGTGCGCACACACGAGGTCGTCCTGCACCGCATCGAGCAGGATCTGGCGGCAGGCAAACTCACCGTCGGCGGTCGTCTGCCCGCCGAACGCGCACTCGCCGAGGAACTGGGGGTCGGACGGTCGTCCGTCCGCGAGGCCATGCGCGTGCTCGAGGCCATGGGCATCGTCCGCACGGCCGTCGGGTCCGGACCGGACGCGGGCGCGATCGTGGCCGCCGACCCGGCCGCGTCCATCGGCGCAGCCATCCGACTGCACATGGCGACGCGCACGCTACCCATCCACGACGTCGTCCAGACACGCACACTGCTCGAGTCGTGGGCGGTGCAGGAAGCCGCCGGACAGGCCCCCGACCTCGACTTCTCGGCCATCGACACACTGCTCGACGCGATGGACGACGAGGACCTCTCACCCGAGGCGTTCCACCGGCTCGACGCCGACCTGCACGTCGCGATGGCCGGACTCGCGGGCAACGTCCTCGTCGAGGCGATGATGGTCTCGCTCCGCGACTCGATTCACGGCTACGTCATGCAGGCCGTTCCGCTCCTCGACGACTGGCCTGCCGTCGCGACCCACCTCCGCTGCGAGCACCGCGGCATCGTCGCCGCCCTCCGCGACGGGCACGGCGCCGAGGCCGCCGGCCTGGTGCGGGAGCACATCGAGGGCTTCTACGGGCGCTTCGCGCCCGTGCGTGGTTGAGGAGTCTCTGGACTCGTCAACCGCTCACGGGGCGGTACGCCCCCAGGATCTGCGCCTCGGCGTCTTCGAGGTAGGTCTTGAGTAGCTGACCTGCGGCTTCGGTGTTGCCGGCCGCCAGGGCGTCGTAGATCTCGTGATTGCGGGTGAGGTACGGGCCGTGGAATCGGTGGGCGTCGTCCATGACGTGGAAGACGAGTCGCGCCTCGTTCCACACGCTGCGCATCAGTTCGTCGATGCGATTGCTGTTGTTGAGGCTGGCGAGGGCGCTGTGGAAGTGGATGTCGGCGGTGCCGACTCCGGTCCAGTCTTCGACGGCGTACCGTTCGTCGGCCAGGTCGAGGGCCTCGGCGACGCGCGACAGGTCGCCGGTGGCGGGATCGAATCCGTTGACACCGGCGCATTCGACGACGCGCCGGCAGATGTACAGCTCGGTGATGTCCTCGGCGGTGGGCACGCGGACGAAGACGCCGCGGTTGAGTTCGTGCGCGACGAGCCGGTCTTCGATGAGGATCTGGAAGGCCTCGCGCACGGTGTTGCGGGAGACGTCGAGGGCGGCGCAGATGTCGGGTTCGGACAGTCGCGCCCCTGGTCGGAACGTTCCGTCGATGATCGCGTCCCGCAGAATGCCGGCGACCCGGGTGGTCCTGCTGGTGCGTTCGAGCAGGCCGCGG